>NZ_WVUG01000026.1 GCF_017614965.1 Streptomyces griseorubiginosus | reverse complement strand
GTGCTGGGTGGTCGCGGCCACGGGGTTCACCTGCCTTTCGGGCGGCTCAGGTGGGTGCGGGATGCCTTGCCGGTGGCTCTGATGCGGGCGGGATGCCCTGCCGGTGCTCAGGTGCTGTGCTGGGTGGTGGACAGGCCCAGGGCCTTCAGGTCGGGCATCGTGCCGTCCTGGGCCGCGCGCACGGCGTCGATGAGGCTGCCCTGTCCGCCGCCGACGCGCGCGAAGCCGTCCTGCATCACCTTGCCGGTGGCGGTCATCCGCGGGCCCCACACCCAGCCGTCGCGGATCTTGCGGGCCTCCTGGTCGTAGAGGGTGTAGATGTCCTGTCCGCCGTAGTACGAGCGGTCGAAGGCCTTGCGGTCGACGGGGACCAGTGCGGGCACGGCCGGGTACTGGCTGCTCGCGCCGCTGGAGAGCCGGGCGCGCAGGGCGTCGGGGTGGGAGACCTGCCACTCGATGAACTCCATGGCGGCCTCGGGATGCCGGCTGTCCTTGGTGACGGCGAAGGTGGAGCCGCCATGGGTGCCGATGGCCGGGTGGCTCTCGTCCCACTGCGGCAGCGGCGCGATCCGCCACTTGCCCTTCAGCCCGGGCTGCGCCTTCATCTGGGCGCCTGCGTCCCAGGCGCCGGTGAGCCGGGTCAGCACCAGCCCGTCGGCGACCTGCGCGTCGTACTGGCGGCTGTCCATGGCGTTGACGAACACGACGTCCTCGTCCATGAGTTTCTGCCAGTACGACGCCACACGCCGGGTGGGCGCGTCGGCGAGGGAGACGTTCCAGGCACCGTGGGAGGTGTCGAACCATTGGGCGCCGGCCTGCCAGCAGTAGGCCGCGAACGGGGTGGCGAGGCTGTCGGTGGGGAACAGCGCCAGCCGGCGTTCGGGCGCCTTGCGTTTGACCGTGTGGGCGAGTTCGGCGAACTCGTCCCAGGTGCGCGGGACGTGGAGGCCGTACCGCTCGAAGAGGTCGGTGCGGTAGTGCATGACCATCGGCTCGACGTCCAGCGGGACGCTGAAGGTGCGGCCCTGGAAGGTGGTGAGGCCGAGGGCCTGCGGCAGGAGCTTGGCCTTGAGGGTGTCGCTGATCATGCCGCTGATGTCGCGGGCGACGCCGTCGATGGCGAAGCCGGGCACTTGCGGGTACTCGATGGTGGCCACGTCCGGCGCGTTGCCGGCCCGGGCGGCGTTGGAGAGCTTGGCGTAGCCGCCCTGGGTGCCGGACGGGATCTGCTGGAAGTCGACCTGGATTCGGTCGTGGGTGCGGTTGAACGCGTCCACCACCTGCTGGCTGCCCCGCAGGGCGGACCAGAAGGTGATGTGCGTGGTCCCGCTGGTGCTGCCCGCCGAGGTGGCGCCCTGTCCGCTGCAGGCGCTCACGGCACCGGTCAGCGGCAGGGCGGCCATCGCGGCGAGCACGGATCGACGGCTGTGTCGACCAGGCATCGGGCCTCCCGAGGCTCCGGCGTGCCCGGGTGGGCACGACCTGTTCGAGTCACCGGAATCCTCCGTGGCCCACGGGAAACGGTCAATAGATCGATCAGAAGAAAATAAAGCGGTCAAACGCTCATCGGTGCGGATACGGCTCCTCGGGCCCCCCGTGTCACAGGGCCCGCGTCGAGCCGCGCACCGTGAGGGTCGGCAGCAGTTCGACGCGCTGCACCGAGCGCCCTCCCTCGCCGTGAGTGCCGCCCAGGCGCCGCAGCAGCAGCTCCGCGGCCACCCGCCCGACCTCGCCCTTGGGCGGTGACACCGCCGTCAGCGGCGGGCTGCCGAGACCGGCCACCACGTCGTCGTAGGCGACGACCGAGCAGTCCTCGGGGACGCGCACACCGTTCTCGGCGAGCTGCTGCACCAGCATCAGCGCGTCCACGTCGCCGTGCAGGACGGCGGCCGTCGCGCCCGCCTTGCGCAACAGCGCGGCAAGGTCCGTCACATCGGTGGGCTGCTGGTCGAGGGCCCCGCGGGAGGAACTCAGCGCCCAGGCCCACTCCTCGACCAGGGGGTGATCGCCGGCGATCTCGGTGAGCGCGGCGCGCAGGGTGCGGGCGGTGGGGCTGTCGTCGCGGGTCGCGAAGACCAGGCGCCGGTGGCCGAGGCCGACCAGGTGCTCGACGGCGAGGTGGGCGCCGTACCAGTGGTCGGAGCAGACCGAGTCCATGGCGTGCAGGGCGCTGCCCTTCGGAGGGCGGCGCTCCATCAGCACGGTCGGCACGTCCAGCGCGGCGAGCCAGCGGTAGTCGTCCTCCTCCGCCGCCGGGCTGCGCCAGCGGGGAGCGAGCAGCACCGCGCGGGCCCCGTCGGCGAGCGCCCGCTCCACCTGGGGGCGTTCGGCGCCGGGCACCTGCGGGGCGATGTGCAGGGCGACCCGTAGTCCGGCGGCGTCCAGGACGGTGCGGGCGCCGTGCAGGGCCTCGTAGAGGTAGGAGTGCCGCTCGGGCACCACCACGGCCACGGTGTCGCCCTCACCGGCGGCGCGCTCGGGCAGTTCCTGGGCGGGCAGGGTGGAGCGGACCACACCGTGGCCGCGCCTCAGCTTGCCCTCGCGGGTCAGTTCCTCGACGTCCCGGCGGACGGTCACCACCGACACCTGCAGTTCGGCGGCGAGGTCGGCGACCCGGGCCGTTCCGCGTGCCTGCACCGCGGCGAGGATCCGCCGCCGCCTGAGATCGACCGGCTCACGCATACGGCCTCCGCCCCGGGAATGTTCGTTTGAGCGATCCGGCCATCATCATACGATCGCCCGCGCCGGCCACCATCCCTGGAGTGGATATCCGCTTGCCCGTCCGCCCCCAGCCCGCGAGGCTCGACAAATGCGACACCACAGAGCAGAGAGACGACCAGGACAAGGGAGCGGCATGTGAAGGTCGCGTTCTTCGGGGACGTCCACGGATGCGTGCTGCACGCGCTGGGCGCCGCGGTGCTGTTGCGGAAGCGGCGCGGGATCCGGCTCGACGCGCTGATCCAGGTCGGCGACCTGGGCGCGTTTCCCGCCCCGGAACGGTGGGACGAGGCCAGTCGGCGGTTCGGCGCGGACCAGCCGGCGCAGAGCGACTTCTTCCGGCTGCTCGATCCGTCACCCCGACTGGCCGACGCGGTACGCAGAACGCTGGAGCAGGTTCCCTCGGTCCACTTCGTCAGCGGCAACCACGAGGACCACGAGTGGCTGGCCACCCTGCATCACAACAGCCTGTCGGCCGTGACTCCGGTGGACCCGCTCGGCGCCTACCGTCACGTCGCCTGCGGCACTGTCGTCGAGATCGCCGGCCTGCGCACCGCCTTCCTCGGACTGATCGAGTCGGAGGCGATGGACTTCGACCCCGAGGCGTACGCCCGGTTGCTGGACGCCGAACCGGGCAGCGTGGACCTGCTGGTCACCCACGACGGCCCCTACGGCATGTCCGAGTGGCGCGGCACCGTCCAGGGTTCCCCCGAGCTGACCCGGCTCATCGAGCATCTGCGGCCGCCCCTGCACGTCAGCGGCCACTACCACCACCCCAACGGGCCGCGTCGGTACGGTCCGACGACCTCGTACGCCCTCGCGCAGCTGGTGCGCCCGAAGACCGACGGCAGAAGCGGTGCGCCGATCAACCCGCGGCAGCAGGTCACACCCGGGAGTATCGGTCTGCTGGACACCGACACCGGCGGCTTCGAGTACGTCCACGACGCGTGGCTCGCCGACGTCAGCGGCGACGACCTCGGCCTGGACGCCTTGGTCGCCGCCCGCTGAACACCTGAGGTCAGCCGTCCTTGCCCAGCGCCTTGCGGACGGCGTCACGGGTGCGGTCGATCACCGCGGCCACGGGACCCAGGGTGAGGTTCTTCGCCGCGGACTCGGTGCCCGGGTGCGGGTGGGTCGGAGCCATGGCCTCGGCGGCGCGCAGCGCCGTCGCCATGGACGCCAGCCGTGCCTTGTCCGCGCTGCGGCGGATGTGGATGAACTCGTAGCGCTCCTCGGAGCGCGCGTGGGCCATCACGTCCTTGCGCAGCGCGTCGAGTCCGGGCAGGAACTTGGGGTCGTCGGTGTCCATGCCGTCGAGCCGGCTGAGCACCTCCTTCGCCTCGCGTTCCTCGGCGAGCCGCGCCTCCACCACGGCCTCGCCGTCCGGCACCGAGGTGCGGGTGAAGGGGTGGACGACCTCCTCCTCCGCCGTCTCGTGCACGGCGAGCAGACGGACCAGCCGGCGGAACGCGGCCCGGCGCTCCTCCCCGCCGGCCTTCTCGACCTCGTCGAACAGGTTGCGGATGTCTCCGTGCTGGCGCATGAGCAGGGCGACGACGTCGGCGTCGTCGGCGGCGATGCCGGCCATGTCAGTTCTTCTCCCGTGAGGCGACATCGGGGTGCTCCCCCTCGGTCTGGTGGCGGTACTCACGCCCGAACATCTCCCGGTGCTGGGCCATGACCCGCTCGCTCGGCGGCTCCTCGCCGCCGTGGATCTGCTCCTGCATCCGCTCGAACCGCTCGTGCGCGTCGCGCACGTAACCGGCGCCCAGTGTGGTCAGATCCATCTGCGTGTCGAGGAGTTCGCGCAGGTAGGCCTTGTTGGGCTCGAAGGTGAGCACGTTGGGCAGCTCGGGTGCGAGGATCTCCCGCGGGTCGCGGCCGTCGTGACGGCGCATCAGATCGCAGGCGATATGGAGGTGTTCGAGCTCCATGTTGAGGTGCAGGTCCCAGATCGCCTTCACCTTTGGGTCGGACTCCTGCTCCATGAAGGAGTGGTAGAGGTAGCACTCGTTGTACTCGTGGTTGACGAGCTGCTCCCACCATGTCTCGCCCGGGTCGACCAGCGACTCGTAGTGCGTGACGTGCTCCTCCTCGATCAGCCCGATCTCCTGGTAGAGCTGCCGGGCGATCGGCTCCATGTACTGCGGGCCGACGTTCAGGTAGAAGTTCATGGTCTGCTGCTCGGCGGACATGACGGTCAGCGCGTGCAGCTTGGACAGCGGGTTCACGGTCGTCCGGTCGTAGGGCTCACGGACGTTGTCGGCCGGGTGACGGTGGTGGAACTTCGTCGGGCGGCCCGGCATGACCTCGGTGAGGTTCTCGACGATCGAGTCCGCCTTGCGGTGCTCGATCATCTCGTAGAGGTTGGCGTACCGGTACAGGTGGTCGAAGTCCTCCAGGACGCCGAACTCGTAGGCCTGCTTGAGGTAGGGGTCGGGTTCGTGCCGGGCGATCCAGCCGGTGAGGTCGACGGCGACCTGCTCGTAGGAGATCGTCGTCTCCAGCACCGAGGCCAGTCCCGGCAGCAGCCAGTTGACGGCCTTCTGCTGCTGCGCCTCGGCGTAGCGGACCTCCGCCAGCTGCCGTTTGACCTCCATGTCCGGACAGTGCCGGGCCAGTTGGTGGTTGAAGAGGATCGCCTCGACCTCGATGCCGTTCATCGTGATGATCCGGCACTTGGTGTACGGGTCGCCGCGGTCGGGGTCGACGGGCTCGACATCCAGCTCGCGCCAGCTGCGGATCTGACGCTCGAGCGGGATGCCACGGTGTTCCAGAGGATTGAAGCCCATGAGGGCCTCCTGGGGGGTGAGAACCGTAACGGGTCGGCGCCGGGTACCCACCGCCATCGCTCTCACCGCGCCGATGGACCCACAGGTCGACTTCCGGCCAGGGCGGTCCTCACTCGACGCTCTGCTGGGTCCAGGTCCAGGCGTACTGCAGCCAGTCCGCCAGGGTCACCGCGCCCAGGCCCGCGCAGACCAGCCGGGTGGCCCGGGGGACGGTGGTGTAGCCGCAGACCAGGGCGCCGGCCGCCCAGACCGAGACGCAGAACGGGCAGGACACCAGGTCGCCCACGGCCCGGCGCACCCCCTTGCCGCGCGGCTCGTCCATGACCTCCGCGGCCTCGCCGTCCCCCTTGCGCTCGGTGAACGGCGCCCGCACAAAGCTGGTGATCTTGTCGTTGGCCAGCAGCCTGGAGGCCTTGTAGGTGGCCGCTCCCATCAGGGCGACGTCCCACGGCGGCACGTCCCGGGGCGGCCGTACGCCGCGTGCCCGGACCGCCGCGGTGAAGGCCGCGAGTCCCGTCGCGAAGGTGCCGGCGAGCACGGCGTACCCCTTCAGGGGGGTGTCGTCCTGGTCGTCGTAGCGTGCGGTGTCGGCAGCAGTCATGGCGCCCTCTCCGGCGGTTCCGATGGGCCGTACCGGGTTTCCCGATACGGCCGTCGGAATCGTCGCGAGACGGGGTTCAGCCGATCTCGACCAGCAGGTCTCCGCCCTCCACCTGCTGGATCCGGTTGATGGCGAGGCGGGTCACACGGCCCGCCCTGGTGGCGGTGATCGCGGCCTCCATCTTCATGGCCTCGATGGTGGCCACGGTCGCCCCGGCGTCCACCTCGTCGCCCTCGGCGACCGCGAGGGTGACCACACCGGCGAACGGCGCGGCGACATGGCCGGCGTTGCCCCGGTCGGCCTTCTCGGTGACCGGGATGTCGGAGGCGGCGGCCGTGTCCCGCACCTGGATCGGGCGGAGCTGGCCGTTCAGGGTCGACATCACGGTGCGCATACCGCGCTCGTCGGCCTCGCCGACCGCCTCCAGCTCGATCAGGAGCCGCACGCCGGGTTCCAGGTCGACGGAGTACTCCTTGCCCGGGCGCAGGCCGTAGAAGAAGTCCTTGCTGTCCAGGACGCTGGTGTCGCCGTAGGCGGCGCGGTGGGCCTCGTACTCGCGGGTCGGGCCGGGGAACAGAAGGCTGTTGAGGGTGGCGCGGGGCTCCTTGGCCAGGCCCTCGCGGTCCTCCGGTGTCAGCTGCTGCACGGGCTTGGCCGGGCCGCGCCCCTCGAGCGCCTTGCTGCGGAACGGCTCGGGCCAGCCGCCGGGCGGGGTGCCCAGCTCACCGCGGAGGAAGCCGATGACCGAGTCGGGGATGTCGTAGCGGTTGGGCGCCGCCTCGAAGTCCTCGGGGCTGACCCCGGCGCCGACCAGGTGCAGCGCGAGGTCGCCGACCACCTTGGAGGACGGGGTGACCTTGACCAGCCGGCCCAGGATGCGGTCGGCGGCCGCGTACAGGTCCTCGATCTCCTCGAAGCGGTCGCCGAGGCCCAGTGCGACGGCCTGGGTGCGCAGGTTGGACAGCTGCCCGCCGGGGATCTCGTGGTGGTAGACGCGCCCGGTCGGGGAGGCGAGACCCGCCTCGAAGGGGGCGTAGACCTTGCGGACGCTCTCCCAGTACGGCTCCAGGTCGCCGACCGCCTGCAGGTCCAGGCCGGTGGGCCGGTCGGAGTGGTCGGTCGCGGCGACGATCGCCGACAGGGAGGGCTGGGAGGTCGTACCGGCCATCGACGCGACCGCGCCGTCCACGGCGTCCGCGCCCGCCTGGATCGCGGCGAGGTAGGTGCCGAGCTGGCCGCCCGCCGTGTCGTGGGTGTGCAGGTGCACCGGCAGGTCGAACTCGCGGCGCAGCGCCGAGACGAGCTTGGCGGCGGCCGGGGCGCGCAGCAGGCCGGCCATGTCCTTGACCGCCAGGACATGGGCGCCGGCCTCGACGATCTGCTCGGCGAGGCGCAGGTAGTAGTCGAGCGTGTACAGGCGCTCATTGGGGTCGGACAGGTCCGAGGTGTAGCAGAGGGCGACCTCGGCGATCGCGGTGCCGGTCTCCCGCACGGCGTCGATGGCGGGGCGCATCTGGCCGACGTCGTTGAGGGCGTCGAAGATGCGGAAGATGTCGATGCCGGTGGCGGCGGCCTCCTGCACGAAGGCGTCGGTCACCTCGGTCGGGTACGGGGTGTAGCCGACGGTGTTGCGGCCGCGCAGCAGCATCTGCAGACAGATGTTGGGCACGGCCTCGCGCAGGGCGGCCAGTCGCTCCCAGGGGTCCTCGGCGAGGAAGCGCAGGGCTACGTCGTAGGTGGCACCGCCCCAGCACTCCAGGGAGAGCAGCTCGGGCAGGGTGCGGGCGACGACGGGCGCGACGGCGAGCAGGTCCTTGGTGCGCACCCGGGTGGCGAGCAGGGACTGGTGGGCGTCGCGGAAGGTGGTGTCGGTGATGCCGATGGTCGGGGACTCGCGCAGTCGGCGGGCGAAGCCCTCCGGGCCGAGCTCGACGAGCTGCTGCCGGGAGCCGGCGCGCGGCTCGCCCTCGGGCAGCGGGGGCAGCTTGGTGACCGGCTCGACCAGCTCGGGGCGCTCGCCGTGCGGCTTGTTGACCGTGACGTCGGCGAGGTAGGTCAGCAGCTTGGTGCCCCGGTCCGCCGAGGAACGCGCCGTCAGCAGATGCGGGCGCTCCTCGATGAACGAGGTCGTCACCCGTCCCGCCTGGAAGTCCGGGTCGTCCAGCACCGCTTGCAGGAAGGGGATGTTGGTGGCCACACCCCGGATGCGGAACTCGGCGACGGCACGCCGGGCCCGGCCGATGGCGGCCTTGAAGTCCCGGCCCCGGCAGGTGAGTTTCACCAGCATGGAGTCGAAGTGCGCGCTGATCTCCGTACCGGCGTGGGTGGTTCCGCCGTCCAGACGGATGCCGGAGCCGCCGGGC
Source organism: Streptomyces griseorubiginosus (assembly GCF_017614965.1). Lineage (GTDB taxonomy): Bacteria > Actinomycetota > Actinomycetes > Streptomycetales > Streptomycetaceae > Streptomyces > Streptomyces griseorubiginosus_B. The sequence continues at coordinate 43,094 of NZ_WVUG01000026.1, read as the reverse complement.
GAGCGGTAGGCGCTGATGCGGCCGGTGTCCGGGCGGAAGCCGTTGGCGGGGTCCTCGGTGGTGATACGGCACTGCAGGGCCGCGCCGTGCAGCTTCACCGTCTCCTGGGACAGCCCGAGGTCGGCGAGGGTCTGGCCGGAGGCGATGCGCAGCTGGGCCTGGACCAGGTCGACGTCGGTGACCTCCTCGGTGACCGTGTGCTCGACCTGGATGCGCGGGTTCATCTCGATGAAGACGTGGTTGCCGTCCCGGTCGAGCAGGAACTCGACCGTGCCCGCGTTGCGGTAGCCGATCTCGCGGGCGAAGCGGACGGCGTCGGCGCAGATGCGGTCACGCAGGGCCGGGTCCAGGTTGGGCGCCGGGGCCAGCTCGATGACCTTCTGGTGACGGCGCTGGAGGGAACAGTCGCGCTCGAAGAGGTGGATGACGTCGCCCTCGCCGTCGGCGAGGATCTGCACCTCGATGTGGCGGGGGTCGACGACCGCCTTCTCCAGGAAGACGGTCGGGTCGCCGAACGCGGACGCGGCCTCACGGGAGGCGGCCTCGATGGACTCGCGCAGCGCGGCCGGGTCCTCGACCCGGCGCATGCCACGGCCGCCACCGCCGGCGACGGCCTTCACGAACACCGGGAAGCCGATCTCCTCGGCCGCGCGCACCAGTTCGTCGACGTCGTTGGAGGGCTGGGAGGAGCCGAGCACCGGAACGCCGGCCGCGCGGGCGGCGGCCACGGCACGGGCCTTGTTGCCGGTCAGCTCCAGCGTCTGCGCGCTGGGCCCGACGAAGGTGATGCCCGCTTCCTCGCATGCCCTGGCCAGCTCGGGGTTCTCCGACAGGAAGCCGTAGCCGGGGTAGACGGCGTCGGCGCCGGCCTTGCGGGCCGCGCGGACGATCTCCTCCACCGACAGATAGGCCCGTACGGGGTGGCCGGGCTGGCCGATCTCGTACGCCTCGTCGGCTTTCAGCCGGTGCAGCGAGTTGCGGTCCTCGTGCGGGAAGACGGCGACCGTCCTGGCACCCAGCTCGTAGCCGGCACGGAATGCCCTGATCGCGATCTCACCACGGTTGGCGACCAGCACCTTGCGGAACATCGCCGCTCCCTTCAGCCTGCCGATGACGTCCCCCATGGTGTCGGCGCCATGCCCTCATGGCCATGTGAGCCGGGCCACTCAGGGAGTGATTTTCGGCGTCGCCGTGTTGATCTCCGCCGCGGCCTTCTCGATGGCCTCCCGGATCCGGCTGTAGGTGCCGCACCGGCAGACGTTCTCGATGCCGTCGATGTCGGCGTCCGTGGGGCGGGGGGTCCGCTTCAGCAGGGCGACCGCGGCCATGATCTGGCCCGGCTGGCAGAACCCGCACTGGGCGACGTCGCGCTCCAGCCACGCCTGCTGCACGGGATGCAGGGTGTCGCCGTCGGCGAGGCCCTCGATGGTGGTGACCTTCCGGCCCGCGCAGTCCTCGACCCTGACGACGCAGGGCTGGATCTCGTCGCCGTCGAGGTGGCTGGTGCAGGCACGGCAGACGCCGACTCCGCAGCCGTACTTGGGGCCGGTGACGTGCAGCAGGTCGCGCAGCACCCACAGCAGGGGCATGTCGGCGGGCGCCTCGACGGTGACCTTCTCGCCGTTGAGGGTGAAGGAGTAGGAGGGCATGGGGTCCTTCTCAGAAGCTCAGCGGGAAGCGGCGCGGCTTGGTGCCGGTCGCGCGGGCGTAGGCGTTGGCGACGGCCCCGGAGGCGGCCGGCACCCCCAGCTCCCCGGCGCCTCCCGGGTCCGCCGTGGACGGCATGACGTGCGCCTCGAAGTGCAGCGGGGCGTGGCGCTGCCGGGCCCAGTGGAAGTCGGCGAAGCTGCCCTCGCGCACGGCACCCCGGTCGATGTGCAGACCGGCCGACAGCACGGTGGAGATCCCGTCGATCGCCGTGCCCATGAGCTGGGCCTCGAGGCCCCGGGGATTGATCACCGTGCCGACGTCGGCGGCCATCACCACCCGGGTCACCCGGGGCCGGCGCGGGTCGGTCGCGTCGATCTCCGCGAGGCAGGCCACGCGGGAGCCGTACTCCTCGTGCACGGCCACGCCCTGCCCGTGCCCGGCGGGCAGGGCCCGCCCCCAGCCCCCGGCCAGGGCGACCTTGTCCAGCACGGCCCGGACGGACGTGCTGCGCAGGGTCGTACGGCGGAAGGCGACCGCGTCCTCGCCGAGGCTCGCGGCGATCTCGTCGACGAGGATCTCCTCCGCGGTCCGCGCGGTTCCGGCGTCGACCGACCGCCAGGCGCCGAGCGGGATCGGAAGGTCGACCCCGCCCGAATCCCCGGACAGACGGCCGAAGTTGTAGAGCCCGGAGTCACTGGGCGCGGGTCCGGAAGCCCGCCGTACGAAGGACGCCTGGTCGACCCCGCTCTTGCCGGACGACTCGTTGACCGAGGCCATCGCGTGGGCGAAGGCGATCACCCGGCCGTTCTGGTGGCTGGCGCGGATGCGGTGGTGGCTTGCGGGGCGCATCCGGCCGTGCCGGGTGTCGTCGTTGCGGCTCCACATCAGCTTGACGGGTCGCCCCGCGGCCTTGGATATCAGGGCCGCCTCGATCGCCGCGTCGAAGGTCAGCCGGCGCCCGAACGAGCCGCCGCCGCGGATCACATGCACCGTGACGGCGGAGGCGGGCAGTCCGACGGCGGACGCGATGGTGTCGCGCGCCTCCATCGGAGTCTGCGTGGAGAACCACAGCTCCGCCCGGTGGGCGCGCACGTCCGCGATCGCGGTCAGCACCTCCATCGGCGCGTGGCTGACGAACGCGAACTCGAACTCGCCCTCAACCTGCGTCGATCCGCGCGGCGGTGAGCCCAGCGCGGGGAGCGCGGCCCGCAGCCGGGAGCGGATGCCGGCGTCGGACAGCGAGCTCATCGGGCCCGGCGCCCACTTGATCTTCAGGGCGTCCCGGGCGGTGAAGGCGTGGTGGAAGGACTCGGCGACCACGGCGATCCCGCCGGGCACCCTCAGCACGGCGTGGACGCCCGGCAGGGCGCGCGCCGCCCGGTCGTCGACCGAGACGACCCGGCCGCCGAGCGTCGGCGGCCTGGCGACCACGGTAGGCTTCGCCCCGGCCACGGTCAGGTCTCCGGTGAACTTCGCCTTTCCGGTGACGATGTCCCGGGCGTCGATCCGGTTCGTCGGCCGGCCGATCACCTTGTGCCGGGCGGCCGGGCGGGGCCGGGCGGAGACCTCGGTGCGGCGGATGCGGGCCGCGTCCGCGCTGAGGGAGCCGAAGCTCGCCTTACGGCCGTCGGGGGCGAGGACCATGGTGTCCCGGGTGTGCAGGGTCCGGGCGGGCAGGTGCCAGCGATGCGCGGCCGCCGTCACCAGTCTCGCGCGGGCCGTGGCGGCGAGCCGGCGTGCGGGGTCGTACAGCGATCGGACGGAACTGGAGCCCCCGGTGGACTGGTTGCCCTTGGTGCGGGCGTCCGCGAGGGGGATGTCGACGTCGGCGAGGCGGGCGTCCAGCTCCTCGGCGATCATCATGGCGACGGCGGTGGTGACGCCCTGGCCGACCTCGACGCGGGGCAGCCGTACGACCACCCGGTTCGCCTTGGTGACCTCCAGGACCAGCATCTCGTCGTCGTCGCCGGTGGCCACCGCGCCGGCGGGCTCGGAGCCCTGCGCCCTGGAGGTGTCGCAGGCGAGCGGGGCGGCGACGGTGAGGGTGGCGGCGGACAGGGAGTAGACCATGAACCTGCGGCGGGAGACCGCGCGCGGTTCGGAGGGGGAGGACTCGATGCGGTCCAACGGACACTCCTCGGATGTGTCGCCCACTACGTCAACCGGTAGGAGGGTGCGGCCGTCCTGTGGGTTGCCTGAGAGGTACGTACGGGGGCTCCGACCGGTTCAGGGCCGTTCGGTCAGGTTGCGTTCGTCTGCCCCTCGCCGTCCGTAGGCTCTGGGATGCGCAGATGTGCGGTGGATGCCCCCGTCCCCACGACCTACGGAGAACCATGGCCGACGCCAGTCCCCCGGCCCGTGCCGTCACCCTGCTGGGCCGCCCCAAGCTGTGGGTGATGCCCACCCTTCTCACCGGGCTGCTCGCCCTGTTGCTGTCCCTCCTCTACATGGGTGGCATCGTCAACCCGCAGGGCGATCTGCGCCATCTGCCGATCGCCCTGGTCAACGGGGACACGGGCAGACCGCCGGCCGGTCAGCGGCAGAACGCGGGCACGCAGATCGCCGCCGCCATCACCTCCGACACCTCCAGCGACAAGGCGTCGTGGCGCACCCTGACGCTCGCCGAGGCGCAGGACCAGCTCGACTCCGGGAAGGTGTACGGCGCCCTGGTCATCCCGGCGAACTTCACGGACTCCGTCACCGCGCTCGCCACCAGCGACGCCACCGAGCGGCCCACGATGACGGTGCTGACCAACCCCGGCAAGGGCAGCCTGGGTTCCTCCCTCGCCAGTCAGATCACCACGCAGGCCGCGCACCAGGCGTCACAGACCATCGGCAAGCAGCTCACCCGGGCGGACGCGCGGGCCGACGCCACGACCAAGCTGCTGCTGGCCGACCCCGTCAACGTCGTCACCCAGGTCGGCCATCCCCTCGGCGGCCACAGCGGCCTGGGTCTGAGCGCCTTCTACTACACCCTGCTGCTCGTGCTGGCCGGCTTCATCGGCGGCAACGTCATCAGCAACGCCGTCGACACCTCGCTCGGCTACGCCGACAACGAGATCGGCCCCTGGCACACCCGGCTGCCCACGGTCCCGATCAACCGCACCCAGACGCTGCTGCTGAAGATGGCCATGACCGCGGGCATCACGGTCCTCACCGTCTCCCTGATCATGCTCGCGACGATCACCATCCTGGACATGGACGCCGGCCATCTCCCCCTGCTGTGGATCTACTCCTACTGCGCGTCCCTCGCCGTCGGCCTCGGCGTGCAGGCCATCAACGCCGCGTTCGGCGGGATCGGCCAGCTGGTCTCCATGTTCGTCTTCATCGTGCTGGGCCTGCCGTCCTCCGGAGCCACCGTCCCCCTGCAGGCCGTCCCCGGCTTCTACCGCTTCCTCTCCCACTTCGAGCCCATGCGCCAGCTCAGCGACGGAGTGCGCGCCATCCTCTACTTCGACGCCCGCGGTGACGCCGGCCTGACCCGCTCCTGGATCATGATCGCCATCGGCACGGCCCTCGCCCTGCTCTTCGGCTTCGCCATGACCCGCTACTACGACCGCAGGGGCCACGCGCGCCTGACACCCCAGCCGGCCTGACCGATGTGCCCGAGCCGCAGCGCCCGTCACCGGAGGCGAGGCGGGAGTGTGCAACCCTCTCGCAACGTCGGGTGTGCTGCCCTGGCGCCATGGACGAGGAGACCCCGCGTGTCGAGCTCACTCCCGCGGCCGCCGAGTTGCTGCGCCGGCTGCGGGCCACGCACGGACCGCTGATGTTCCATCAGTCCGGCGGCTGCTGCGACGGCAGCGCGCCCATGTGCTATCCCGACGGCGAGTTCCGCACCGGCGGTTCGGACGTGCTGCTGGCGGAGCTGGAGGTCGAGGGCGTGCCGGAGCCGGTGACGTTCTGGATGGCGCGAAGCCAGTACGGGGCCTGGAGCCACACCCGGCTGATCGTGGACGTCGTGGCGGGCCGTGGCAGCGGTTTCTCGCTGGAGGCACCCGAGGGGGTGCGTTTTCTCACCCGTTCTCGTGTAGTCGACGCCTAGCCACCCCGCGGGTTCCCGTCTTCTGCTGCACTTCCCCTGGTACCCGGGACAGTTGACGAGACCTCAGGGGGCAGTGTGACGCATCGTCAGAGGCGTTTACCGGCAGGCAGATCCAACAGATCCGTACTCGCTCTTCTCACGGCATTCGGTGCGCTGGCCGGTGCCGCCCTGGTGGGGGCGGCACCGGCCAGCGGCGTACCCGCCGTCACCGCGATAGCGAAGGGCGTCACCTACCGGCAGTTCGACGTCCAGGGGTCGAAGGGGCTCACCCACGCCCATCTGGTGACCGTCGACCTGCGCGACACCCACGTCCGGCTCGACCTGCTGTACCCGGGCGCGGTGGCCGCCCGGGCGCCCGTCTCCCGGCTCGCCGACGCCCAGCGCGCCGTCGCGGGCGTCAACGGCGACTTCTTCAACATCACCGAGACCCAGCACCCTGGCGTCGAGGCCACCGGCTCCACGGACGGACCGGCGATCGCGAACGGCCACCCGCTGAAGGCGAACGTGCCGGACGGCCAGCGCTTCGGCCCGGCGCTGCCGCCCGGCACCAGCACCGAGGACGTGCTCGGGGTGGGCATCGACCGCAGGGCCCGGCTGGACCACCTGGCCCTCCAGGGGACGGTCCGCACACCGGCGGGGCGCCTGCCGCTCGGCGGGCTCAACCAGTTCGCGCTGCCCGTGAACTCGGTGGGCGCGTTCACCTCGGACTGGGGCGGCGTCTCCCGGCTGCGTGCCACCTGCGGCACGGACACGGACCGGGCGGCCGCGTGCAGCAAGGACACCTATGAGGTGACGGTCCGGCACGGCCGGGTGGTGTCGACGTCGGCCACACCGGGTGCCGGCGCGATCGCGACGGGGACCACGGTCCTCCTCGGCCGGGAGGCGGGCGCGGACCGGCTGCGCAGGCTCGTGAAGGGGGCGCGGGTGAAGGTGACGCACCGTCTGGTAGCGGCCACCTCCAGGATCCCGTACCGCTTCGCCCTGGGCGGCTACCCGGTGCTCAGGGGCGGACGGCCGCTGGCCGGGCTGGACAACGGCACGGCGGCGGTACGGACGGCCGTCGGCATCGCGGACGGCGGCAGACGCGTTCTGCTGTTCGCACTCGACGGCGCGCCCCAGTACCGCAAGGGCCTGACGATCGCCGAAGTGGCGGCCGAGATGCGGGCGTTGGGATCGGTGGACGCCTTCAGCCTGGACGGCGGCGGCTCGACCACCCTGGTCGCCCGGGCACCGGGCGCGAGCGGCGTGACCGTACGCAATCATCCGTCCGGGGACGCGGAGCGCCCGGTCCCCAACGGCATCGGGGTCTTCGTCAAGCGGTGACCGCGCACGGCCTCACGGATGCAGGCTGCTGACGATGTCGGCGGTCGCCGTGAGGCCGCTGTGGATCGTGGGCGCCATGCTGGTGCCGGCCAGGAAGAAGCCGAGCAGCATGCAGACCAGGGCGTGCGAGAACTTCAGCCCGCCGCTGCGCAGGAAGATCACCGCCAGGATCAGGAACAGCAGCACCACAGAGATGGAAATCGCCATCGTCAACCTCCTCCGCCACGCCGCACCTGCGGTTCACGGCTTTCGGCCGCAAGTGTGGCGTAGCGAGGGGTTCGTCCGGGCGGCTGACCTGTCCTCCGAACGTGTGGTTCTCAGCCCGCCTTGTGGGAGTCCAGGAAGGACTCCAGTCCGGCGAGGTCGTCGGTGTTGAAGTAGTCGACGTCGGCGGCGAGCAGTTCGGCCCACAGCGCGTCCCGGGCGGACCCGGCCACGTCGGGAGTGTTCCAGAACCGCACCTTCTGCCCGGCCTTGTGCGCCTGCCCGATGATGCCGCGCAGCTTCTGCCGCTCGGCGTCGGGGAAGGCGCCCACGCCCAGCCAGGTGAAGTTGAGCTGCCAGTTGTCGCTGATCAGCGGGACGAAGGAGGCGGGCGCCGAGGTGCCGAGGTCGGTGAGGCGGCCGTCGTAGAAGGCGCGGCGCACGCTCTGCGCCTCCATGGGGATGCGTGCGGCCCGGTCGCCGGAGATGACGTTGGTGACGGCGCCGGGGTGGACGCGGCCGTGGGCGTAGGTCGTGAACAGGTGCTTGTAGCGCTGGAGATGGCGGTCGAGTTCGAGGTAGGTGGAGGAGCCCTCGGTCTTGATGTCGATGAGCAGCTGCAGCGGCCGGTGCCAACCCCGGTACACGGAGCCGTGGTTGGCCTTGACGATGTGGGCCAGCGGGTCGAGGTAGAGGGACTCCAGGGTGCGGGTCGGGTCGAGGTCGTCGACGGTGTGCCCGATCAGCAGCTGGTCGCCGACGAGGAAGATGTCGGCCTCGACGCTGCCGAACCGGTGGTCGAGCGCGTCGAAGAGGGGGCGCGGGTGCTCGTAGTCGTTGTGGGCGTGGGCGCGCCACAACGGGCGCTTGGTGTGCCTGCGTCCGTCCGCGAACGCGCTGCCGGCCGGCGGGGCGAGCACGGCGGCGAGCGTGGCGCCGAAGGTGGTGAGGGCTCTGCGGCGGGTGACGAGGGCCATGTTCTGCCTCCCTGTGGGGCGGGTCGGAACCACAGGGAGTATGAGGCGCGTTGGCACCCTATGAACCTGTACATGCCAGGAGTTGGCCGGACTGCCGTCACCCGTTCACTCCTGCGGCACGGGCGCACGAAGAAGCCCGCCCCAGGTGGGGCGGGCTTCACCAAGTGACCGTCAGGGGGCCTGCAGGTCGACGAGTTCGCCCACCGCGCCGCGGTGGGCGCCGGCCGTGCCGTAGGCGATCGAATCGGCCTTGGCCCGCTTGAGGTAGAGATGGACGGGGTGTTCCCAGGTCATGCCGATGCCTGCGTGCAACTGCAGCGCCTCCTCGGCGGCGTGGACGGCGACGGGCGACGCGTAGGCCTGGGCGACGGCCACCGCGAGGTCGGTGTCCTCGCCGGTGGCGAGCGCGTCGGCCGCGTTGCGGGCAGCGGCACGCAGGCTCGCGACCTCCAGCCACAGCTGGGCGAGCCGGTGCTTGAGCGCCTGGAAGCCGCCGACGGGCCGGTTGAACTGCTTGCGCTCCTTCAGGTAGCGCACGGTCTGTGTCAACGTCCACTCCGCGAGCCCGAGTTGCTCGGAGGCGAGCAGTCCGGCACCGGCCCGCAGCGCCCGCCGGACGGCGGGTCCGGCGTCGCCGAGGGGTCGGCCCCGGGCGCCGTCGAGCGTGACGGTGGCCAGCGGCCGGGTGAGATCCAGGGACACCTGCGGGATGACGGTCGCGTCGGCGGCCTCCACCGCGTACAGCCCGCCGTCCTCGGCCGGCACCAGCAGTACGTCCGCCACGGCGGCGTCCGCGATGCCGGTCAACTCCCCGTGCAGGGCGCCGCCTTCCAGCCGTACGGCGGGGAACGCGGTGCCGGGAGCCCGGTGCAGTCCGACCGCGAGCACCCCGATGTCCCGTCCGGAGGCCAGTCGGCCGAGCAGGTCCTCGTCCCCGCACTCCAGCAGGGCCTCGGTGGCGACGACGGCGCTGGCGAGGTAGGGCACGGGGGCGACCGCGCGGCCCAACTCCTCCAGTACGACGGCGACTTCGCGGTGGGTGACGCCCTGGCCGCCCTGCGCCTCGGGCACCAGCAGGCCCGCGAGGCCCATGCCGTCGACGAGGGCCTTCCAGGCGGCGAGGTCGTGCGGGGCGTCGGACTCGGTGCGGGCGATGACGCCCGGGGCGTCGCAGTGGTCGGCGAGCAGGTCCCGTACGGCCGCCCGCAGCGCCTCTTCCTCCTCCGAGTACAGCAGGTCGGTCATCGGGCGAGGTCCTTCCAGGCGACGTCCTTGTCGGTGCGCGGCTCGGCGGGCAGGCCCAGGACCCGCTCGGCGATGATGTTCAGCAGGACCTCGCTGGTCCCGCCCTCGATGCTGTTGCCCTTGGAGCGCAAATAGCGGTAGCCGGCCTCGCGGCCCGTGAAGTCCACCAGCTCCGGGCGCCGCATCGTCCAGTCGTCGTACAACAGTCCCTCCTCGCCGAGGAGTTCGACCTCCAGGCCGCTGATCTCCTGGTTGAGGCGGGCGAAGGCGAGCTTCATGCCGGCGCCCTCGGGGCCGGGCTGGCCGGCGACCAGCTGCTGGCGCAGGCGCTCGGCGGTGAGGCGGGAGACCTCGGATTCGACCCAGAGCTTCAGCAGCCGCTGGTGCAGGTCGTGGGTGCGCAGCTCGGGCCGCTCGCGCCAGGTTTTCGAGACGGGGCCGATCATGCCGCCCTCGCGGGGCAGCCGCATGCCGCCGATGGCGACGCGCTCATTGTTCAGCGTGGTCTGCGCGACCCGCCAGCCGTCGCCGACCTCGCCGAGGCGCCGGGAGTCCGGGATGCGGACGTCGGTCAGGAAGACCTCGTTGAACTCCGCCTCGCCGGTGATCTGCCGCAGCGGGCGGACCTCGACGCCGGGGTCGGTCATGTCGCAGATGAAGTACGTGATGCCGGCGTGCTTGGGCACGTCCGGGTCGGTGCGGGCGATGAGGATGGCCCAGCGGGCGAGATGGGCGCTGGACGTCCACACCTTCTGCCCGTTGACCACCCATTGGTCGCCCTCACGCACGCCCCGCGTGCCGAGCGCGGCCAGGTCGGAGCCGGCGCCCGGCTCGCTGAAGAGCTGGCACCAGACCTCCTCCCCCACCCACAGGGGCCGCAGATAGCGCCGCTTCTGCTCCTCGGTGCCGTACTTGAGGATCGTCGGGGCGGCCATGCCCAGCCCGATGCCGATGCGCCGGGGATCGTTGTCGGGGGCCCCGGCGGCCTCCAACTCGGCGTCCACGACGGTCTGCAGGGACCGGGGCGCGCCCAGGCCACCGAGGCCCTCGGGGTAGTGCACCCAGGCCAGCCCCGCGTCGAAGCGGGCCCTGAGGAAGTCCAGACGGTCGGTGCCCGCCGGCGGATAGGCGGCCAGCAACTCCCGTGTACGGCGCCTCAGTTCGGCTGCGTCGGTCATGCGACGGCTCCGTTCTCCAGCGACGGGACGACGACCACCCGGCCGGTGGTCACACCGTCGGCGACGCGCTGCACGGCCGCCGCGCCCTCCTGCAGCGGCACCCGCTCGCTGACCAGCGGCTTGATGGCGCCCCGGGCGGCGAGTTCGGTGAGCTGTTCGTGGCAGTGCTGGACCAGCTTGGGGTTCTTGGTGTTGTACAGGCCCCAGTGCAGACCGAGGATCGAGTAGTTCTTCACCAGCGCGTGGTTGAGCCCGGGCGCTGGGATGTTCCCGCTGGCGAAGCCGACGACGACGATCCGGCCCTCGAAGGCGACGACCTTGGTCGACTGCGTGTAGGCCTCGCCGCCGACCGGGTCGTAGATCACGTCGGCGCCCCGGCCCCCGGTGGCCTCCTTGACCGCGCTCACGACGTCCTCGGCGCGCCGGTCGACGACGACGTCACAGCCCAGCTCCCGGGCCACCACGGCCTTCTCGGCGCCGCCCACGACACCGATGACCCGCGCCCCGGCCGCCTTGCCGAGCTGTACGGCCGCGCTGCCGACCCCTCCTGCGGCAGCGTGGACCAGCAGCGTCTCCCCGGCCTCCAGGCGCGCCCGGCGGTGCAGGCCGAACCAGCCCGTCTGGTAGCCGATGTGCAGCGCGGCGGCCTCGGCGTCGTCCAGCGAGTCCGGGGCGGTCAGTACGGCGGCGGCGTCCGCGACGGCGTACTCGGCGAAGCCGCCGTACGGCAGCGCGGGGTTCGCGATCACGCGGCGCCCCTCCTCGGTCTCGCCGCAGATCTCCACGCCCGGTGTGAAGGGCAGCGGCGGGCGGACCTGGTACTGGCCGCGGGCCATCAGCACGTCCGGGAAGTTGATGTTGGCGGCACGCACCTTCAGCAGCACCTGGCCCTCGCCGGGCGTGGGCGGCGCCACCTCCGCGAGGCGCATCACCTCACTCGGCTCGCCGTTCTCGTGCACTTGCCATGCCTGCATGCGGTGCCTCCACGGGACTGCGTCGACTGCGTCGTCCGACCGGGTCAATCGCATACTAAGCGGTCGCTTGCCCCCTGGGAACCGCCTCCGGCCAAACCGCTCAGTGGCCCGCACCACGAACACGTCCGACCGGCCTCAGCGGATCGACGGGCGCGCAGACCGGGCACCGCTCACCCCGACCACGGCCCTTCCCTGCACGGATCCCCGCGGCGGCCTCACGACCGCTTCGGCCGCGCCCGCACATGCATCCGCTCCCCCTGCGGGCCGAACAGGCTCAGACACTCCACCGGCCCCTCCCCCGTCGACCCGAACCAGTGCGGCACCCGGGTGTCGAACTCGGCCACCTCGCCCGGCCCCAGCACCAGGTCGTGCTCGCCCAGGACCAGGCGCAGCCGCCCGGAGAGCACGTACAGCCACTCATAGCCCTCGTGCGTCCGCGGATCCGGCTCGCGCCTGCCGGGCGCGGTGAGGATCTTGTACGCCTGGAGCCCGCCGGGCTGCCTGCTGAGCGGCCAGAAGGTGTGCCCGCCCCGCTCCAGCGGCTTGGCCCGCACCCGTGGATCGCCGACCGGCGGGGCACCGACCAGCTCGTCCAGGGGCACCTGGTGCGCCCGCGCGATCGGCAGCAGCAGCTCCAGGCTCGGCCTGCGCAACCCGGACTCCAGCCGGGACAGCGTGCTCACCGAGATGCCGGTGGCCGCCGAGAGCCCGGCGAGCGTGGCGCCGCGCTCCTTGCGGATGCGCCTCAGCCGGGGCCCGACCTCGGCCAGGACCTCGTCGGTGTCGTCGCTCGTGGAGTCTTTCATGCCGTCATTGCAGTTTCGGCAAACTGGTTTGTCAATGCGGCAGTGCTCGGGCGACCGTCGGGGTCGGAGGTGGTCACCCATGACCGAGAAGTACGAAGTGGTCGTCGTCGGCGGCGGTGCGGCGGGGCTCTCCGCCGCTCTGGTCCTGGGCCGCGCCCGGCGCCGCACCCTGGTCGTCGACGCCGGCGAACCCCGCAACGCGCCCGCCGCCCATATGCAGGGCTATCTCTCACGGGACGGCATGCCGCCCGCCGAGTTCCTGGCGATCGGCCGCGAGGAGATCGCCCGGTACGGCGTCGAGCTGGTCCGCGACCGCGCGGTGGACGCATCGCGGGTCGAGGGCTTCGAGGTGGCCCTGGAGAGCGGCCGTACCGTCGCCGCGCGGGCCCTGGTCGTCGCCACCGGCCTGAAGGACGAGCTGCCCGCCGTGCCCGGGGTCGCCGAGCGCTTCGGCCGGGACGTGCTGCACTGCCCGTACTGCCACGGCTGGGAGGTCCGCGACCAGGCCTTCGGCGTGCTCGCCACGACCCCGATGAGCGCCCGCCAGGCGCTGATGGTGTCGCAGTGGTCGAAGGACGTGACGTTCTTCCTGCACACGGTCGCCGGGTCCGAGCTGTCGGACGACGATCTGCGCCGCCTCGGCGCGGCCGGCGTCGATGTCGTCCCGGGCGAGGTCGCGGGTCTGGTCGTCGAGGACGACCGGCTGACCGGCGTGCGGCTTGCGGACGGGACGGTCCACGACCGGTCGGTGCTGTTCGTCGCGCCGCGCGCCGTTCCGCGGACCGGGCTGCTGGAGAGGCTGGGCGCCGAGATGGACGAGACGCCCTTCGGCGCCTACCCCGTGATCGACGAGCGCGGCAAGACGAGCGTGCCGGGCCTGTGGGCGGCGGGCAACGCCTCCGGTTTCGCCGAGCAGGTGGTCAACGCGGCGAGCCGCGGCTACCGGGTCGGCGCCACCATCAACGGGGAACTGCTGATGGCGGACCTGGACGCGGCACTCTGAAGCACGGCCCGGCGGCTCCGCCGCACGGGCGCGACCAGCCGCAACGCACCCGCGCCCGACGTACATCCCCTTCGCCCGGGTGTAACCCGGGCGAGCGCGTTGCACCATGGCAGCATGCTGCTTGCCCGGCTGGCCCATGTGTCCCAGGAGGTCGCCGCCACCTCCGCGCGCTCCCGGAAGATCGCTCTGCTCGCCGAGCTGTTCCGGGACGCCGAGGCGGACGACGTACCGATCGTGATCCCGTATCTGGCGGGACGGCTGCCCCAGGGGCGGCTCGGCGTCGGCTGGAAGGTGCTCAGCCGACCGGTCGCACCCGCCGCCGACCCCACGCTCACCGTCCGCGAGGTCGACGCCCGTCTCACCGAGCTCAGCAGGGTCTCCGGCTCCGGCTCACAGGCCGAACGGACCCGGCTGGTCGGTGCCTTGATGGGCGCGGCGACCGCGGCGGAACAGCGCTTCCTGTTCGGCCTGCTCACCGGTGAGGTCCGGCAGGGCGCCCTGGACGCGGTCGCCGTCGAGGGACTGGCGGAGGCGACCGGGGCCCCGCCGGCTGACGTGCGCCGGGCGGTGATGCTCGCGGGCTCGCTCCAGACGGTCGCGCGGACGCTGCTGGCGGACGGACCCGGGGCCCTGGAGCAGTTCCGGCTCACCGTGGGCCGTCCGGTGCTGCCGATGCTGGCGCACACCGCCTCCTCGGTGACCGAGGCGGTCGAGAAGCTCGGCGCCTGCGCCGTCGAGGAGAAGCTGGACGGCATCCGCGTCCAGGTCCACCGCACCGGCGACAGCGTACGGATCTACACCCGCACCCTCGACGACATCACCGACCGTCTGCCCGAGGTGACCGGCGCCGCGCTGCGGCTGCGGGGGAATCGTTTCGTCCTGGACGGCGAGGTCATCTCCTTCGACGCGGACGGGCGGCCCCGCACCTTCCAGGAGACCGCGGGCCGCGTCGGCTCCCGCGTGGACGTGGCCACGGCCGCCAAGTCCGTCCCCGTCTCCCCCGTCTTCTTCGACGCCCTCTCCGTCGACGACCGCGACCTGCTCGACCTGCCCTTCGCCGAGCGGCACGCCGAGCTGGCCCGGCTGGTCCCCGAGCCGATGCGGGTACGGCGTGTCGTGGTCGCCGGGCCCGAGGACGCGGGCGCGGGCGAGGACTTCCTCGCCGAGACCCTCAAGCGCGGCCACGAGGGCGTGGTGGTCAAGGCCCTCGACGCCCCCTACAGCGCGGGCCGGCGCGGCGCGTCCTGGCTGAAGGTCAAGCCCGTGCACACCCTGGACCTCGTCGTGCTGGCCGCCGAGTGGGGCCACGGCCGCCGCACCGGCAAGCTCTCCAACCTGCACCTGGGCGCCCGCACGGCGGACGGCGGATTCGCCATGCTCGGCAAGACCTTCAAGGGCATGACCGACGCGATGCTGACCTGGCAGACCGAGCGGCTGCGCGAGATCGCCGTGGCGGAGAACGACCACGTGGTGACCGTACGCCCCGAACTCGTCGTGGAGATCGCCTACGACGGTCTGCAGCGGTCCACCCGCTATCCGGCCGGCGTCACCCTGCGCTTCGCCCGCGTGGTCCGCTACCGCGAGGACAAGCGCCCCGAGGACGCCGACACCGTGGAGACACTCCTCGCGGCCCACCCGGAGGTGCAGCCGTGACGACGGGCAAGCGCAGCGCCGGCCTGCTGTTGTACCGGCACACCGATCGCGGCCTGGAGGTGTTATTGGGCCATATGGGCGGACCGTTCTTCGCCCGGCGCGACGCCGGGGCGTGGAGCGTCCCGAAAGGTGAGTACGAGCCCGACGAGCCCGCCTGGGACGCGGCACGCCGGGAGTTCCGCGAGGAACTGGGCCTCGAGCCGCCGGAGGGCGAGGCCGTACCGCTCGGTGAGGTGCGCCAGACCAACGGCAAGATCGTCACGGCGTGGGCGGTCGAGGCCGACCTCGACCCGGCGGCCATCAGCCCCGGCACCTTCACGATGGAGTGGCCCCCGAAGTCCGGACGGACCCAGGAGTTCCCGGAACTGGACCGCGTGGAGTGGCTCACCCTGGACCGGGCCCGCGAGGTGATCGTCAAGGCCCAGTCCGCGTTTCTCGACCGCCTGGCGGAGCACTCGCCCTGAGGACGCACACGCGTTGCGGTCGCCCGCGTGGCGCGGGAAGGTCGTAACACCAAGCCGCCCCAGGGAGGTCAGCCATGCCCATCGCGACGGTGAACCCGGCGAACGGCGAGACGCTCAAGACGTACGAGGCCATGGGCGAGGAGGAGATCGAACGCCGGCTCCAGCTCGCGGAGGCGACGTTCCGTACGTACCGGACGACGACCTTCGCAGAGCGGGCCCGTCTGCTGAACCGGGCCGCCGAACTGCTCGACGGGATGCAGCAGGACGTCGGCCGTGTGATGACCACCGAGATGGGCAAGCCGATCAAGCAGGCCCGCGCCGAGGTGGCCAAGTGCGCCAAGGCGATGCGCTGGTACGCCGAGCACGCCGAGGAACTGCTCGCCGACGAGGAGCCCTCCGACTCCGACGTCAAGGACTCGGGCGCGTCACGGGTGCGGGTCCGCTACCGCCCCCTCGGCCCCGTCCTCGCCGTCATGCCGTGGAACTTCCCGCTCTGGCAGGTCGTCCGGTTCGCCGCGCCCGCGCTGATGGCGGGCAACGTGGGCCTGCTCAAGCACGCCTCCAACGTCCCGCAGACCGCGCTGTTCCTGGAGGACCTCTTCCATCAGGCGGGCTACCCCGAGGGCTGCTTCCAGACCCTGCTCATCGGCTCCGCCGCGGTCGACGACATCCTGCGCGACGACCGCGTCAAGGCGGCCACGCTCACGGGCAGTGAGCCCGCCGGGCGGGCGGTCGCGTCCTCCTCCGGCGAGATGATCAAGAAGACGGTGCTGGAGCTGGGCGGCAGCGACCCGTACGTCGTGATGCCGTCGGCCGACATCGACCGCGCCGCGCGGATCGCGGTGACCGCGCGGGTGCAGAACAACGGGCAGTCGTGCATCGCCGCCAAGCGGTTCATCGTGCACACGGACGTGTACGACCGGTTCGCCGAGCGGTTCGTCGAGGGCATGAAGGCGCTCAAGGTCGGCGACCCGATGGAGGAGGACACCGAGGTCGGGCCGCTGTCGAGCGAGCAGGGGCGGGCCGATCTTGAGGAACTGGTCGAGGACGCGAAGCACAGCGGGGCCGAGGTGCTGTGCGGCGGCCACCGGCTGCGCAGGCCGGAGCTGCCGGGGTGGTACTACCCGCCGACCGTGCTCGCCGGGATCACCCGCGAGATGCGGATCCACCGGGAGGAGGCGTTCGGGCCGGTCGCCACGCTGTACCGCGCCGCCGACCTGGACGAGGCCGTGCTCATCGCCAACGACTCGCCGTTCGGCCTGAGTTCGAACGTCTGGACGCGGGACGAGGCCGAGGTCGACCGGTTCGTACGGGACCTGGAGGCCGGAGGTGTGTTCTTCAACGGCATGACCGCCTCCCATCCGGCGTTCCCTTTCGGCGGGGTCAAGCGGTCCGGGTACGGGCGTGAGCTGTCCGGGCACGGAATCCGGGAGTTCTGCAACATCACGACGGTTTGGCACGGAGCGTGACGCTTGCGCGGCTAACATCCCCGGTGTGAACCGCGAAGTGACTCTGCCTCTGATCGTCGACGACCGCGGGACCCTGCAGGTGGCCGCGGCCGACGTCAGCAAGTTGTTGCGGACCGTGGGCGGGCGGTGGCTGCATCTCGTCGAGGCCGGGGAGGGCGGGCTCGACGAGGACACCGTGGCGGCTCTGACCATCGAGCTGGCCAAGCTCGCCGACCGCATCGACGTGGCGTGCATCGCGCACAGCAGCGGGGGCGCCCCGTGACCCTTCAGGCCACCCCGCCCAGCGTGGCCCAGAACATCGCCTCGTAGCTCGCTACGGCTTCAGAAAGGGGCGCGGGGCGGTGCCGATGTGCGGCTCCGCCGCGCGGGCGCGACCAGCGACAAGCCAAGCCACCGCCGGTCCGCAACGCACCGCACCCCCACGGCGCTACCGGATCGGCATCCCCGACAAGGTCCGCGCGATCACCAGCCGCTGGATCTCGCTCGTCCCCTCGAAGATCGTGTAGATCGCCGCGTCCCGGTGCATCCGCTCCACCGGGTACTCCCGCGTGTAGCCGTTGCCGCCCAGGATCTGGATCGCCTGGGCCGTCACCTTCTTCGCCGTCTCGCTCGCGAACAGCTTGGACATCGAGCCCTCGGCGGCAGTGAACTGCTTGCCGTTGATGGCCATCCAGGAGGCGCGCCAGACGAGAAGCCGGGCCGCGTCGACGGACGTCCGCATGTCGGCGAGCTGGAAGGCGACCCCCTGGTTGTCGATGATCGGCCGACCGAACTGCTCACGCGTCTTGGCGTAGTCGAGAGCCACCTCATAGGCCGCCCGGGCGGTGCCGACGGCCATCGCGCCGACTGCCGGCCGCGAAGCCTCGAACGTGGCCATCGCCGCGTTCTTCACCCGCTCCCCGCCCTGCTTGGCCTTCTCCCGGGCCCGCGCCAGCCGCTCGTCGAGCTTCTCCTTGCCGCCGAGCAGGCAGGAACCGGGCACGCGAACGTT
Organism: Streptomyces griseorubiginosus; assembly: GCF_017614965.1. Taxonomy (GTDB): domain Bacteria; phylum Actinomycetota; class Actinomycetes; order Streptomycetales; family Streptomycetaceae; genus Streptomyces; species Streptomyces griseorubiginosus_B. Next base: position 25,112 of record NZ_WVUG01000026.1, on the reverse strand, counting down.
GTCGAGGACGACCTCGGCGGTGTGCGAGGCACGGATGCCGTGCTTCTTGAACTTCTGGCCCTGCGTCAGCCCCGGCGTGTTCGGCGGGATGATGAAGGACGCGTGGCCCTTGGAGCCCAGGTCCGGGTCGACGGACGCGACGACGACGTGGACGTTGGCGATACCGCCGTTGGTCGCCCAGGTCTTCGTGCCGTTGATCACCCACTCGTCCTTGGCCTCGTCATAGACGGCACGCGTGCGCATGGAGGCCACGTCGGAGCCGGCGTCGGGCTCGGAGGAGCAGAACGCGGCGACCTTGACGTCATCGGTGTCGCCGTACATCTGCGGGATCCAGGTGCCGATCTGTTCCTCGGTTCCGTTGGCGAGAACGCCCACGGCGGCCAGACCTGTGCCTACGATCGACAGGGCGATGCCCGCGTCGCCCCAGAACAGCTCCTCCATGGCCATCGGAATGCCCAGGCCGGTGGGGTCGAAGTACTGCTGGGCATAGAAGTCGAGGGAGTAGATGCCGACCTTCGCGGCCTCCTGGATGACCGGCCAGGGAGTCTCCTCACGCTCGTCCCATTCGGCGGCCGCGGGGCGGATGACGTCGGCGGCGAAGCCGTGCAGCCAGTCCCGGACCTCCTTCTGTTCGTCGTTGAGCTCCATGGTGAACTCGGCCATGTCCCCTCCAGCGGCGGCGCACATACGTGTTACTAGCGGTAACACCAGTCTGTTACCGACGGGTAGGAAAAGTCAACTCCCGATGACGCCTCGGCAGCCAGTTCGATGCGGAGGGCATGCTGAGTGTTAGTTTGCGCTGGCGTTACCGATTAAGCACGGGTGGGGAGAGCTCATGGACACCACACAGCGGACCGACCAGCAGCGGTCCGCCGACCGCCGTCGGCGCGAGCTGCTGGAGGCCGCGGACCGAGTGGTGCTGCGCGACGGCCCGCAGGCCTCGATGAACGCCATCGCGGCGGAGGCGGGCATCACGAAGCCGATTCTCTACCGGCACTTCGGCGACAAGGGGGGACTGTACGCGGCGCTGGCCAAGCGGCACACCGACGCGCTGCTCGACTCGCTGCGGGCGGCGCTCGACGCGCCGGCCGAGCGGCGCGAGCGGGTGGAGGCCACTCTGGACACCTACCTCGCGGCGATCGAGGCGCGGCCCCAGGTGTACCGGTTCCTGATGCACCCCGCGGAGGGCGGTACGGCGGCGGAGCAGGGTTTCGACGTGGGCAAGCACTCGGCGCCGCTGCTGCGCAGGATGGGCGAGGAACTGGCCCAGGTCATCGAGGACCGGCTGGACCTCGGACCGGAGAGCCAGCAGCTCGCCCGGGTGTGGGGCCACGGCATCGTCGGCATGATGCACGCGGCCGGCGACTGGTGGCTGGGCGAACGCCCCTGCTCCCGGGCCGAGTTGGTGCGCTGCCTGGCCGACCTGCTGTGGGGTCGCCTCGCGGCGGCCGGCGACCGGGTGGGCGGCCCCGGGTTCTGAGGGTCCGCCATGTGGATCAGCCGGGCGTCGCGGCGTCCGGCACGCTCTCCCCCGGGGAGACCACCCCAGCGGGGTCGTCGTGTCACCGACTCCCCCATGACCCCGCTCGGGTCGCTCGGCGGGCACCGCTGCTCACGGCCGGTCCGATCCCGACGGCAGGCCCTGGCCCCGGCCGCTCCAGGAGGCCTTGGCCGCCTGCCGGAGCACCTTCCGTCTCCGCCACCCCGTGAGGCGGTCCACGTACACCCCGCCCTCCAGGTGATCCGTCTCGTGCTGCAAACACCTCGCAAAGAAACCCGTGCCGTGCACGGTGACCGGATCCCCGGTCACCGTGAACCCCTCGACCACCGCGTGGTCGTGACGTTCGGTACCGGCCTCCAGGCCCGGCAGGGACAGACAGCCCTCGGGGCCCCGCAGCACCACTCCGTCGGCCTCGACGAGCCGGGGGTTGACCACATGGCCCACATGCCGGACCTCCTCGTCGTCGGGGCAGTCGTACACGAACACGCGCAAAGATTCACCGACCTGGTTGGCCGCCAGGCCCACCCCCCGCGCCGCGTACATCGTCGCGAACAAGTCCTCCACGAGCAGGGCCAGTTGGGGGCCGAAGTCGGTGACCTCGGCGCACGGGGCGTGCAGGACGGGGTCCCCCAGCAGGGTGAGGGGCCGGACACGCCCGCGGGTGCCCGGGATGGAGCCGTTTCGCATGGCCGCAAGGGTACGGCGGTTCGGGAGCGTGAACAGATCTCGATAGGCTGAGGTCCACACCACGTTGCCGTAAGGCTTAGAGGCTTCAGGCGCGGCGCGTACGCAAGGAGGATCGAGAACTGATGGCAGGCAACTCGGACCCGCTCACGCCGCGGGCCAAGCTGGCCGTTACCGCGGGCAAGGCGGTCGCGGCCGCATCGCGTGCCGCCGGGCGCGGCAGCGGTTCGGTGATCGGCGGCCGGGTCGCGCTCAAGCTCGACCCCGACCTCCTCGCCCGGCTCGCCCAGAGCCTGGACGTCGTCCTGGTCTCGGCCACCAACGGAAAGACCACCACCACCCGGCTCATCGCGGAGGCGCTGCGGGCCGCGGGCCCCGTCGTCTCCAACGCCCTCGGCGCCAACATGCCCGCCGGCATCACCTCCGCCCTCGCGGGCGGCTCGGACGCCAAGTACGGCGTGATCGAGGTCGACGAGAAGTACCTCGCGGGCGTGGCCCGGGACACCGCCCCCAAGTGCATCGCGCTGCTGAACCTCTCCCGCGACCAGCTCGACCGCGCCGCCGAGACCCGGATGCTGGCCGAGAACTGGCGCGAGGGGCTGGCCGGTTCGAAGGCCGTCGTCGTCGCCAACGCGGACGACCCGCTGGTGGTGTGGGCCGCCTCCTCCTCCCCCAACGTGATCTGGGTCGCCGCCGGGCAGATGTGGAAGGACGACGCCTGGTCCTGCCCGTCCTGCGGTGGTGTGATGCAGCGGCCCGGCGACGACTGGTTCTGCGGGGAGTGCGGCTTCCGCCGCCCGACGCCGAGCTGGGCCCTGTCCGGTGACCACGTCCTCGACCCGCACGGCTCCGCCTGGCCGATCCACCTCCAGCTGCCCGGCCGCGCCAACAAGGCCAACGCCGCCTCCTCGGCAGCCGTGGCCGCCGTCTTCGGCGTGCCGCCGCAGGTCGCCCTGGAACGCATGTACCAGGTGCAGGCCGTCGCCGGCCGCTATGACGTGGTCCAGTTCCAGGGCCGTGACCTGCGGCTGCTGCTGGCGAAGAACCCGGCGGGCTGGCTCGAAACGTTCAGCCTGATCGATCCTCCGCCCACCCCGGTGATCCTCTCGGTGAACGCGCGCGGCGCGGACGGCACCGACACCTCCTGGCTCTGGGACGTCGACTACACCCGGCTGACCGGCCACCCGATCTGTGTGATCGGCGACCGCAAGCTGGACCTCGCGGTCCGCCTGGAGGTCGCCAACCAGCACTTCCAGGTCTGCGAGAACCTCGACCAGGCCGTGCAGATGAGCCCGCCGGGCCGCATCGAGGTCATCGCCAATTACACCGCCTTCCAGGACCTGCGCCGCCGCGTCGGCAACTGACAACTCAGGGGACATCAGTGAGTGACAACAGCCTGCGGGTCGTCTGGATCTACCCCGACCTGCTCAGCACCTATGGCGACCAGGGCAACGTGCTCGTCGTGGAGCGCCGGGCCCGCCAGCGCGGCCTCGACGTGGCCCGGCTCGACGTGCGCAGCGACCAGCCGATCCCGACCTCCGGGGACATCTACCTGATCGGCGGCGGCGAGGACCGTCCGCAGCGGCTCGCGGCCGAGCGGCTGCGCCGGGACGGGGGCCTGCACCGGGCGGTGGAGAACGGCGCGATCGTCTTCTCCGTCTGCGCCGGCTACCAGATCCTCGGCCACGAGTTCATCAACGACCTCGGCCAGCGCGAGCCCGGCCTCGGGCTGCTGGACGTGGTGTCCGTGCGCGGCGAGGGCGAGCGGTGCGTCGGTGACGTGCTCGCCGACATCGACCCGCGCCTGGGCCTGCCCCAGCTGACCGGCTTCGAGAACCACCAGGGCGTCACCCACCTCGGCCCGACCGCCCGCCCCTTCGCGAACGTGCGCCTGGGCAACGGCAACGGCACGGGGGACGGCACGGAGGGCGCGTACAACGACACGGTCTTCGGCACCTACATGCACGGTCCGGTGCTGGCGCGCAACCCGCTCATCGCCGACCTCCTGCTGAAGCTGGCGCTCGACGTCAACGCGCTGCCGCCGACCGACGACCGGTGGTACGAGGCGCTGCGCGGCGAGCGCATCGCGGCGGCTCAGCAGCCCGCCTGAGCTGCCGTACACCTGTCCTCAAGCCCGTCTTTACCGGCCCGTCTGACGATGACTCCGCACAGGTGAGCGAGGTCGTCCAGCAGGCGGACGGACGGTACGGCCCCGCCCCCTCCTGCCGCTAGGGTGGCGGGGATCGAACCGGACGACGTGGTCCGGTCCCGGCCCACGTTTACACGGTGAGAAGGTCTTTCGGGCTATGCGTATTGGTGTCCTCACGTCCGGCGGCGACTGCCCCGGCCTGAACGCGGTCATCCGATCCGTCGTGCACCGAGCCGTGGCCGACCACGGCGACGAGGTCATCGGCTTCCGGGACGGCTGGAAGGGCCTCCTGGAGTGCGACTACCTCAAGCTCGACCTCGACGCGGTGGGCGGCATCCTGGCGCGCGGCGGCACGATCCTCGGCTCTTCCCGCGTCCAGCCCTCGCACCTGCGCGACGGCGTGGAGCGGGCGAAGGGGCATGTCGAGGAGCTCGGCCTCGACGCGATCATCCCCATCGGCGGCGAGGGCACGCTCAAGGCCGCCCGGCTGATGTACGACAGCGGGCTGCCGATCGTCGGCGTGCCCAAGACCATCGACAACGACATCGCGGTCACGGACGTCACCTTCGGCTTCGACACGGCCGTGGGGGTGGCGACCGAGGCACTGGACCGGCTGAAGACCACCGCGGAGTCGCACCAGCGGGTGCTGGTCGTGGAGGTCATGGGGCGGCACACCGGCTGGATCGCGCTGCACTCCGGCATGGCGGCCGGAGCGCACGCCATCGTCGTGCCCGAGCGGCCCTTCGACATCGAGGAGCTGGCCGGGCGGGTCGGCGAGCGGTTCGAGGCGGGCAAGCGGTTCGCGATCGTCGTCGCGGCGGAGGGCGCCAAGCCCAAGGCCGGCACGATGGACTTCGACGAGGGCGGCAAGGACGTCTACGGCCATGAGCGGTTCGCCGGGATCGCCCGCCAGCTGTCCATCGAGCTGGAGGAGCGGCTGGGCAAGGAGGCCCGGCCGGTCATCCTGGGCCACGTCCAGCGCGGCGGCACGCCGACGGCGTACGACCGCGTGCTCGCCACCCGCTTCGGCTGGCACGCCGTGGAGGCCGTGCACCGCGGGGAGTTCGGCAGGATGACCGCGTTGCGCGGCACGGACATCGTGATGGTGCCGCTGGCTCAGGCGGTGGAGACGCTCAAGACGGTGCCCGCCGAGCGCTACGACGAGGCCGAGTGCGTTCTCTAGCGCCCCGCTGAGCCCGTACGTCCCGAGCGGTCGGCCCCGGTCGCGGGCGCGGCCGGGGGCGGTTCTAGTCTGTGGGGGACACACATGCACAACCCCCACGAATCAGGAGCCGTCCGATGGATCACAGCGGGCACGGCATGACCATGGATCTGCCGCCGTTCACGCTGGGGCGGGGGCTCGAGTGGTCCGCCGATCCGTTCTTCCTCGTCGCCTGCCTGGCGGGACTCGCGCTGTACGGATGGGGGGTCGTACGGCTGCGGCGCCGCGGCGACAAGTGGTCGCCGGGACGGACGGTGTCGTACGTCACCGGTGTGCTGACCGTCGGTCTGGTGATGTGCACCCGGCTGAACGACTACGGCATGGTCATGTTCAGCGTGCACATGGTGCAGCACATGATCATCAGCATGCTGTCGCCCATCCTGATCCTGCTCGGCGCCCCCGTCACCCTCGCCCTGCGCGCACTGCCCACCGCGGGCAAGGGCCGCAAGGGGCCGCGTGAGCTGCTGCTGATGCTGCTGCACAGCCGGTACATGCGGATCATCACGCACCCGGCGTTCACCATCCCGCTGTTCATCGCGAGCCTGTACGGGCTGTACTTCACGCCGCTGTTCGACTTCCTGATGGGGTCGAAGGCGGGACACATCGCGATGATGGTGCACTTCCTGGCCGTGGGCGTCGTGTTCTTCTGGCCGATCATCGGCGTGGACCCCGGACCGCAGCGGCCGGGCCACCTCATGCGGATGCTGGAGCTGTTCGCCGGCATGCCGTTCCACGCGTTCTTCGGCATCGCGCTGATGATGGCGTCGACGCCGATGGTGGAGACGTTCAAGAACCCGCCCGCCTCCCTCGGCATCGACGCGCTCTCCGACCAGACCGCGGCCGGCGGCATCGCCTGGGCGTTCAGCGAGGTCCCCTCGGTGCTGGTGCTGCTCGCCCTGCTGTTCCAGTGGTACAGCTCGGAGCAGCGGCAGGCCAAGCGCAAGGACCGGGCCGCCGACCGCGACGGCGACAAGGAACTCGAGGCCTACAACGCCTATCTGGCCTCATTGAACGCACGCGGGCGGTGAAAGGGTTCGCCGTTCGGCGCCTTTCAGTAGCATGATGCGCAGGGGGAAAACCGCCGGGGGGAGCGGTGATGACACTTCGCGCATTTATGCACAGGGCCGGGAAATCGGCGTTTCGCTGGATCGCCGTCCTGCTCGTATTCGTACTGGCGCTCAGTGGATGTGATCGAAGTACGCCGCTGACGCTGGTACGGGCGGTGGCCGCGGGAGTTCCGTCTCTCGCGCCTTTCTTCGACGAGAGCGGCGGCCTGGGACACGACGAGGCGCTCCGGCCGCAGGCCGTACGCGGCAGTCTCCAGCAGGGGGACACGCCCGGGCTGTACGGAGGCACGCGCAGGCCGACCATCTGTGACGTCCGGAAGCTCAAGGCGTTCCTCACGGCTCCCGGCAATCACCGGAAGGCGCAGGCGTGGGCGACGGCGCTGGGTATTTCCACGGACCGGATTCCGGGATATCTGGACCGGCTCACTCCTGTTCTCCTGCGTCACGACACACTCGTACGGAATCACGACTACAGGAAGGGAAAGGCTGTTCCCTTCGACTCCTTGCTGCAGGCCGGAATCGCCATTCTCGTCGATCAGCAGGGGGCGCCCGCCGTGAAATGTTCGTGCGGAAATCCGCTGCGACCCTTCACCCATGACACGAATCGCATTTCGGTCAAGTTCGAGAACGGTAACCGGAAGTGGAAGGGATTCACGCGTTCCTCCGTGGTGGCCGTACGGCCCGCGCCGAGGAAAATGGAGCGGCTCGCCTTGGTCGACGTCGGCGATCCGAACCGGGGCATCGACCGTCCGGTCGGCACGACGGGGACGCGCGACAAGCCCTTCGACGCGGGCCGCCGTCGAGCGGTGCCGGATCTCACCGGGACGACCTTCGGGCGGGCGAGCCGTGTGCTGGCCGCCCAGGGGCTCGCGGCCGGGTACGCCGGCAAGGCGCTGCCCGCCGACGACGCCCTGGTCACGGCATCCGACCCGCCGGCCGGCACCGAGCTGCCGTTCGGGCAGTACGTGACGCTGAGCACGGCCGGGGGGAGTTCACCCGGGAGCACGTCCGTGGCACCGAGCACTCCCCCACTGCCTCCGCCGCCCGGTCCGTCGGGATCGGTCAGCCCTCATCCGTCACCTCCGACGCCTCCGTCGTCCGGATCGAGCAGCGGGCCCGGCCCGTCCTCCGCCCCGACACCGCCGTCGAGCCCACCGCCCAGCTCCCAGCCGCCGAGCTCCCCACCGCCGCCGTCGAGCGCACCGCCATCGACGGCCGGCGCAGGGCAGACGACCGGCAAGCCCGCGACCACCAGCGCCGGGCCACCGACAAGCAAGCCGGCGACGACCGTCGCGCCGGCTCCGCCCAGCGGCCCGACGACCACCAGCCCGCCGCCAACGCCCGGCAAGGTCACCAGCAGCGCACCGCCGCCGCCCGCGACCGTCAGCGCCCCGGCCACCAGTGGGCCGACGAGCGGCGCGCCCGGCCCGAGTGGGCCCGGGTCCTCCGGGTCCGCCTCGGGCGCGATCACGTAGCGCCTCCGCAGAACCCGGGAGTCACCGGATGCATTCAGGATCACCGACGTCGGGAGTGGGCCGGGTCATCGCCGGCCGTTATCTGCTGCTGAACCGGCTCGGCAGCGGCGGCATGGGCCATGTGTGGCTCGCCCACGACCAGAGACTCGCCTGCGAGGTCGCGCTCAAGGAGATCGTGTTCCGCGATCCGGATCCCGTGGGTGAGGAGCGCGAGGCGCGGGTGGCCCGGGCCCGGGCGGAGGCCCGGCACGCGGCCGGACTGCGCGGCCACCCGCATGTGGTGACCGTGCACGACGTGCTGGAGCACGAGGGGCTGCCGTGGATCGTCATGGAGTACGTGACGGGCGCCGTCGACCTCAAGGAACTGGTCGAGACGCGCGGCCCGCTCGCCCCGGCGGAGTGCGCCCGGATCGGCCTCGCCGTGCTCGACGCGCTGACCGCCGGGCACGAGCGGGGCGTGATGCACCGGGACGTGAAACCGGCGAACATCCTGCTGGCGCCGGACCGCACCGGGGCGCCGTACGGCCGCGTCCTGCTGACGGACTACGGCATCTCGGTGCGGCCGGACGGCGGCGAGACGCGGTACACGCTGGCGTCCGTGCTGGTGGGGACGTCGGGTTATCTGGCGCCCGAGCGGGCGACGGGCGGTCCGCCGACCCCGGCGACCGATCTGTTCTCGCTGGGCTGCACGCTCTACTACGGCGTCGAGGGCCGGGCTCCCTTCGAGCGCGCGTCGCATCTCGCCGAGGTGACCGCGGTGGTCATGGAGGAGCCGCGGCCCGCCGTGCGCGCCGGCGCGTTGGCGCCCGTCCTGCGGGGTCTGCTGGAGAAGGACCCGGGGCGGCGGGCGTCGGCGGCCGAGGCGGAGGCGGCGCTGTCGGGGATCGTGACACCGCAGGCCGAGCCGTACGCCCGGACCCGGACCGACCTCGGCTCGCAGCCGCCGTGGGCCGACGTCACCGCTCCCCCTCCCGGCCCCGGCCCGGCCGGCTTCGGGCCGGCCCCGGCGCGGGCGCCCGCCCACCGGCGCCGCGAACTGCCCCGCGCCCTGCGCGCCCTGCTCGCCGCGTCCCTGGGGCTGGTGCTGGCCCTGGGCGGCGTCTGGTACGCCATGGCCCACCAGACACGGGACGACGGCGGGAAGGCGGCCCCGTACGGCACCGCGGTCGGGCTCACCCGGCCGCTGCAGGACGGTGACTGCGTGCTCGCCGACTGGCCCGACGCGGTCCGCTTCCGGGGCACGCCCCGGCTGACGATCGATCGCAGTTGCCGGGACAAGGCGCCGGACGGGCAGGTGATGGCGTTCGTGGCGGCCGCCTCGGCGGACGAGGCGCGCACGCTGGGACCGGCGCGGTGCGAGGAGCGGACGCAGGAGATCCGGGAGGGGCTGGCGGACGTCCGTACGGTCGCCGTGGTGCCGACCAGGGCCGGTTTCGAGGCCGCGGGGCGCCGGACCGCCTGTCTGGTGCTGGGCGCGCACGGGCCGGTCTACGGGCCGCTCGGGGCACACCGGAAGCCGGGACTCGCCTTCTCGGACACGGCGAACATGCAGCGCCGGGACTGCCTCCTGACCCGCTCCAACAGGGACGCCCGGCTGGTCTCCTGCAAGGACCCGCACGACGAGCAGGTGCTCGGTTTCACCCGGCTGGGCAGGGACGTCACGTACGCCGAGGCGCGTACGGAGTCGGACGCGGTGTGCGCGAAGGACGTGCCGCCGCGCGACTACGGCTTCGATCCGTCGGTGTACGCCTCGGGGTCCTGGACCAGTGAGGGGCCGTGGAAGTCGGGCACGCATTTCGTCGTGTGCACCGTCCGCAGGCAGAACGGGGGCACCATGGAGGGGGACGAATCCTGAGGAGGGTGTCGCGATGCCCGGTTCCACGGACGGCTCTACGAAGACGATGGGGGTGCTCACCGTCGGCGGTCTGGTCGTGGTGACCGCCTACACGGTGGCGCTCGGCAGCAACGGCTGGCTGTGGTTCGGCTGGGTCGTGCTGGGGCTGCTCACCCTCGGAATGATCGCCACCCGCAGCGGGACCTAGGCTCAGTCCCCGGAGTACTCCCCCGAGAATTCCTGGGTGATCCGGCCCGCGGGGTGGACGCCCGGCTGGTACTTCGGCAGCCGGGCGGTGACCTTCATGCCCGCGCCGACGGCGGTCTCGATCACGAGCCCGTAGTCGTCGCCGTAGACCTGGCGGAGCCGGTCGTCGACGTTGGACAGCCCGATGCCGCCCGAGGGGCTGACCTCGCCTGCGAGGATGCGGCGCAGCAGGACCGGGTCCATGCCGACGCCGTCGTCCTCGATGACGACCAACGCCTCGGCGCCGGCGTCCTGGGCGGTGATGCTGATGTGGCACTTGCCGCCGGCGGTCGCGGCCTTGCCCTCCAGGCCGTGCTTGACGGCGTTCTCGACGAGGGGCTGCAGGCACAGGAACGGCAGGGTGACCGGCAGGACTTCCGGGGCGATCTGCAGGGTGACGGAGAGACGGTCGCCGAAGCGGGCCCGGACCAACGCCAAATAGTGGTCGATGGCGTGGAGTTCGTCGGCGAGGGTGGTGAAGTCGCCGTGCCTGCGGAACGAGTAGCGGGTGAAGTCGGCGAATTCGAGGAGGAGTTCGCGGGCACGCTCGGGGTCGGTGCGCACGAACGAGGCGATCACCGCGAGCGAGTTGAAGATGAAGTGCGGGGAGATCTGGGCCCGGAGTGCCTTGATCTCGGCCTCGATCAGCCGGGTGCGGGACTGGTCGAGGTCCGCGAGCTCGAGTTGGACGCTCACCCAGCGGGCGACCTCGCCCGCGGCCCGGACCAGGACGGCGGACTCGCGCGGGGCGCAGGCGACGAGGGCGCCGTGCGCCCGGTCGTCGACGGTGAAGGGCGCCACGACCGCCCAGCGCACCGGGCAGTCCGGCGTCTCGCACCTGAGGCGGAACGCCTCGCCGCGGCCGGTCTCCAGGACGCCGGAGAGGCGTTCCATGATCTCGCCGCGGTGGTGGGCGCCGACGCCGTCCCAGACCAGGACCCGCTCGCGGTCGGTCAGGCACAGCGCGTCCGTACCGAGCAGGGTGCGCAGCCGACGGGCCGACTTGCGCGCCGTCTCCTCGGTCAGCCCGGCCCGCAGCGGCGGCGCGGCGAGCGAGGCGGTGTGCAGGGTCTGGAAGGTGGCGTGCTCGACGGGGGTGCCGAGATCGCCGAGGCTGTCGGGCCGCGCGGTACGCCGCCCGAGCCAGAACCCGGCGGCCAGCAGCGGGAGAACGGCCACACACAGACCGGCCAGGAAGCCACTCACGCGGTCACCTCCGCATCCCGGGACGGCACGCCGACGCCCCGCCAGCGCAAGGCGTCGCCGCCACAAGGAGGGCCGGTCGCAGCAACCGCCCGCCCGGCGCGGCAGCGCGAGCTCTCGCCGCCGCAGGCGGGGACAGTCACGCCAACCGCCCGCCCTGCACGCCCGCGCCACCCCCCAAACCCGCACGCGGGGGCCGTCACGGCAATCGGCCGGACCGTCCGACTCCTCACGCCTTCACCTCCGCCCGCAGTTCCTCCGGCAGATGGAACCGCGCCAGGATCGCCTCCGTTCCGGCCGGTACCCGGCCCGGGGTGGCCAGGGACACCAGCACCATGGTGAGGAAGCCCAGCGGCACCGACCAGAGTGCGGGCCAGGCCAGCAGAGCGTGCGCGGGGCCCGTGCCGGGCACGTCCGCCATGGTCGCCGCGACCGCCACGAACGCCGAGCCGCCCCCGGTCAGCATCCCCGCCGCCGCGCCCGGCGGGGTCAGTCGCCGCCACCAGATGCCGAGAACCAGCAGCGGGCAGAAGGAGGAGGCGGACACCGCGAAGGCGAGCCCCACCGCGTCCGCCACCGGCAGCCCGCCCACCAGCACGCTGGCGGCCAGCGGCACGGCCATGGCGAGCACCGTGCCGAGCCGGAAGTGCCGTACCCCGCGCGAGGGCAGGACGTCCTGGGTGAGGACGCCCGCGACGGCCATGGTCAGCCCGGACGCCGTGGACAGGAACGCGGCGAAGGCCCCGCCCGCCACCAGCGCGCCGAGCAGATCGCCGCCGACGCCGCCGATCATGCGGTCCGGCAGCAGCAGTACGGCGGCGTCCGCGTCGCCGGTGAGGACGAGTTCGGGCGTGTAGAGCCGGCCGAGGGCGCCGTACAGGGGCGGCAGCAGGTAGAACGCGCCGATCAGGCCGAGGACGGCCACCGTGGTGCGGCGGGCGGCGACGCCGTGCGGGCTGGTGTAGAAGCGGACGACCACGTGGGGCAGGCCCATGGTGCCGAGGAAGGTGGCGAGGATCAGTCCGTACGTGGCGTACAGCGGCCGTTCCTGGCGGCCCGTGGCGAGGGAGGTTGACATACCGCCGTTGGTGCCGGGGTCGGCGGTCGGGACGGCGGTGCCCTTGGCGAAGCTCAGCCGGGTGCCCTCCGCGATGTGGTGGGTTCCGGCGGGGAGTTCGAGGCGCCGGCCGTCGTGGGCGCGGCCGTCGACCGTGCCGGTCACGGTGACCGTCAGGGGGGCGGCCAGCTTGAGGTCGAGGCTGTCGTCGACGCGTACGACGCGCTGTTCGCGGAAGGTCGCCGGTTCCTGGAAGGCGTGGCTGGGGGCTCCGTCGCCCTGCCAGGCCACCGCGAGGAAGAGGGCGGGGACGAGCAGGGCGGTGAGCTTCAGCCAGTACTGGAAGGCCTGGACGAAGGTGATGCTGCGCATGCCGCCGGCGGCGACCGTGGCCACCACGACGAGGGCCACGATCAGCCCGCCGAGCGAGTCGGGGGCTCCGGTGAGGACCGTCAACGTCAGCCCGGCGCCCTGGAGTTGGGGCAGCAGATACAGCCAGCCCACCCCGACGACGAAGGCACCGGCCAGCCGCCGCACGCCCGGCGAGCCGAGCCGCGCCTCGGCGAAGTCGGGCAGGGTGTAGGCGCCGGAGCGGCGCAGCGGGGCGGCGACGAACAGCAGCAGGACCAGGTAGCCGGCGGTGTAGCCGACCGGGTACCAGAGCATGTCGGGGCCCTGGACGAGGACCAGGCCCGCGATGCCCAGGAAGGAGGCGGCGGAGAGGTACTCGCCGCTGATGGCGGCCGCGTTGAGGCGGGGGCCGACGGTGCGGGAGGCGACGTAGAAGTCGGAGGTGGTGCGCGAGATGCGCAGGCCGAAGGCGCCGACGAGGACGGTCGCCACGACGACGAGGGCGACGGCCGGGACGGCGTAGCTGGAGTTCATGGTGCTGCCGCTTCAGCGGTCCTCGACGAGCCGCACGAAGTCCCGTTCGTTGCGTTCGGCGCGGCGGACGTACCAGAGGGCGAGCAGGACCAGCGGGGCGTACAGGCAGAAGCCGAGGACGGCCCATTCGAGGCGGTGGGCGTCCGGCATGGCGTTGAACACCAGCGGCAGCGGGCCGATCAACAGGCCGAGAACCGCGAACACCGCGAGACCTGCGCGGAGTTGGGAGCGCATGAGGGAACGGACGTAGGTGTGGCCGAGGGTGGTCTGCTCGTCGATCTCGGTGCGTGGACGGTAGTAGCCGGAGGCATGGGGGTACCGCCCGCGCGAGCGAAGCCGAGCGTGGGGGAGGGTGCGCCGGGGCGGTCCGGTGACGACGACGCGCCGCTCGGCGGGGTCCTGGTGGGGCATGCTCAGGACCTCCTCATCAGCAGGTCCCGCAACTCACGCGCGTGACGCCGGCTGACCTGCAGCTCCTCGCCGCCCACCAGGACGCTCACCGTGCCGGCGTCCAGGCGGAGTTCACCGACATGGCGCAGGGCGACCAGATGGCGGCGGTGGATGCGGACGAAGCCGCGGGTGCGCCAGCGGTCCTCCAGGGTGGACAGCGGGATCCGTACGAGGTGGCTGCCCTTGCCGGTGTGCAGGCGGGCGTAGTCGCCCTGGGCCTCGACATGGGTGATGTCGTCGACCGCCACGAAGCGGGTGACACCGCCGAGTTCGACCGGTATCTGATCGGGGTCGGGCTCGTGGACGCGGATGCGCGGGGTGTTGCCGGTGAGTTCGGCGGCCCGGCGTATCGCCTCGGCGAGGCGTTCCTTGCGGACGGGCTTGAGGACGTAGTCGACCGCCTCGAGGTCGAAGGCCTGCACCGCGAAGTCCTCGTGGGCGGTGACGAACACGATGTGCGGCGGCTTGGCGAACCCGCTGAGCAGCCGCGCCAGGTCCAGGCCGTCCAGGCCGGGCATCTGGATGTCGAGGAAGACCACGTCGATCGCCTCGGGCCCGCCCGGCCCCGACTGGAGCGCCCGGTTGATGCGGCGCAGCGCCTCGGTCGCGTCGCCCGCGCCCTCCGCGCTGCCGATGCGAGGGTCCGCGTTCAGCAGGTACAGCAGTTCCTCCAGTGAGGGGCGTTCGTCGTCGACGGCGAGGGCACGCAGCATGAACCCGGAGTGTAGGTGGAATCCCGACGCGTGGACATGTCCCGGGAAGTGGACGTTCGCGCTGGATACAGTGCCGACATGAACAGCGGTCCGGCTCCCTTCGACGACACCGACCGGAAGATCGTCACGGCACTGATGGCGAACGCCAGGACGTCCTTCGCCGAGATCGGCGCGGCGGTCGGGCTGTCGTCCACGGCGGTGAAGCGGCGGGTGGACCGGCTGCGCGAGACGGGCGTGATCACCGGGTTCACCGCCACCGTCCAGCCCGCGGCGCTGGGCTGGCGCACGGAGGCGTACGTCGAGGTCTACTGCGAGGGCGCGGCGCCGCCGCGGCGGCTGGCGGAGGTGGTCCGCAACCATCCGGAGATTACCGCGGCCATGACGGTGACCGGCGGAGCGGACGCGCTGCTGCATGTCCGGGCCCGGGACGTGGACCACTTCGAGGAGGTGCTGGAGCGCATCCGCACGGAGCCCTTCATCCGCAAGACGATCAGCGTGATGGTGCTGTCGCATCTCCTCCCGGAATCGCCGGAGGCGGGGGCCACGCAGCCCGCACCCGAATAAACACCCGAATAAACATCCGAGTGCGCAGCAAGACTGCGTGATACCGGTCGAAGACGCAGCGTTCCTGCGCGGACACGCAATTCTCGTTGCTTGTCGCCCCTCTCCGTCACTTCCTACCTTGGTGTCAACCCTCAGTCGACACCCCAGGAAGCGGAGGAA
Organism: Streptomyces griseorubiginosus; assembly: GCF_017614965.1. Taxonomy (GTDB): domain Bacteria; phylum Actinomycetota; class Actinomycetes; order Streptomycetales; family Streptomycetaceae; genus Streptomyces; species Streptomyces griseorubiginosus_B. Next base: position 9,903 of record NZ_WVUG01000026.1, on the reverse strand, counting down.
CCCCTCTGTGTCCGACTCCCGTGTGCCGCGCCGGCGGCGGTACCTCGTCTGCGAACCCAGACACTTCGCCGTGCAGTACGCGATCAACCCCTGGATGCAACCCGATGTCCGCGTCGACGTGGACCTGGCCCAGGCCCAGTGGCAGGCGCTGATCAGCGCCTACCGGACCCACGGCCACACCGTCGACTCCGTGGAGCCGGCCCCCGGCCTGCCGGACATGGTCTTCGCCGCGAACTCGGCGGTCGTCGTGGACGGCCGCGTCTTCGGCTCCCTCTTCCACGCGCCCCAGCGGCGCCCGGAGTCCACCTACTACGACACCTGGTTCAAGGCGGCCGGCTTCGCCGTCCACCGCCCCGAGTCCGTCTGCGAGGGCGAGGGCGACCTGGTGTGGACGGGCCGGTACATGCTGGCCGGCACCGGCTTCCGTACGACCCGCGAGGCGCACCGCGAGGTGCAGGAGTTCTTCGGCCACCCGGTGATCAGCCTGACCCTGGTGGACCCGCGCTTCTACCACCTGGACACGGCGCTGTTCGTCCTGGACGACTCCGCCGAGGGCAACAACGTGGCGTACTACCCGGAGGCGTTCTCCCCGGGCAGCCGCGAGGTGCTGGCGCGGCTGTACCCGGACGCGGTGCTCGCCACCCTCGACGACGCGCTGCACTTCGGCCTCAACTCCGTCTCCGACGGCAGGAACGTCTTCATCGCGCCCCAGGCCGAGTCCCTGGCCGCCTCCCTCGCCGACCGCGGCTATGTCCCCGTGCCCGTCGACCTGTCCGAGTTCCGCAAGGCAGGCGGCGGCATCAAGTGCTGCACCCAGGAGATCCGTTCATGACCGCTCCCGTGACCACGCGTTCGTCCGCCGACCTGATCCGCGCCGAGGAACCGGTCCTGGCGCACAACTACCACCCGCTGCCCGTGGTCGTCGCCCGTGCCGAGGGCACCTGGGTCGAGGACGTCGAGGGCCGCCGGTACCTGGACATGCTGGCGGGCTACTCGGCCCTCAACTTCGGCCACCGCCACCCGGCGTTGATCGAGGCCGCGCACCGCCAGCTGGACCGTCTGACGCTCACCTCCCGCGCCTTCCACAACGACAAGCTGGCCGAATTCGCCGAGCGGCTGGCCGAGTTGACCGGCCTGGACATGGTCCTGCCGATGAACACCGGCGCCGAGGCGGTCGAGTCCGGCATCAAGGTGGCCCGCAAGTGGGCGTACGAGGTCAAGGGCGTCCCCGCCGACCGGGCGACGATCGTGGTCGCCGCGGAGAACTTCCACGGCCGTACGACGACGATCGTCAGCTTCTCCACGGACGAGACGGCACGGGCGGGCTTCGGCCCCTTCACACCCGGCTTCCGGATCGTGCCGTACAACGACCTGGCCGCACTGGAGGCGGCGGTCGACGACACGACGGCAGCCGTGCTCATCGAGCCCATCCAGGGCGAGGCGGGCGTGGTCATCCCGGACGACGGCTATCTCACCGGTGTGCGCGAGCTGACCCGGCGCAAGGGCTGCCTGTTCGTCGCGGACGAGATCCAGTCGGGCCTCGGCCGCACCGGCCGCACCCTCGCCGTGGAGCACGAGTCGGTCGTGCCGGACGTGCTGCTGCTGGGCAAGGCGCTGGGCGGCGGCATCGTGCCGGTGTCCGCGGTGGTCGCCCGCCGGGACGTGCTCGGCGTGCTGCGGCCCGGCGAACACGGCTCGACGTTCGGCGGCAACCCGCTCGCGGCGGCGGTCGGCACGGCCGTGGTCGAGCTGCTGGAGACCGGCGAGTTCCAGCGCCGGGCGGCCGAGCTGGGAGTGGTCCTGCGCGGCGGGCTGGCCGGGCTCGTCGGCAAGGGCGTCACCGGGTTCCGTGCCCGGGGCCTGTGGGCGGGCGTGGACGTCGACCCGGCCATCGGCACCGGCCGCGAGATCAGCGAACGCCTCCAGCGCGAAGGGATCCTGGTCAAGGACACCCACGGCTCGACGATCCGGCTGGCCCCGCCGCTGACGATCACGGCGGAGGAGCTGACGGGCGCGCTCGGCGCCCTGGAGAGGGTGCTGGGTTCCTGACCCCGGCGGGGGCGGTCCGGCCGCCCCCGCCCTTGGGGGTCCTTTCGCTGTGCCCGTCCGGGTCGCGCGGACGCTCATAGTGAAGGGACCCCTTGGCGCGTCCCTGATGCCCGAAGGGTGAAGATTGGGTCAAGAGGTGGTAGACCACTCTCAGCGACAGAGAGGTCGGCCGTGGGCACTCACGAGGAGCAGGACGTCGCCGGTCAGCGCTTCGACGTGGCCGATGCCGCGCCCCTGCTGATCGACGCGGACGGCGTGGTGCGCAGCTGGACCCGGGACGCCCAGCGGCTGCTGGCGTACACGGCCGCCGAGGTGGTGGGCACCGGGGTCGGCGGTCTGCTGGCCACGGAGGACGCCGAGCGGATGCCCGAACTCGCCGAGCGGTGCCGCAGGGACGGCGGGTGGGCCGGGCTGCTGACGGCCCGACGCAAGGGCGGCCGGCCGGTGCGGGTGATGGTGCGCATCACTCCCGCGGTGGAACCCGGCGGCGCGGCCCGCTGGCTGGTCCTGCTCTCCGACGTGGCCGCCGGGGCGCGCGGCTGGGACATGAGCCGTACGGTGCTGGAGCAGATGGTGACCGGCTCCCCCGTCGGCATGGCGATCGTCGACGTGAACCTGCGCTGCGTCTGGTCGAACGCGGCGCTGGAGCAGTTCGGCGGCGGTTCGGCCCGGGACCGGCTGGGGCGGCGGCTGGCGGAGATCCAGCCGGGCATCGACTCCGAGGCCATCGAGGCCCAGATGCGGCGCGTGCTGGAGAGCGGCCGGCCGGTGATCGGGTATGAGCACGTCGGCCAGCTGCGCTCTGCGCCGCACCGGGAGACGGCGCACATGATGTCGTTCACCCGTCTCGAGGACGACGGCGGCCATCCGATGGGCGTGTACTACACCGTCGTCGACATCTCCGACAAACACCGCGCACGGCAGCGACTCGCCCTGCTGGACCGGGCCGGCGAGCACATCGGCCGCACCCTGGACATCACCCGGACCGCCCAGGAGCTGGCCGACGTGGCCGTGCCGGAGCTCGCCGACTTCGTCGCCGTGGATCTGCTGGAGTGGGTGCTGCGCGGCGCGGAACGCGCTCCGGGGCCGCTCGGCGACCAGCAGCGGGTGCCGTTGCGCAGGGCCGGCCAGCAGTCGGTGAACCCGGGCGTTCCGGAGGCCGTCGTCGCGATCGGGGAGGTCGCCACCTACCTCGCCGGTTCGCCGCCGGTCCGCTCGCTGGCCACGGGCGTCTCCTGGCGCGAGGAGCGGCTGGACCCGCTGGCCAAGGAGTGGGCCACCGACATACCGGGCGACCGCGCGGCCACCTTCCTCGACCTGGGTCTGCACACCGTGATGCTCGTGCCGGTCCGGGCGCGGGGCGTCACCCTCGGCGTCACCAGCTTCTTCCGCCGGGGCCGGCAGGAGCCGTTCGACGAGGACGACCTGAGCCTGGCCGAGGACCTGGTGTCGCGGGCGGCCGTCTGCGTGGACAACGCCCGCCGCTACACCCGGGAGCGGGACGCGGCCCTGGTCCTCCAGCGCAGCCTGCTGCCGCACCGGCTGCCCGAACAGGACGCGGTGGAGGTGGCCGCCTGCTACCGGCCGGCCGACGAACTGACCGGGCTCGGCGGCGACTGGTACGACCTCATCCAGCTCTCCGGCGCCCGGGTCGCCCTGGTCGTGGGCGAGGTGCCGGGCCACGGCATCGACGCCGCCGCCGCGATGGGACGGCTGCGGACCGCCGTACGGACCCTGGCGGCGCTGGACCTGCCGCCGGAGGAGGTCCTCGCGCACCTCGACGACCTGGTGGCGAGCACCGCCCGGGAGGAGGGGGACGAGCCGGGGGCGGCCGGCCTCCAGGCCGTGGGCGCCGGGTGCGTGTACGTCGTCTACGACCCCGTCGACGGACAGTGCACCATGGCCGCGGCGGGCCATCCCGCGCCCGCCGTCGTGCTGCCGGACGGCTCGGTCACGTTCGTGGACCTGCCGCAGGGGTCGCCGCTCGGCGCGGGCGGCCCGCCCTTCGAGGCCGTCGAGCTGGCGCTGGCCGAGGGCAGCGTCCTCGCCCTGCACACCGACGGGCTGCTGGCCCGTGAGGAGCGCGACTGGGCCGTGGATCCCGACCGCGACCGGCTGCGTCTGGCGCTCGCCCGGCGCGCCGCCTCGCTCGACCTGACCTGCCAGGCCGTGGTCGACGCGCTGGTCCCCGTCCGGCCGCACGACGACGTGGCCCTGCTGATGGCGCACACCCGCCTGCTGGGCGCCGACCAGGTCGCCGACTGGGACCTGCCCGGTGACCCGGCGATCGTGTCCGCCGCCCGCAAGGAGGCCGCCCGGCAGCTGGCCGAGTGGGGCCTGGACGACCTGGTCTTCACCACGGAACTCGTGGTGAGCGAGCTGGTCACCAACGCCATCCGGCACGCGGAGGGACCGATCCGGCTGCGGCTGATCCGCGAGCGCGCCCTGATCTGCGAGGTCTCCGACGGCGGGGCCACGGCCCCGCATCTGCGTCATCCGCGCACCACCGACGAGGGCGGCCGGGGACTGCTGCTGGTCTCCCAGTTCTCCCAGCGCTGGGGCACCCGCTTCGTGCCCGAGGGGAAGGTCATCTGGGCCGAGCAGTCGCTGACGCAAGCACCACCGGACGTGTGAAAATAACCCAAACCCGGCAGTGAGGCGGACGCCATGAACCAGGCCGAGATCGACTACGCGGCGGTGTTCCAGTGCCTGCCGGGGATGGTGGCGCTCCTGACGCCCGACCTGGTCTACGCCGACGCCAACGAGGAGTTCCTGCGCAACGCCGGGCGCACCCGTGAGCAGGTCGTCGGCCGCTATCTCTTCGACGTCTTCCCGGACAACCCCAACGACGACGGGGCGACCGGCATGCGCAACCTGGCCGCCTCGCTGCAGCGCGTGCTCGACACGCGCGAACGGGACACCATGGCGCTCCAGCGCTACGACGTCGAGGATCCCGACCAGTCCGGGCAGTGGGAGGAGCGCTACTGGAGCCCGGTCAACGCACCGGTGCTCGGCCCCGACGGCAAGGCGGCGCTGCTGGTGCACCGGGTCGAGGAGGTCACCGAGCTGATCAAGGCCCGCGGCGGCCCCAGTGGCACCAGGGCCCGCGTCCTGGAGGCCGAGCTGTACACCCGCGCCCGCGAACTGCAGGAGCTCAACGAGCGGCTGCGCCAGGCCCACGCCCGTGAACGCGAGGTCGCCCTCGCCCTGCAGGAGGCGATGCTGCCCGCGCACCGGCAGGTCGGCCACCACGCCGCCGCCGTGCGCTACCGGCCCGCGATCGGCGCGCTGAACGTGTGCGGGGACTGGTACGACCTCGTCGATCTCGTCGGCGGCAACCGCATCGGTGTCGCGGTGGGCGACGTGGTCGGGCACGGACTCGCGGCCGCCGGGGTCATGGGCCAGCTGCGCAGCGCGCTGAGCGCGGCGTCCCGGGTGGCCGTCGGGCCCGCCGAGGCCCTCAACGTGCTGGGCCGGTACGCGCACGTGGTCGACGGCGCCGAATCCGCGACCGCCGTCACGACGTTCATCGACTTCGACGCCCACACGATCACCTACAGCAGCGCGGGCCATCCGCCGCCGGTGCTCGTCCACGCCGACGGCCGCGTGGAGTTCCTCGACCAGGCCACCGACCCGCCGCTGGACGCCCGCCCCGACCCGTTCCCCCGGCCGGAGGCCCGCACGACCTACGACGACGGCGCCACCCTCGTCCTGTACACCGACGGCCTCGTCGAACGCAGACGCGAGGACATCGACACCGGCCTGGCCCGCCTCGCCGACTCCCTCCGCGAACACCGCGAGGAGGATCCGGAACGCCTCGCGGACTCGGTGCTGCTGGAGCTGCTGCCGCCGGGTGGGGCGACCGACGACACCGCCCTGGTCATCGTGCGGCTGTGAGGGGCGACGGTGTCACCATGTACACCCCCGACCGGGTGGACAGGGCGATGGCGGGGCGGCGCGGGCGTTCGTAGCGTCGTAGCCATGACAGCCAACGAGAACCTCAACACACCGGCCCCGCACAGCGGTTCACCGACTCGCCGGCGCGCGCTGCGGGGGCTCGCCGCGGTGGCCGGGGGCGGAGCCCTCGCGGCGGGCCTGGGCAGCGGGACGGCCCGGGCGGCCGGCAGCGCGGCCGTGCGGACGTACGTCCTGGTCCACGGAACGCACAGTGCCGGCGCCTTCTGGACCGCGATCGGCCGGGAACTGGCGCTGCGCGGTCACCGGGTCGTCGCGGTGGACCAACCCCTGCACGGTACCGAGAAGTTCATCCCGAAGGCCTACCAGACCCAGGACCTGCGGGCGCTGGCGACGGAAGCCTCGCCGGTCGCCGCGCTCTCGCTGGACGACTTCGAACGCCGGGTGACCCGCGCGGTACGGCGGGCCGCGCGGCTCGGCGGGCCCGTGGTGCTCGTCGGACACAGCATGGGCGGGCTCTCGGTGAGCCGGGTCGCCGACGCCGTGCCCGAACTCCTCGCCCGTATCTGCTACATGGCCGCCTTCTGCCCGAGCCGCAGCATGCCCTCCCTCGACGACTGCGCGTCCTCGCCCGAGGGACAACAGGCCGTCACCCCGCTCCGACTGGCGGGCGATCCGGGGACGTTGGGCGTGCTGCGCCTCAACTGGCGTACCACGGACCGCCGGGAGCTCGCCGTGTTCAAGGAGATGATCTGCGCCAATTACTCGGACGCCGGGTTTCTGCGGGTGCTCGACGGCATGCAGACCGACGAGTCGATGACGGCGTACGGCGACCGGGCGGTGGGACGGGCGGGCGCCTGGGGGCGGATTCCGCGCACCTACCTGCGGTTCGGCAAGGACAGGACGGTGGCGACGGCCCTGCAGGACCGCATGATCACGGAGGCCGACGCGCTCACCCCGCACAACCGTTTCACGGTGCACGATTTCCCCGATTCCGGCCACCTCGGTCCCGAAGATCCCGCACGCGTCACGGACGTCCTCCACAGCCTGCCCCTGTAGCCCCCCGCTCCTCTACACTGGCAACCCCACAACACGCCGGTTGACCTGCCAGAACTCGGCGGCCGAGGCGATCCGCCGGAGTGAGGAGCGACCCCTTGTTCTACTACGTGCTCAAATACGTGTTGCTGGGACCTCTGCTGAGACTGGTCTTCCGGCCTCGCATAGAAGGACTCGAACACGTCCCGGACTCGGGCCCGGCCATCGTCGCCGGCAACCACCTGTCCTTCTCGGACCACTTCCTGATGCCGGCCATGCTCAAGCGCCGCATCACCTTCCTGGCGAAGAAGGAGTACTTCACCGGCCCCGGCATCAAGGGCCGGCTGACGGCGGCCTTCTTCCGCAGCGCCGGCCAGATCCCGGTCGACCGCACCGGCAAGGAGGCGGGCCAGGCGGCCATCCGCGAGGGCCTGGGGGTGCTGCGCAAGGGTGAGCTGCTCGGCATCTACCCGGAGGGCACCCGCTCGCACGACGGCCGCCTCTACAAGGGCAAGGTGGGGGTCGCGGTGATGGCTCTGAAGGCCCAGGTGCCGGTGATCCCCTGCGCGATGATCGGCACCTTCGAGGCCCAGCCGCCGGGCAAGGTCATCCCCAACCTCCACCCCGTCGTCATCCGCTTCGGCAAGCCCCTGGACTTCTCCCGCTACGCCGGCATGGAGAACGAGAAGGCGATCCTGCGGGCCATCACCGACGAGATCATGTACGCGATCCTGACGCTCTCCGAGCAGGAGTACGTCGACGAGTACGCGGCCGTCGTCAAGGCGCAGCAGGCCGAGGGGATCGCGGACAGGGAGCGCCGGTTCCCGCGCATGCCGCTGGGGTGATACGCGTCGAGCACGGGTGAGGGGCGGCCGGAGTGTTCCGGCCGCCCCTCACGTCGTACAGCCGCCGGTTACGGCTTGGGCGTCGCGTGCGGGGTGCACGTGACGTCCGCGGCGTCCAGCTTGCCGCTCAGCAGGTAGGCGTCCACCCGCTGGTTGATGCAGGGGTTGACCAGGCCGGTCACACCGTGCGAGCCCGCGTCCTTCTCGGTGATCAGGCGGGAGCCCTTGAACCGCTGGTGCAGTTCGACGGCGCCGTCGTAGGGGGTGGCGGCGTCACGCGTGGACTGCACGATCATGACCTGCGGCAGGCCCTTGTGGGTCTTCACGTTCACCGGGGTCTGCTGCTTGACCGGCCAGGTGGCGCACGGCAGGTTCATCCAGGCGTTGGCCCAGGTCATGAACGGGTAGTTCGTGTTGAGCGCGGTGTTGTCGCGGTCCCACTTCTTCCAGCTGGTGGGCCACTTGGCGTCGGTGCACTCGACGGCCGTGTAGACGGCGTTGCCGTTCTCCGAGGTGATGTTGCCCGCGGTGTCGGACATGTCCGGGGCGGCCGCGTCGACGAGCGCCTGGGTGTCACCGGCGAAGTACTTGCTGAACACCGTCGCGACCGGCACCCACGAGGAGTCGTAGTACGGGGCGCTCTGGAAGAAGGAGATCAGCTCGGCCGGGCCGACGACGCCGCCGATCGGGTTCTTCTTGGCGGTGGCGCGCAGCTGGAGCCACTTCTCCTGGACGGCGGCGCGGGTGGTGCCGAGGTGGAAGGCGGCGTCGTTGGCGGCGACCCAGTCCTCCCAGTCCTTCCAGCGGCCCTCGAAGGCGACGTCCTGGTCCAGGTTGGCCTGGTACCAGATCTTCTCGCGCGAGGGGTTGACGACGCTGTCCACGACCATGCGGCGCAGGTGGCCCGGGAAGAGCGTGCCGTAGACGGCGCCGATGTAGGTGCCGTAGGAGACGCCCAGGTAGTTGAGCTTCTTCTCGCCGAGCGCGGCGCGGATGACGTCCAGGTCGCGCACGGTGTTCGGCGTGGTCATCTGCGCGAGCACCGCCTTGCCGGAACGCTCGGCGCAGCCCTTGGCGTACTCGGCGGCCAGCTTGCGCTGGGCCAGCTTGTCGGCCTCGCTGTCCGGCACCGGGTCGGCCTTGGGCGCCTTCACGAACTCCTGCGGGTCCTCGCAGGAGATGGGCGCGGAGTGGCCGACGCCGCGCGGGTCGAAGCCCACGAAGTCGTAGGCCTTGGCCACGTTGGCCCACACCGGGTTCTTGTTGGTGACGCGGGTCGGGAAGCGCATGCCGGAGCCGCCGGGACCGCCGGGGTTGTAGACGAGGGCGCCCTGGCGCTCCTCCTTGGTCCCCGTGTTGCCGATGCGGTCGACCGCGAGCTTGAGCTGCTTGCCGTACGGGTGCGCGTAGTCGAGCGGGACGCTGACCCAGCCGCACTGGATGGGCTTGGCGAAGCCCCAGTCGGCGGGGCAGTCCTGCCAGTCGATGCCGGCCTTGGCGGCCCGCGCGGCGGCGATGGCGGCGCCCTTGGCCTCCCGGTCCTGGCCGTGCTGCGCGCTCGCGCTCGCGGTGGGCGCCACGACCGCGCCGGCTATGAGCGTCGCCGTGACGAGCGCTCCGGCCGAACCGAGCACCGTCGTCCGCCTGTTCGGTCTGAAAACCCTCAAGTGAGGTCCTCCCCCTACATCTATTCGATTGACAGGGGGATCCTCGCGGCTGTGAGCTGCCTGGGAACAGGGGTCGTTGACCTTCTTTACCATTCCGATAACCGGGGATGGGTGTCCCGCTGAGCGGATACTCAGGCCACCAGGCCCAGCGCCTCGTCCAGCACCCGCCGCAACCGCAGCGCGTCCCCGGCCACGGCACTCACCAGTACGGCGGGCCCGGCGAGCGGTGCCACGACGGCCCCCTCCCCCAGCACCCGAGCCGATACCGGCCGCGCCTCGAACTCGGGCCGTACGACGACCAGTTGCCCCACGGCCCGGTGCCCGCCCAGCACGGCCGGACCGTCCCATCCTCCCGGCGCCCCGGGTCCGCAGGCGAGTTCCTGATCGAGTAC
>NZ_WVUG01000269.1 GCF_017614965.1 Streptomyces griseorubiginosus | reverse complement strand
CAGGGGAAGGGAGGGGGAAGTGGTCAGGCCAGGCCGCCGTTTGCGTACAGGATCTGTCCGTTGATCCAGCGCGCCGGGCCGGCGAGGAACGCGACGGCTTCCGCGATGTCCTCGGGCGTGCCCAGGCGCTCCAGCGGCGCGGCCTTGGAGAGGTTGTCGATCGTGGCCTGGTCCTTGCCTTGAAGGAACAGGGGGGTGGCGGTGGGACCGGGGGCCACGGCGTTGACGGTGATGTTCTTGCCGCGCAGTTCGCGGGCCAGGACCAGGGTCATGGCCTCGACGGCGCCCTTGCTCGCTGCGTAGGCGCCGTAGGTCGGGAACTGCAGGCGGGTCACCGAGGTCGAGAAGTTGATGATCGCGCCGCCGGGCCGCACCCGCCGGGCCGCCTGCTGGGAGACGACGAAGGTGCCGCGGATGTTGGTGCGGTGCATCCGGTCCAGATCGTTCAAGTCCAGCGTGGCAATTGGCGAGAGCAGCATGATGCCCGCTGTGTTGACGACGACGTCGATGCCGCCGAACTCCTGTTCTGTGGCGTCGAACGCCGCCGCCATGGCGTGCTCGTCGGCGACGTCACCGCCGACCGCGACCGCCCGGCCGCCCGCGGCGGTGACCGCAGCGACCGTGTCCTCGGCGCGGTCCTTGTTGCCGGCGTAGTGGACGCCGACGGCGATGCCGTCCTTGGCGAGGCGCTCGACGACCGCGCGGCCGATGCCGCCGGAACCGCCGGTGACCAGGGCGACACGGGTGGTGGTGTCCGTCATGGTGATCCGTCCTTCGAGTGATGCCCAGCCGCCGGTGTGGGCCGGGGTCGACTGTGGAGGGGCTGAGGGTGGGGATCGGCGTTCGCTGCCGAGAGTGGCCATGAGGGAGCCGTTCAGAACTCGCCGACGGTGGCCCCAGCGGGACCGGCCCGGATTGGTCCGCCAACAGCTGGCGGCGTGTCGACAATGAAGCTGGAGCGTCGAAACACCGCCGTGAGCGTAAGGGCCGGCTAGCTGCTTTCCTGTTGGGTTCTGTTGCGAGCGGCGCGACGCTTCAGTGCACGACGCTCCTCCTCAGTCAAGCCACCCCATACACCGGTGTCCTGGCCGGAGTCGAGCGCCCACTGTTGGCACTCCTCCGTAACGGGGCAGACACGGCACACAGCCCTGGCCTGTTCCATCTGCAGGAGTGCCGGACCGGAGTTGCCGACGGGAAAGAACAGCTCAGGGTCCGCCTCACTGCATGCCGCCCTGAAGCGCCAGTCCATGACGATCCCTCTCTCTGACAAGCAATTTTGGGTGGAAGAGATGGGCAGGCCGGTCGGGCCCGGCGCTTTTCCCGGTTCGTCCGGTGACGGCCCGGCCTCGTGCCCACGGTCATTGACAGGGAACTGAATCGGGCAGCCTCGGGTCATGCGGCCTGGATGGTCACCCGACGTCGTGGACGAGACGCGAAACGAGAAGATCGAGGTTGAGGTGATGGTGCTCCGTACCGAGGGGCACGGCTTGGCAGGTCCGCTTGAGGAAACCGGCGATCATCCGGGCCGGGGCCTCCAGTACGACGTACACCTGGTGAGGTTTCAGAGTGATCTGCACGGTGTCAAGGCCGTTGTGGCGGCAGGGGCTGATCTGCACATTGCCGGCGCCGATCGGCTCGAGCAACCCGCCGATGAGCAGCGTGCGGGCGAAGATCCAGTCCATCGTGTAGTCGTCCATGCGGAAGGTGATGCGCACGGCGTAAGGGTCTGTGCTCTTGTAGCAGAGGTCTCCCGGAAACCAAACAGTCCGCTCGTCCGGGACGACGAGTCTGAACGGCACAGGTTCGGAGCTGATCACGACCGGTCCGTGTGGTGTATCCGTCCCCTGTCCGGATTGCAGACTCGGCTTGCGCCGGTCCTCTGACTGATCGCGCGGGCCGGTCGAATTCTGACTCATTGGGTGTCCTCCCCTGCTCGAGCGGCCCCTGGTTATGAGGAATGCGGCCCTCTTGTGAGGGCTGTCTGGTTGTCTGCTCTCCCATTGCGGCCAAAAGCAGAAAGATCAATTCCGGTTGTTAGCGGGTGCCGCGCGGGGACCACAACCGCTCGTCGCTCCACACGGAGCGCCGGCTTCCTACATTCGCCCCCGCCCTGCGGAACGGGTGCCCGTCAACGTCCGGCGACCAGGTCAGCAACATCTCGGCCTTCTCGCTGGGAAGCGAGCAGGCCGACTGCGGACAGTAACGCAGTGGATAGGACGACGGACACCTGTCCCCCCTTGACATCGTGATCGACGGAAAGAATCGGAGGAAGCGGCCGGCGAGCCGACGGCCACCGAAAGCTCAGGAATGCAACACGTCGTAGAGGAAATCGCCGCCCTGCTGGGTCGCGGCCCGGGCGGCGTAGGTGTCCCGCAGCGCGTTTATGACGGTGAAGCCATGGATGGTGCCCCGGTAGCACACCGCCGTGGTCGGCACGCCGGAGTCGCGTAGCTTGGCGGCTTACGCCTCGCCCTCGTCGCGCAGGACGTCCGCTTCGGCGACGATGACCAGTGCCTGCGGTAGCCCGGCCAGCTGTTCCTGGTTCGCCCGTAGCGGTGAGGCGGTGATCTCCGCACGGTCGACGGGATCGGTCGTGTACTGGTCCCATAACCACTTCATCTCCTCGCGGCGGAGGAAGTAGCCACTGGCGAACTGCTCGTAGGAACCGGTGTCGAAATTCGCGTCGGTGACGGGAAAGAACAGCAGTTGCGCCACGAGTTCGGGACCCTTGCGCTGCTTTGCCAGGAGAGCGGTGGCCGCGGCCATGTTGGCGCCGGCGCAGTCTCCGGCCACCGCGGTGCGGGCCGGGTCGAACCCGTGGGCGGCTCCCTCCTGCGAGAGCCACAGCAACGTCGCGTAGATCTCTTCGGTCGCCGTGGGGTCCTTCGCTTCGGGCGACAGGCTGTAGTTGACGAAGACCGCGGCGGCCTGTGCGCGTACGGTGAGTTCGCGGACGAGCCGGTCATGGGTGCGGGCGTTCCCGAACACCCAGCCACCGTGCCCGTACAAGATCACCGGCAGAGGTCCCTGGGTGTCGACCGGGCGGAAGACGCGGACCGAGACCCGGCCCGACGGACCTCGCGGGATGAGAAGGTCCTCCACCTCGGCGTCCACAACCGGTACGTCGCCGTCCTGCACCCTGTCGCCGGCCTTACGTCCCTCGACCAGGCCGACGTCGTCAAGAAGCGGAAGGTGCGCGGTCGCGTCGGCGAACGCCTGCGCGCCCGCTTCGAGAACCGCCTCGGCGATGGACATCCTGCTCTCCAGGTGAAGGACGTGCCGCCGTAGGCGGCCTCACGGCGTTCACCCTGCCAAGCCCCTGGTCCGCAGGCATCAGTAAGTTGACGGTCGATTCCCCTGACAGCCGCGCGAACAGGGCAACCACGGCGTCTGCCGTACACCGAGCCAGTCGTGTACCGGCGGGCCAGGGCGTCTTCGAGGAAGCGGCCGCCCTGCCTGATCGCGGCCCGCGTGGGCAGACTGTTCCACAAGGGGTTCAGGAAGACGAAGTCGTGCACCGTCCCCAGATAGCGAACGGCGGTCACCGGCACACCCGACAGCCGCAACAAGCAGGCGTACTGTTCGCCCTCATCCCGTACGACGTCCGCTTCCGCCGACACGACCAGGGCGGCAGGCAGTCCCGCGAGATCCGTCGTAGTGGCCCGCAGTGGCGTGGCCGTGGGCTCGGCGAGCTCACACTCGTCGTCGGCGTACTGCCGCCAGTACCACTCGACGTTCGCGCGCGTCAGCAGGTATCCGTACTCGAACTCTTCTCGCGACACGGTGTCGACGTCCGGGTCGGTCATCGGGTAGTAGAGCAACTGCGCGCGGATGCGGGGGCCGCCGCGCTGTTTGGCCATCATGGTGGGCGCGGTGGCCATGGTCGCGCCGACGCAGTCGCCGGCCACCGCGAACCTCCGCTCGTCCAGGGCCAGTTCGGCCGCTTGTTCGGCCACCCACGTCGGTACCGCGTACGACTCCTCCAGCGCCATCGGATATCGGGCCTCCGGGGTGCGGGTGTACTCGGGCACCACGAAGGCGGCGCCACTGGTGGCCGCCAGCTCGCTGATCAACCGTGCGTGGGTCCGGGCGTCGCCGAGCATCCACCGGCCGCCGTGCAGTTACGCGACCACGGGAAGGGGACTGGTCGGCCGCGTCGGCCGGAACAGCCAGAAGCCGACGAGCCCGGAGGGACTCACCGCTGCCAACCTGGACTCGGCGTCCACGTCGAAGTCGTCACACGCCTGGCCCTGCATCTCCGGCAGTGCCTGCCGCCCGTCCACGGGACCCAGCTGGTGCAGGTAGGGCGGCCCGGCCGAGGCGTCGACCAGCCGCTGAACAGCGGGGTCGAGGACGGTGGAAGATCGGCCGGATCCGCCGGTGACCCTGGCGGAGTGGGGATTCATGTGGCTCCCTGCAACATGACGATTGACCGCCCTCTGGCCTTCCGCCGACGGCTACGGGGGGTGAGGCAGCGCCGCGGCAGCGCATCCCTTCACCATACGGTTCACCACAGCGGTCACCAGTCCGCGAACAGGCTTCGGAGTTGGTGGCGGCTGCTGACACCCAGCTTCGGATACACGTTGTACAGGTGGGAACTCACCGTGCGAGGAGACAGCTTGAGCTGCTCGGCTATCTCCCGGTTGCGCAGGCCCCGCGCCGCCAGCCGTACGATCTCGCGCTGCTGGGCAGTGAGCTCTGCCAGTGGATCGGCTTTGGCGGGCGCGGTAGCCACGCCGCTGGCCCGTAGCTCCACCCGTGCTTCCTCGGCCAGGCCGGCCGCCCCAAGCCGGGTGAACGACTCCAGGGCCGTGGTCAGGAGGGGGCGGGCGTCCAGGGGGCGCCGCCGCCTGCGCAGCCACTGCGCATAGTGGAGCCTTGCCTGCGCCCGTGCCAGCGGCCACTGATCGCCCGCTGGGTTGACCGTGGCAAGCCGGAAGTGGCGTTCGGCATCCTCGGGGTCGCCGGTCAGTGCGGCGGCATGATGCATCAGCAGAGTCATCCGGGTCGTCGGCTGCGGCCCCATCGCCTCGCTCACCGCCGCGAGGACGTGCGCGGCCTCCTCCTGCCGGCCCGTGCGCTGGGCGGCCGCCACGAGGTCGGTGACCGATCGGGGGGACAGGAAGTAGTGCAGAGGTGTGCCGTCCTCGCCGAACAGCTGCCGGAAGTGCCGGAACGCGCCGTCGAAGTCGCCGGCCGCCGCGGCACCGGTGCCGGCGGCCCGCAGCAGGAGTGCGTGGGTGGCGCCGTTCTCCTCCAAGTCGACCGCCGTCCAGGAAGGGGCCGCTGGCATGCCTGCGGCTTCCCCGCGCAGCGCACTCAGCGTCATCCGCAGCGCCTCCACGTCTATCTGGAGGTGCCTCAGCTTCCGGACGGCGGCCAGCGTCGCGGTCTCCTCCAGATGCTCGTCCGCCTCCGCCCACCGTCCGGTGTCGATCAGTGCCGAGCACATCGCCGCCAGCGAAAGCGCGGCATAGCCTTCGGACCCGTACGCTCTCATCATGGCGTACGCCTGCCGGAGCGACCCCACACACAGATCGGACTCGTCGGCGTACCAGGCGAGCCTGCCGAGACTGTGCACCCGGATCATCTCCGCTTTGCCGGGCGGCGGTTCCGGCAAGCCCGTCCGCCGACGGATCCTCCGCAACAGGTCGGCGGCTTCGGTCGGCTCGGCCCCGGCCAGGTTCACGGCCCGCGCCGCGTCTGCCGTCTCCTTAATGGTCAGATCCGGATAGGGCGTGTCAGGGTTACCGTCCTGCACTCCGTCGAGCAGGGCTGCGATCGATCCTCTGACCTCGGGCAACCCTGACTGAAACGCAACGGGCTGGAGCATGGAGGCCAGGTGGAGCACGTCGCACCGTCCCCTGGGGGAACTGGCTCCAGCGCGCTCATCAGTACCCGAAATGCCTGGCGCTGGTGGCCGAGCAACGACAGGGACATCCCGGCGCCGCAGGCCGCGACCCCCAGCAGGTTCCGGTCCTCGGTCAGCGCGGTGACCTTGTCATACAACTCGCGCACCCACGAAGGGTCTCCGGCCCACTGGGCGGCTCTCAGGGCCTTGGCATACCGGCGCGCCTGGTCGGCGGCCGCGGGACTGCACTGCGCCGACCGCTCGAGCGCCTGTGCCGTCGCGAAGAGGCCCCCGCGCCGTTCGGCGAGTTCGGCGGTGTCCTCCAGGGCCGCCGCCACGGACTCGTCCTGGCCGAGGCACGCGGCGGCCAGGTGCCACGCCCGGCCGGCCGGGTCAGCCGTGGGAATAGCCGCCAGATCCCGGTGGGCCTGCTGCCGGAGGTGGGCGGGGGCCCCATGATAGGAACCGGCGCGTGCCAGCGGATGCCGGAAAACCACCCGCCCGTCGGCGACACTCACGAGGCCGACCTCCTCGGCCGGGGCCCAGGCCCCCAGATCCGCCCCCGCGCCGGCCGCAGCCATGATCATGGCGAGGTCTTCGTACGCCGACGCCCCGGCGTACAGAAGCAGCCGCTGGGTCAGCTCCGGCAGGCCGCGCAGGCGGGCGGCGTACAACTGCTGAATGCGTTCCGTCTGCGGCAGTCCGCCACCGGGCAGTACGCCCGCCCCGCTCATTCCGGCCGCACGGCACAGTTCGACGATGGCCAGCGGGTTTCCCTCGGCCTGCCGCAACAGGTCGCTGCGCGTCCGGCCTGTGGGCGCATGCGGCTGAGCGTCGACGAGTTCAGCCGCGGCCTGTTCGCTCAGCGGCTCCAACAACAGAGTGCCCACGTCCGCCGGAGCCCCCTCGGGGATCGTCTGCCCGCGTGCAGCCAGCAGTAACGGCACGCCCTGTGCCGTGATCCGGCGCATCACGAAGCTGAGCACATCGAGCGAGTCCCGGTCGAAGTGCTGGACGTCGTCCACGGCCAGCAGGACCCGCTGCCGGTTGCAGACCCCGGTCAGCAGCGTCAACACCGCCATACGCAGAGTCAGGGGATCGGCCGGCCCTTCGGCCGGAGCGAGGCCGAACGCTGTCTCAAGTGCCGTACGGAGGTGGTCGGGCAGCGCGGTGATGTCAGGCAGAACGGGGAGGAGCAACAGGTGCAGGGACGCAAAGGACTGTCGCGACTCGGCCTCGATGCCCCGGGCCGTAAGGACCAGTGTTCCGCTGTCCCGCGCATGCCCGACGGCGGTCGCCAGCAGGCTCGACTTGCCTGTACCGGCCTCGCCCAGCAGGAGGAACGGCCGTTGTTCGCCACGCCCCTCCACGACATCCGTGACCTGAGCGATCTCGGCCTGGCGACCGACGAGCGGTATGCCAGGCACCGGGCGGTGCGTGGTGCTGGGCCCAACTCTCATGGGAGCCCTCCGTCAGGACAGCCGCCATGGCGGGGTGACATCGTCGAACAGTCCGGGCACGATGCCCCCTTTTTTTTCGCGCATTTCGAATTCCTACACCCGCCCCACACGGTGGTGACCGACTGGACGTGTAAACGGATCGTACAACTTCCGTTTGCGCTACCGGGAAGTACCGAAAGGCTTCCTCACTCGCTCCCCGACATGAGCTCGACGATGACGCGGTCCAGGTCGATATGGAGCGCCTCCGCGCCGGTGGTACGACCCGAAACTTGCCGTTGCCGAAGACGGCGCCGTGCTCCTTCTTGGGATAGAGCTGAGCGAACTTGTACCGTCCCCGTGGCCCAAGCAGCTGCGGCCTTCGGGTTCTGCCGGCACACCTTCTATGTGATCGCCGCCGCGCTGGACGAAGGCGGGCCGGCCGCGCTGGTGCCGGGCAAGCCCGGCCCGAAGGGACCGCGAAAACTCACCAAGGAGGTCATGGAGTTCATCGAACAACTCCGGGCCGGCGATGCCTCGTTGCGGCCGCCCCAGCTGGCGGAAGCGGTCTTGGAACGGTTCGGTATCACAGTTCATCCGCGGTCGGGGGAGAAAGTCCTGGCCAGGCGGCGCGAGCCACGCTCTGCGGAGGAAGTCCATCGCCGTTGGTGAAGCGGTGTCCCGGGCAGGCGGGGCCGAAATGGCCCGGCGGTATGAGGACCTGCGGGCCGCGGTCCTCGGCGGTGTCGACCGGGGATCCCGGCACGGGTGGGCGGTGCTGGCCCGCTCCGGTATGGCCGCCTGGACCCAGGCAGTCGCCCCCAATCTCCGTGTCGCTGCAGGCCGTTCGGCACGAGCCGTCGGCGCCGGTCGCAGTGGCGGGCGAGTTGGTGGAGGTGTTGGCGCGCATGGCATGGACGGCGGCCGGAGGTTTGTCGCAGCGGATGACCACAGCAAGGCGGTGACAAGGAGGGTTCCCCTCCCGTATCCGCACCGGTCCACGCAAGGGCGAGCTGGTCTGGGGCCCGCTCAAGCACTGGCAGGTCCTCAACGTGCTGCACAACCCGCCCTATGCAGGGGCATTCTGCTATGGACGGCGCAAAGTCGAACGCAGTGTCGACGGCAGGACCCACATCCGACTGTTGCCCCGCGAGCAGCGGGACACTCTCATCCAAGATCACCACGAAGGTTATGTGACCTTCGCCCGGTGGGAGTCGAACCAGACCGCACTCGCCGCGCAGGCCGCCTCCCGCGGCCTGGAGCGGACCGCGACCGCACCCCGCGAGGGCCCGCGCTGCTGCAGGGCCTGGTGATCTGCGGCCGCTGCGGCCGACGCATGACCATCGCCTATCACCTGCGGCAAGGCCGCGAGGTCTCCGACTACCGGTGCATGACCCACGCCATCCAAAACGGCGGCACAGTCTGCCAGCGCATCCCCGGACCCGGCATCGAACAGGCCATCGCCTCCCTGCTGTTGAAAGAACTGACCCCGCTCGCCGTCGAGGCCGCCCTGAAAGTCACCGACCGCCTCTCCGCCCAGGCCGCCGACGCCGACCGACTCCGCTCCACCCACCTCCAACGCACCCAGCACCGCGCCGACTTGGCCAAACGCCGCTTTCTCGCGATCGATCCCGACAACCGTCTGGTCGCCGACAGCCTGGCAGCGGACTGGAAGGCGGCCCTGCGCGAGGTCGCCGCAGCCCGCAAGGACATCGAAAGCGCCCGCACCGAAGCCGAACCCGTCAACGAGGCGCTGCGTGAGAAACTGGCCCAGCTGGCCGACGACGTGCACCGCCTCTGGCACGATCCGGGCACCCCGATGCGAGAACGCAAACGCATCGCCCGCCTGCTGATCACAGACGTCACCCTCATCAAGGCCGAACGGATCACCGCTCAGGTCCGGTTGTCCGGCGGCCGGCACCACACCCTCGACCTGCCCCTCCCGCTGGGCGGCGGGAAACTGTGGCAGACCCCGAAGCCCATCGTCGCCGCCATCGACACCCTCCTCGAGGACCACACCGATGCGGAGATCGCCGACATCCTCAACCAGCGCGGCCTGACCAGCGGCAAGGGGCTGCCCTTCCACCGGCTCATGGTCCGCGATATCCGCCAGGACTATCAGCTCACCAGCCAGGATTCTCGCCCCAACCCCCATGCGGGGCAGACGGACCAGGAGCGTCGATCGACTGCTGCGCTCGACCAGCCTGCCGATCGCGGACCGAGCAGATGGACAGAGGTCCGCCGAGACGATCTCGGCGTGGGCAACCGTGCTGGGTAAGAACTGGGCCTGCAGCATGCCGGGCGCGTCGCCGGGTCGGCAGCAACCGGCTCGCCGAGGATTAGCACCCGGTAGGCCATCTCACCGGAGAACACCAGCGTGTTGGGGAGGCCCATCAGGTCACGTGTGCGCGAGCCGATGCCGTCGGCGCCGATGAGCACGTCGCCGGCAGGGCGGCGCCCGTCCTCGGTGACGGCCACGGGACGCTCAGGGTCGGTGCGGTCCAGCTCAACGGCCTTGCTCCAGGTGTGCACCTCCACGAAGCCGCGACCACCTCGTCGAAGCGGTCTGCGGAGCGGCGTTCTGGGCTCCGGGCAGCAGCGGCAACACTTGGCGCAGCCGGCTGTGGTCGTCTGCGGAGAACATCCGCCGTCGCACTGGGAATGGGGCGATCCGGTCACCGTCCCCGGGATGTGTCAGGCGGCCTGTCTCGTCGGCATGGCCACCAAGGCCCTTCACGCGCCCGGCCGGGAGGTCTCGTCCGGCACCTCCGACACATGGGCGCTGACAATGCGCCAGCCTACGGGGAAGCGAGTCCACGACTGCGTCTGGCGGCCGACGGCGTTATCCCCGGGGTAGGCGAACAGGGTGGTGACCACCGCGTAGTCGGTCCCGAACGTGCTGATTCTGGTGTCGAAGAGTTTTCTGCCCGGGGGAAGCGGCGGTTGTTGCCGTCGCCAGTTCCGGATTTCCTCGATCCCGGCCTGCCGGTCGGCGATACCGAAGCGGACCGTGTCGGGTGAGGTCCAGAAGTACCCGGTGACGCCTTCGTGGTCGTCGGTGACCAGGGCTTCCTCGTAGCCAGCGAAGGCCGCCGTCACTTCAGCGACCGTCTGTGGCAGGTCCACATCCATCCGCTCTCCGTTGGTCATGGGTCCGGTCCGTCCTCGCGCGGCCGTGCAGCCAGGTGGTCACCCGGCCGCACGGAAGTCGCCTTGAGTCGTTGTCAGTTGTGGTGGGCCATCGTCAGTCGGTGGCCGCCGATTTGTGCGGCTCGGCGGTCTCGGTGGTCGCGTCCGGCAGGATGCCGACGCCGGCCGGCGCGGTTTCCGGGACCGGGTCAGGTCCCTGCTCGTCCTCCGGCTCTGGCGCCGCAGCGGCGGAGGAGCCGCCGCCGTGCAGCCGCTCGAGTTCCAGTTCCTCGGCGTCCGGCTGGCGGGGCGTCGGCCGGGTCAGGGCGAAGGCTGCGCACAGGACGGCGGCGAAGAGGTAACCGAGGCTGACGCTCCCGCTGGCGTTCCAGTCGATTTTCGGGGCGTGGATGAGCCCGATGAAGGAGAGCGCCGCTCCGGCCAGGGCCACCGCTGCCGCCGGAACGAAGCGTTTGTCGATGACGAACGCGACGAGCGCGCCCAGGATCAGGCCCGCCAGGATCGCGCCCTGGCCGAGGACCATCAGCCCGTGGTAGACGACACCTGACGACTCCAGACCCGCTTCCCCGACCTTGGAGGCGTTGGTGCCGGCGGCTGCGAGGGCGTTGTCGATCTGGCCGACGGCCCAGGAGGCCAGGTTCGGCACGAGTGCGGCGACGACGGCCGCGGCGTGTGCCTTGGGTGACAGCTGGAAGGCCTGGGCGCCGATGAGCAGGCCGATGTACAGCAGGATGGGCACGATCGCGGCGACCGGGAAAATCGCACCCAACAGGCTGAACATGCCCAGGAAGCACATCAGGGCGATGACCGCGCCGGTGGCCAGCGAGTAGCCGGTGCGCCCGCCGGCCTTCTTCCACCCGGGGTGACCGACGTACACGGCGGGCGGGAAGGGTGAACCGAGGGCCGAGCCGATGACGGCGCCCGCGCCGTCGGCCAGCAGTACCGAACGCAGGTTGTAGTTGTCACCGGCGGCAGCGGCGCTCTCGACGTTGCTCATGCCCTCGGTGAAGTTGTAGACGCCCAGCGGGATGGCGGTGGCGAGCAGCGGTGCGACGTCCGAGAGACCGGAGAACAGCGTGTCGAGGTGGAGGCCCGGGAGGGCGAGGGTGATGTCGTTGGCCGCAGCCGAGACCGCGGAGCCGTCCATCGCTCCGCCGACCCAGCCGATCGCGGTGCCCACCAGGAGCGCGGCGAGTCCGATGGGGATGTTGCCGGGCAGCTTCAGATCGGTCATGAGGCCGATCAGGAGCAGCAGGAAGACCGGCAGGGCGATCCACAGGTGGTCCCACATCTGGCCGGCGGGCCGCATGGAGATGAAGGAGACGGAGATGCCGGCGAGGGTGCCGAGCAGGGCGGCCCTGGGTGCGTACCGGCGTATGTACGGGCCCACGAAGGCCCCGATGAGGACGATGACACCGATGATGAAGGCCCAGGCGATACCGGCCTTCCACGCCAGCAGCGGATCCTTGGTCTTGAGGTAGGTCGGCAGCATGATGACGAACACGACGATGAACATGTGCGGCACGCTCGGCCCGTAGGGCATCGCGGTGACGTCCTGCCGGCCCTCCCGCCGTGCGAGTCGGCGGCCGAGGTAGGCGTAGTAGATGTTGCCTGCGATCAGGGCGATGCCCAGGGCCGGCAGGATGGTGTGGAAGACGTCGTCCTCCGGAATCTTGACGACGCCCAGGCACAACCCGGTCAACGTCAGGACATTGACCAGGACGTTGACGGCCAGTCCGAAGAACGCGTTGGTGTCGCCCCGTACCCACAGCGGGAGGGGCAGGGG
>NZ_WVUG01000268.1 GCF_017614965.1 Streptomyces griseorubiginosus | reverse complement strand
GCTCAGGGGTTTCGGGTGGGCAGGCCGTGTTCCATGACGTCCAGGGCGCGGTCCAGCAGGGCGCCCAGGTCGTCCTTGAAGCCGTTCTCCGCCCAGGTCATGTTGGCCTCCATCAGGCCGCCGACGAGGGACATCGCGTAGACCCGCACCTCGAGACTGTCGGGGTCGAGGCCGGTGCGGTCGGCGAGGGCCGCGCGGAGCAGACGTCCGGTCTCCGACATGCTCTCGAACATCCGGGAGCGGACGGCGGGGACCTGGACCCCGAGGTGGGCCCGCATGCGGACCACCTCGGGGTCCTCGGCCATCAGCGCGTTCGTGGCCATGCGCATCACGTGCCGCACCGAGTCCATCCACGGCTCACCGGCCGGCCGGGCGCGCAGTTCCTCCAGCATCGGCGCGTCGTACTCGTCCGTGAGGACGATGTCCTCCTTGGTGGGGAAGTAGCGGAAGACGGTGGACGGCGACACCTCGGCCCGGTCGGCGATCTGCTCGATCGTCGTGGCGTCGTACCCCTGCTCCTTGATCAGCGCGTAGGTCGCGGTTCGGATCGCCTCCCGGGTCTTGATCTTCTTGCGCTCGCGAAGTCCCAGCTGAGGGCGGTCGGCGGGGGAGGAGAAGGGGGTGCGTGCGGCCGTCATGGGGTTCATTGTCAGGCATCCTCCACGGCGGTGACCAAGTCGGGTTCGGGGCTTTGTACCGTCCGCCCGGACGCCGTGGGCGGCAGGAAGACCGCCGCCAGCAGCGCCGACACGAGCGCCGCGGCCCCGCACACCAGCAGCACCAGCCCCATGCCGTGGACGTAGGCGCTGTTCGCGGAGGCGGCCAGGTGAGCGGAGTGCGCCTTCTCGGCGACGATGTGCGCCGCGACCACCGAGTCCCCGGCGGTGTCGGCCGCCTTGGCGGGCAGCCCGGTGACGTCGAGCCGGTCCTGGAAGGTGGCGGAGAGCAGGCTGCCGAGCAGGGCGATCCCGACCGCGCCGCCGACCTGGCGCAGCGTCATGAGCAGCCCGGAGCCGCTGCCGGCCCGGTCGCGGGGCAGGGCGCCCAGGGCGCCGCCCATGGCCGGCATGAGGGAGAAGCCGAAGCCGAGGCCGGTGATGGAGAGCCACAGCGCGGTGAAGCCGTAGCCGGAGTCGACCGTCGTACGGCTGCCGAGGAGCGCGGCGAAGGCCAGCACCGTCAGGCCGGCGCCGACCGTGGCGCGGGCGCCGAAGCGCACGGTGGCCTGCGGGGCCGTGCGGGAGGCGACCAGGAGGCCGCCCATCATCGGCAGCAGCCTCAGGCCGGTGCCGAAGGCGTCGTTGCCGAGGACCGCCTGGAGGTAGGGCGGCAGCACGAAGAGCAGGCCGGACAGGACGAACATCACCAGGGTCGCGGCGATGGTGTTGAAGAGGAAGCCGCGGTGGGCGAGGAGGGTCATGTCGAGCATGGGGCGCTCCAGCCGGCGTTCGCGCAGGACCAGGGCGGTGATGAGGGCGACGGCCGCCGCGAACATCGCCAGGACCAGGGGGTCGCCCCAGCCGCGGGTGGGTGCCTCGATGATCGCGTACACGAGGGCGCCGAGTCCGGTCGCGGTGAGCGCGGTGGAGACGGTGTCGACCTTGGGGGAGGCGGGGTCGCGGGTCTCGGGGAGCAGGAAGACGCAGGCGGCGATGCCGATCGCGGCCATCGGGACGTTGACCAGGAAGACCGAGCCCCACCAGAAGTGGTTCAGCAGCCAGCCGCCGATGATCGGGCCGAGCGGCAGGCCGAGCGCGGAGGCGGCGGTGACGATCGCGGTCGCCTTGGGCTGCTCGTCGGCGGCGAACAGGGTGGGCAGCACGGAGAGCGCGAGCGGGGTGACCAGGGCGGCGCCGACGCCCATCAGGGCCCGGGCCGCGATCACCCAGGTCACGTCCCCGGCCAGGGCGCCCGCCAGTGAGCCGGTCAGGAAGATCCCGAGTCCGACGATCAGCATCAGCCGGCGTCCGAACCGGTCGCCGAGGAGTCCGGCGGGGAGCATGAGCGCCGCGAAGACGACGACGTAGGAGTCGGCCATCCACTGCTGCTGGCCGGTGGTGGCGCCGAGGTCGGCGGCCATGGTCGGCAGGGCCACGTTGAGGATCGTCGTGTCGAAGCCGAGGGTGAGCATGCTCGCGACGAGGGCGGCCAGGGCCCACCAACGCCGTGGGTTTGGGGTGACAGTAACCATGAAATGAGAGTAACTCTCAAAATCTAGGAACTGTCAATCGACAGTCTCTATCGGCATACGAAAAATGGCCACGGCGGCAAGCCGTGGCCATGGGGGGGAGCGGTGGGGCGGTTACGCGTGCTGGTACGCCACCAGGGAGATTCCGACGTAGTGGACGACGAACGCGGCCAGCGTGAAGGAGTGGAAGACCTCGTGGAAGCCGAACCAGCGCGGTGACGGGTTCGGCCGCTTGATGCCGTAGATCACGCCGCCCGCGCTGTAGAGCAGGCCGCCGACGATGACCAGGACCAGGACGGCGATGCCCCCGGTGCGCATGAAGTCGGGCAGGAAGAAGACGGCCGCCCAGCCCATCGCGATGTAGCAGGGGGTGTAGAGCCAGCGCGGGGCGCCGACCCAGAAGACCCGGAAGACGATCCCGGCCGCGGCGGCTCCCCAGATGCCCCACAGCAGCCACTGCCCCTTGGCGCCCGGCAGCAGGAGCATCGTGAGGGGGGTGTAGGTGCCGGCGATGATCAGGAAGATGTTGGCGTGGTCGAGGCGGCGCAGCACGCCGTCCATGCGCGGGCTCCAGTTGCCCCGGTGGTAGAGCGCGCTCACGCCGAACAGCAGGCAGGCCGTCAGCGCGTAGATCCCGCAGGCGACGCGTCCTCTGGTCGAGTCGGCGAGCGCGGTGAGGACCAGGCCGGAGACGAGCGCGGCCGGGAACATGCCCAGATGCAGCCAGCCGCGGAGCTTCGGCTTGATCGGCTCGGCGAGCTGCTGCGCGTGCTGCTTGATCTGGTGCGGGATGGAAGGCGCTTCGGAACCGCGGCCGGCGGCCGGCGTTCCGGTGGACGCGTCGGGGACGGGCGCTGTCATGTCTCGCATCGTACCTACGGAACCGTAAGTTACGGATCAGTGCGGGCGTGGAAGCGGCCAAGAGTGGCCATCATCTCACGGCAGTTGGCGGCCGGCGCGTACCGCGCAAAGAAACGGTCACTTGAACCCTAGGTGCACGCAAATAAACGCGTCGCACACAAAAGAGACGTGACGATCCCCACTCCGCTCACCTGTGAGGCCCTCTGGACATATGGGCACTCGCGTCGGATGATCAAATGAGTGCGGTCGGCACCGGATGAGCGCTGAAGATCCAGCCACGAAGCATCCGGGCCGCAGCCCCCACGGGGCCTCCAACACAAAATCCCTCATTTAGGAGCAATCGTGGCGCGCGACAACGCGGCTCCCCCCGTCATTCCCACCCAGCATCAGGAACTGGTCTCGTGGGTGAACGAGATCGCCGAACTGACCCAGCCGGACAACGTGGTCTGGTGTGACGGATCCGAGGCCGAGTACGAGCGCCTGTGCGAGGAGCTCGTCGCGAAGGGCACCTTCAAGAAGCTCGACCCGATCAAGCGCCCCAACTCGTACTACGCCGCCTCCGACCCGACCGACGTCGCGCGCGTCGAGGACCGGACCTTCATCTGCTCGGAGAAGGAGGAGGACGCGGGCCCCACCAACCACTGGAAGGACCCCGCCGAGATGCGGGAGATCTTCTCCGGCGAGAAGGGGATCTTCCGCGGCTCGATGAAGGGCCGGACGATGTACGTCGTCCCGTTCTGCATGGGCCCGCTCGGCTCGGACCTCTCCGCCATCGGCGTCGAGATCACCGACTCCGCCTATGTGGCGGTGTCCATGCGGACGATGACCCGCATGGGACAGCCCGTCCTCGACGAACTCGGCTCGGACGGCTTCTTCGTCAAGGCCGTGCACACGCTGGGCGCCCCGCTGGCCGAGGGCGAGGCGGACGTACCGTGGCCGTGCAACTCCACCAAGTACATCTCGCACTTCCCCGAGACCCGCGAGATCTGGTCCTACGGCTCCGGTTACGGCGGCAACGCCCTGCTCGGCAAGAAGTGCTACGCCCTGCGCATAGCGTCCGTCATGGCCCGCGACGAGGGCTGGCTGGCCGAGCACATGCTGATCCTGAAGCTCACCCCGCCGACCGGTGAGTCCAAGTACGTCGCCGCCGCCTTCCCGAGCGCCTGCGGCAAGACCAACCTCGCCATGCTGGAGCCCACCGTCTCCGGCTGGACGGTGGAGACCATCGGCGACGACATCGCCTGGATGCGCTTCGGCGAGGACGGCCGGCTGTACGCCATCAACCCCGAGGCCGGCTTCTTCGGCGTCGCGCCCGGCACGGGTGAGCACACCAACGCCAACGCGATGAAGACCCTGTGGGGCAACTCGGTCTTCACCAACGTGGCGTTGACGGACGACAACGACATCTGGTGGGAGGGCATGACGGAGGAGACCCCGGCCCACCTCACCGACTGGAAGGGCCGGGACTGGACGCCGGAGTCCGCCGAGCCCGCCGCGCACCCCAACGCCCGCTTCACCGTGCCGGCCTCGCAGTGCCCGATCATCGCGCCCGAGTGGGAGGACCCGAGGGGCGTGCCGATCTCGGCGATCCTCTTCGGCGGCCGGCGCGCCTCCGCCGTTCCGCTGGTGACCGAGTCCTTCGACTGGAACCACGGTGTCTTCCTGGGCGCCAACGTGGCCTCCGAGAAGACCGCGGCCGCCGAGGGCAAGGTCGGCGAACTGCGCCGGGACCCGTTCGCCATGCTGCCGTTCTGCGGCTACAACATGGGCGACTACATGGGGCACTGGATCGACGTGGCCAAGGACAAGGACCAGTCCAAGCTGCCGAAGATCTACTACGTCAACTGGTTCCGCAAGAACGACGAGGGCAAGTTCGTCTGGCCCGGGTTCGGCGAGAACAGCCGGGTCCTGAAGTGGATCGTGGAGCGGCTGGACGGCAGGGCGGAGGGTGTCGAGACGCCGATCGGTGTCCTCCCGGCCAAGGGTGCCCTCGACACCAACGGGCTCGAACTGTCCGAGTCCGACCTGGAGTTCCTGCTCACCGTCGACAAGGACGTGTGGCGGGAGGAGGCGGCGTTGATTCCCGAGCACCTCAACACGTTCGGGGACCACACGCCGAAGGAGCTGTGGGACGAGTACCGGGCGCTGGTGCAGCGGCTGGGCTGACGTCCGGCTCGGGAGACTCCGCGGCCGGTTGGGATGTGCCCTGACCAGTGATCGTCACGGCCGGCCGCGGTGTTCTACGGCGAGGCCGCGCACAACGGCGTGCGCGGCTCGGGCCTGCCCTTGTCCTTCCGTCCGCCCCGACGGGAGGGAAGGGGCAGGCCTTCGCCGTTTCCTCGAGGGGAACGTTTCAAGGGGAACGTTCTTCCAGATAGCGGGTGTGCGTCTCCTGGCGGCGGGCCTCCGTCTCGCGCAGGGTCGTGGCCAGTCTCTCCGCCTCCTCCTGCAGCAGCGTGAGCTGGCGTTCCAGGTGGCGTTCCGGGGGTTCTGAGCCCGGGGTCATACGGGTCCACCAGCGGGTGCGTACGTAGCTGTCGACCGCTTCCGGAATGTCCTGGCGGACCGTCCGGGACAGGGTGTGGACGCCCTCCGGGTCCTGGGCCAGGACCTCGGTCACCCAGCCCGGGTCCAGCAGCGCGGTCAGCAGGCCGGTCAGCTCGGTGAGGCGGCCCGCGGCGGCCGGGGGGAGGTCGACCTCCGCCAGATAGCCGCCCAGCTTGTCGAAGTCGGCCCGCAGTTCCTCCAGTTGGGCCGACGGGGACGGGAAGTCCGGCAGGGGCGGTCGTTCCGGCGGGGCGATGAGCGCGCCCGCGCCGTAGAGCCCGGCCACGACCACCGGCCAGTACGGCCCGGCGACCCCCGTGAACGTCAGCGCCAGGCCCGCCAGACCGCCCGCGCTTCCCGCGATGTTCTTGCGGGACTCCAGGAACCTCATGAACCTACTGGTAGCCACGGATCTCCTCGAAGGCGCCGTCCAGTGAGCCGTGTTGCGCGTCGAAGAGGCGGCCGCCGGTCAGGTCGGCGATGTGGGTCAGTTCCCTGCGGTCGGAGTCGCCGAAGAGGATCGGGAAGACCGGGGTGTCCCGCTGCGCGCCGGTGAGTGAGCGGTAGAAGGTGTCGAAGTCCTTCGGCTTGACGCCGGTCGTGTTCTCGCCGTCCGTCATCAGCACGATCGACGTGAACGTGTCGCCGCCGGTGCCGAGATGCTCGTACGCCTTCTCCAGGGACGTGTAGATCGCGGTGTCGCCGTCGGCGGACAGCTTCTCGGTGTCCTTGCGGATCGCCTTCAGGCCGGCCTGCGGATCGGCCGGGTCGACCACATGGGTCCGTACGCTCTTCACGTCCGAGCCGAAGGGCATCAGCGTCACCTCCTCCCGTTCGCGGAAA
Source organism: Streptomyces griseorubiginosus (assembly GCF_017614965.1). Classification (GTDB taxonomy): domain Bacteria; phylum Actinomycetota; class Actinomycetes; order Streptomycetales; family Streptomycetaceae; genus Streptomyces; species Streptomyces griseorubiginosus_B. Next base: position 5,840 of record NZ_WVUG01000268.1, on the reverse strand, counting down.
TCGCCGGTCAGGTCCGTAAGGGCCTTCTTCAGGCGGCTGAGGCGGTCGCCGTCCATCGAGCCGGAGGTGTCGAGGACGTAGACGGTGCGGGAGGGGCGGCGCAGTTCGTTCTCGTACGAGTGCAGCAGGCCGTCGGCGACCGAACGCGTGCCGGGGAAGGCGAGTTCGTGGCGCCGGGAGGTGTCGAGGCCGGGTGCGGGGGGCACCGAGGGGATCACCGGGCGACGGTGGGTGTCGGTCGTGATCTCGCGCTGGATCCGCGGCGTGCGCAGGGCCTCGGTCAGGCGCCGGACCTCCTCACGGGTCGCCGCGTCGGTGTCGGCGAGGGAGGAGAGCGGGTAGTCGGCGGTGACCACGCCGTCCTTGGGGCGGATCACGGTCAGGCCCGGGATGCCCTTGAGGACGGACTCGTAGTTGAGGAGCGCGTCGACGTTCCCGCGCCGCTTGTAGGCCGTCGCCAGCCAGCCCGACGAACCCGAGGTCAGCTTCTGCCCCTTGAAGAACTCCTTGAGGCGGGGCGTCGCCTCGGCCACGTCCGCGTCGGTGAGCGCCGACTGGGCGCCGGAGAGGGCGGAGGCGACCGAGACGAGCGTGGAGAAGCCGGAGTTGGAGCGGGCCGGGTCCGTCATTCCGTACGTGAGTTTTCCGTCCTGTACGGCCTTCTCCACCTGGGACCAGGTGACGTTCTCCGGCGTCCAGCCGAGCGCCTGCGCGGTGGCCGTCCTGACGCCGATGGCCACCGGGCTCGACATGACCGGCGTCTCGGAGACGACCTTCTTCGCCGCCTCCGGGCGCAGTCGCAGATAGTCGTTCGAGGACAGCCACACGGCGTCGTAGCGGCCGTCCGCCTTGCCGGACGCCAGCAGGTTCACGGCGTCGAGGGTGCCCATGTAGGTGGACCGGACCGTAATGCCGATGTCCTTGCGGACCTGGTCCAGGACCGGTGCCATGTCGGCGAGTTCGCTGGAGGCGAGGACGCGCAGGGTGCCGGGCCGTGGGGCGTCGGGGTCGGTCTTGTGCGCCGACGAGCAGGCGGTCAGCAGGGCCGCCGCCGACACGACGGCGGTGAGGGTCCGTCTCATGCGAGGCCCCCTTCCAGCGCGCCCCGCGACCGGCTGCGTTCCAGGTAGGCACTGGCGGACTGGAGTTCGGCCGTCAGGTTCTCGACGGTCGTCGCCATCGCCTCGGTCGCCTGCACCTTGTAGGTGTCGATCGCGTCCAGCGTCCGGTAGATCTGCTGGAACGCCGAGCGCAGGGTCTCGGCCCCCACGGCCGGGTCCGCGGCGATCCGCTGGATCTCCCCGCTCTGCGTGGACAGCATCTCCGCGTTGCCCCGGATCAGGTCCTCCGTGGTCCCGCGCAGGGCGTTGACCTGCTCGACGACCTTCTTCTGGTTGTCCAGCGCGGACGCCAGCATCACCGAGATGCGCAAGGCGGACACGGTGGTCGTGGCGGCCCGGTCGACGCCCTTGATCAGCTCGTCGTTGTTGCGGCGTACGACGTCCATGGCGAGGTAGCCCTGCGCGCACACCGCGAGCTGGGTGAGCAGGTCCTGGTGCTTCTGCCGGACCGGGAAGAGCACGTCGGCGCGGAGACCGTCGGCCTCCTGGGGGTCCGGGATCCCGGCGAGGTGCTGCTCCACGGCCGCGTCCAGGGCCTCGGTGAGCACCACGTACTCCTGCAGTTTGCCCATGGTCTCCCACAGGCGGACCCGCTCGGTCTGCAACGCGGCGTTGTCCCGGCGCAGTTCGTCCTGGCCGCCGCGCAGCGAGCCGACGATCCTGTTCAAGGTGCCCTGTGCGGACGCGTACTTGGCGACGTGGTCGCGCAGCTTGTTCCCGCCGGGCAGCCGGGAGAGGAACTTACGGCCCTTGCTGGCGGGCAGGTCCCGCGGGTCCAGGTCCTCGACCACCCGCCGGAGTTCGACCAGCGAGCCGGCCACCTGCGACTGGGCGTCCCCGCCCTTGCTCGGCAGGCTCTTCACGGTCCGTTCCAGCATCCGGTTGGACTGCGCGGCCGCGGTCCGCATCTCTGAGGCGCCGAGTCCGGTGATCTCACCGACCTTGCCGGCGAACTCGGGCGAGCGGGCGTCCAGGGCGGCGAGACCGGCGACGTAGGCGGAGGCCTTCGCGGCCATGTCGGTACGGACGCTGTCGTCCACCGGCACGAGCCCGCCGGCCTTCTCCCGCGGCACCGGCGCGACGGCCTCGGGCGGGGTGAGCGTGAAGACGTCGTCCCCGCTGAGGGTGTGCTGACTGCCGCTGTTCTGACTGGTGTTGAAGCTGCTCATGAGGTCCCCCGTGTCATCCGCGGGCCCGGCGCGCCATCTCGTGCAGCACCGCGGAGGTGGGCACGGGCGCCTGCCGGACACCGGTCAGTTCCTGCTTCAGATAGGTGGTCGCCGAGGCGAACTCGGTCGCGGTGCCCTGCGGCCGGAAACCGTGCTTCACGGCGAGCTTGCGCAACTCCGGGTCGGTGGAGAGGAGTTGGGCGAGCGCCTTGCCGTTGCCGGTGAACGGCACGACGGTGTGGTCGCTGTTGACCGTGGTGTCCGGGTAGAGCACGACGAGGTCACCGGGCTGCTGTCCGCCCGCCAGCAGCGAGGCGACCTGGGACTCGTAGACCACCACCAGCGGATTGCCGGCGCCGCTGACGAAGTCCCGGAACACCGCGTCCGAGCTGGACTGCTGGGCGCCCTGGACCTGCACCAGCTTCTTCATCAGCGGCTCGGTGCGGTCGAGGTCGGCCTTGCTCGCCACCACCCGGCCGCCGTTCGCCACGTAGGAGGCGGCGGCGAGGTACAGGGCGCCGGAGTTGGAGGTCTCCGGGTCGGTGGAGGAGAGGAAGAGCGTTCCCGTCAACTCCCCGTACTTGCTCGCCCCCTTCAGCTGCTGCCACGTACGGTCGTGGCGGGCGGCGTCGAGATAGGCGGCCATCTTCAGGATGCCGCGGTGCTCGGTGTCCAGGGTCGCGAGGCCGTTGGCCGCGAGCACCTGGGCGGCGTTGCGGTGGGCCACGACGACGAGCGGCGAGTAGAAGGGGCGGGCGAGGGTGCCCTGCACCTTGTAGCGGGCGGCCAGTTCGACGGCGGGCGCCTGACTGGACGGGAACGCGAGGTCGTACCCCTTGAGGTCGAGCCCCTCCATGGCCCAGGACCCGGAGGTCTCGGCCTTCACGGTGAATCCCTTGGCGGCGAGGGCCTTCACCACAGCCGGATCCGCGAAGTACTCCGCCTTCTCGGAACCGATCACCATGCGCACGGTCTTCGTTGCCGTGCCCTTGTCGTCCGCTTCCCGGCCCGCCACGACGGCAGCCACCACGCCGCCGATCAGCAACACCGCGAGGACGATCCCTGCGATACGTCTCACGCCGGGGAGCGTGCTCCCGGAACCCCATGTTCCAGGGATTACCGGATGAACGGGAGGTGAAGTGGCCGTCCCGGAACGCAACGGAACCAGCCATGCCCATCACACAGAAAATGGCTCCCGGTCCGCGCGTCGCTGCGGGTGCACGCGGACCGGGGCCGTCAGGGGAGCCCTCGTGGGGCTCAGCGGGACGCGAGTTCGCGGGGGTCTCGGGCCTCCGTGTGCGCGTCCATGCGTTCCGCGGCGAGGATCGCCGCCGCCGTGTCGGCCCGTGAGGCCGCCACGACCAGGGCGCGGCCCGCGAGGGCGTGCGCCCGCTCGTGCAGGGTGGCGAGGTCGACTTCGGCCGGTGCCACCTGCATACGCACCGGTGTCACCCCGCCTCGCAGCCGGGCCACCTGTTCGGCGAGCCGCTCGGCCGCCTCGTCCAGGTCGGCGGAGGGAGCCGCCGCCCGCAGCTCGTCCGTGACGGCGAGCAGCGCGGCGAGGTGTCCCGCGAGCTGGATGTCCAGCTCCTCCTCGCGGGAGCGGTGCGGAAAGTCGGAGCTCGTGCCGGCCATCGTGCTGTGGACCGACTTGGTGCGGATCGGTTCGTACATGGGATGGCCTCCAGAAGCTGTCAGGAAACCATCCTAGCTTAGATTTCGTCTAAAGTTGAGTGGATCCAAGAAGATCCGCGGATTGCCGGTCCGGAAAAGGTTTAGGGCTGGCCGTAGCCGTCCAGGAACCGCCCGATCCGCCCCACCGCGTCCCGCAGATCCGTGACCGTCGGCAGCGTCACGACCCGGAAGTGATCGGGCTCGGGCCAGTTGAACCCGGAACCCTGCACGACCATGATCTTCTCGCTGCGCAGCAGGTCCAGCACCATCCGCCGGTCGTCCTTGATCTTGAACACCTTGGGGTCGAGCCGCGGGAAGAGATACAGCGCCCCCTTCGGCCGTACGCAGCTCACCCCCGGGATCCGCGTCAGCAGCTCGTACGCCGTGTCCATCTGCTCCTTCAGCCGCCCGCCCGGCAGCACCAGGTCGTTGATGGACTGCCGCCCGCTCAGCGCGGCGACCACTCCGTGCTGACCGGGCATGTTCGCGCACAGCCGCATGTTCGCCAGGACCGTCAGACCCTCGATGTAGGAGTCGGCGTGCGCGCGCGGCCCGGAGATCGACATCCAGCCCACCCGGTAGCCGGCCACCCGGTAGGCCTTGGACATGCCGTTGAAGGTGAGGGTCAGCAGGTCCGGGGCGATGGCGGCCGTCGGGGTGTGCGTGGCGCCGTCGTAGAGGATCTTGTCGTAGATCTCGTCGGAGCAGACGAGGAGGTTGTGGCGGCGGGCGATGTCCGTCAAGCCCTTGATCATCGCCTCGTCGTACACCGCGCCCGTCGGGTTGTTGGGGTTGATGATGACGATGGCCTTGGTGCGGTCGGTGACCTTGCGTTCGACGTCCGCGAGGTCCGGCATCCAGTCGGCCTGCTCGTCGCACCGGTAGTGGACGGCCGTACCGCCGGACAGGGACACGGCGGCGGTCCACAGCGGATAGTCCGGGGCCGGTACGAGCACCTCGTCGCCGTCGTCCAATAGGCCCTGCATCGCCATCACGATCAGCTCGGAGACGCCGTTGCCGATGAAGACGTGCTCGACGTCCGTCTCGATGCCGAGGGTCTGGTTGTGCATGACGACCGCGCGGCGGGCGGCCAGCAGGCCCTTCGCGTCGCCGTAGCCGTGTGCGGTGGAGACGTTGCGGAGGATGTCCTCCAGGATCTCCGGGGGGCACTCGAAGCCGAACGCCGCCGGGTTGCCGGTGTTCAGCTTGAGGATCCGATGCCCGGCCGCCTCGAGCCGCATCGCCTCCTCGAGCACCGGGCCCCGGATCTCGTAACAGACGTTGGCGAGCTTGGTCGACTGGATCACCTGCATGTCTGGGAGCTTACGGCCCGGTAACGCCTCCCGGACCGTGTTTTCCACCACGCGAGACGCCTGGGTTTGGGCTGTTATCGCCGGTAGCTGTCTCAGGGGTCCCACCAGTCCCTAGAATGCGCGGTCATGTCCGGGTCACCTCAGCATGCGAACGGGAAGAACGGCGTCCCGCAGGATCCGCCGAACGTGTACCACCCGATCCCGGAATCGACGCCCGTGTACGAGGGCTACGCGGATCCGGCGGCCGCGCACGGCTGGCAGAACGCGTACGACCGGACGGCGGAGCTGCCCAGGGTGCCCGAGGCCGACCCGGCCCTCCCCGCCGGTGGCCGGGCCGCCGAACGGCGGCGCGAGCGCGGGGCGCGGGGACGGCGGCGGATGCTGGTCGCCGCGGGGGCGGCGGGCGCGCTGTCGGCGGCCGTGATCACCGCGCTGTCCCTCTCGGGCGCGTCCTCGGGGGGACCGGAGGGGAAGGACGGACGCCCGGCACCATCGGCGGACGCTTCCCCGACACCGACGGCGTCCCCGCGTGGCGACGGAGCCTCGGCGGCCCCCGCCGGTAC
>NZ_WVUG01000267.1 GCF_017614965.1 Streptomyces griseorubiginosus | reverse complement strand
CGCCCCAGCTCCCCGTCGAGCCCCCGCACCACCAGCGCCGGGCAGCGCACCTGGGTGAGCTCCTCCCAGTGCGCGTCGTACACCCAGGTCTCCCGGGACTTCAGCATCTGCTCGGGTTCGAAGACCGGCCGCCAGCCGTCGGCGGACTCGTGCATCACCTCGGCGTAGAACTCCCCGCGCGCCGGATTCGGCCGCTCCACCCAGGGATCGTCCTCACCGAACCACTTGCGTACGTCCGCGAGCGTGGCGAAGGGGACGGGCCACGCCCGGAACCAGTCCGCCCATTCCCGCTGCGAGGCGGCGCCGAGGGCGGAGGCCCGCATGTCGCAGATGACCAGGCCCCGCACCAGCTCGGGACGCTTCGCGGCGAGCTGCCAGGCGGTCAGCGCGCCCATGGCGTGGCCGATGAGGACGGCCGGGGCGAGGCCGAGCTGTTCGAGGGCGGCCTCCGCGTCCTCGACGTATGCCTCACGGGTGAACGCGGCCTGTGGGGGCTTGTCGCTCTGGCCGTGTCCCCGCTGGTCGAGCGCGACGGCCCGGTGCCGCTCGGAGAGCCAGCGGGCGGTGGACGCCCAGTGCGAGGCGCGGCCCATCAGGCCGTGCAGTAACAGCACCCCGTGCGCGCGCTCCTGGTCGGCGTGCGGCGCCGCCCGGTCCGGCGGTCCCGCCTGTCCGGGCACGAGGCCGGACGGGTCGGTCCCGGCCGGGTTGGTCCTGTCCGGGTCGGTCCTGTCCGGGTCGGTCCGGGCCGGGTCCGTCTTGGGCGGGTCGCCGAACTCCCATGCCGCGAGGCGTACGCCGCCCGCCCCGGTCACGTCGATGCGTCGCGCCATGGTCCTGGCACCCCCCTAGCTCCGCTCGGACCGCTCCCGCTCGAGCCGGCCGGTCCTGTGAACCGTGTCCTGCCGTTGCCGTGCACTCACTCCTGAAGCGCGGATTCCGCGTCCCCCGTCACTCCCAGGCTGTCCCCCGTCACTCCCAGGCTATCGAATGCGTATTCGAAAATGCCGTCTCGCCGGACAACACCCCTCGTTCGAGTGACCACGCTCAAGGAATGATCGCCGCCACCGAGGGGAGATCTTCAGCGGGAGGCGGACCGCTCGGGGAAACCGGTCCGAGGGGAATGACCCTGAGAGCTCGGGGCTCCGGGTCAGCACAGGGGAGGACAGGCCCCGGCGCCACAAGGCGCCGGGGCCATCCACACGTCCGCGGCACATCCCTCTCCCCCCTCGGTCATATGCCTCACGCGACAGCCTGGCACGCGATCCGGCCGAGCGCTCCGATTTCGGCGCACAGATTCCGGGCCGTGACCTCACCCCGCCGCGGACCGGCACGACACCCCTTCCATCACACCGGTACCGGAAGCCGTCAGCGGCCGGACACCGTGGGCGGCCAAACACCGTGACGGCCGGACACCGTCAGCGGCCGAACACCGTCAGCAGCCGCACGCCGTCAGCGGCCGCACGCGTCAGCGCTTGGCGACGAAGACGTGGGAGGCGACGTCCGCCTCCAGCTCCGCGGCCTCGCCGCCGCTGCCCACCAGCACACCGCCCGCCGACTCCGTCACGCTGACGACCGAGCCGGGCTGCACACCCGCGCGCCGCAGCGTGTACATCAGCTGCGCGTCCGTCTGGATCGGCTCACCGATACGGCGCACCACGACCGTCTTCCCGTCCGACCCCGGGTCCAGATCCGCCAGCGACACCATGCCCTCGTCCAGGAACGGGTCCGCGCCGTCCTTCTCGCCCAGCTCCTCCAGGCCCGGGATCGGGTTCCCGTACGGCGACTCCGTCGGATGCCTGAGCAGCTCCAGCACGCGGCGCTCGACGGCCTCGCTCATCACGTGCTCCCAGCGGCACGCCTCCGCGTGCACCTGCTCCCACTCCAGGCCGATCACGTCGACCAGCAGACACTCCGCGAGCCGGTGCTTGCGCATCACGCGCGTGGCGAGGCGACGGCCCTCGTCCGTCAGCTCCAGGTGCCGGTCGGCGGCCACGGCGACCAGGCCGTCCCGCTCCATCCGCGCCACCGTCTGGCTCACGGTCGGCCCGCTCTGGTCGAGCCGCTCGGCGATCCGGGCACGCATGGGGACCACACCTTCCTCCTCCAGCTCGAGGATGGTGCGGAGATACATCTCCGTGGTGTCGATCAGTCCGGACATACGTGCCCCTCGATGAGATCTGCCGGAAGCACGAGCAGCTTCCCGGCGCGTGCGCTGGCCCTGGACTCAATTCTGACGCATACCACTGACAACCGTGCCGTGCCGAGGAAACGCGGGGCCCCACGCCCTCGGCCAAGGGTCCTGCACCACCGTATTGACACGGCAGTGGTCCAGACCGCACGGTGATCCGCGACACAGCCGCCCCCACCCGCCCCGAAAGGGACCCGCATGAGCGACGCCACACTGGCCGACCAGTTCTTCGACGCCGCGATCGAGCTTCTGCGACGGGTCCGGGACGAGGAGGCGGAGGCCGTCACGGCGGCGGGCACGCTGCTCGCCGACACCGTCGCCGACGGGGGCCGCCTCTTCGCCTTCGGCGCAGGCCACTCCTCGCTGCCCGCCCAGGACGTCGTCTACCGCGCCGGCGGGCTCGCCCTGATGAACCTCCTCGCCGTGCCCGGCGTCGTCGGCGTCGACGTCATGCCCGCCACGCTCGGCTCCGCCCTGGAGCGCGTCGACGGACTCGCGAGCGCCGTCCTGGACACCTCCCCGCTCCGCGCGGGCGACGCCCTGGTCATCATCTCCCTCTCCGGCCGCAACGCGCTCCCCGTGGAGATGGCCATGAAAGCCCGCGCCCTCGGCGTGAAGGTCATCGGCCTCACGTCCGTGGCGTACACGACGGAGACGCGCTCCCGCCACGCCTCGGGCACCTACCTCAAGGACCACTGCGACATCGTCCTGGACTCAAAGATCGCCGTCGGGGACGCGACCCTCACCCTGGACACCGTCCCGGCCCCCTTCGCCCCCGCCTCCACGGTCGTCACCAGCGCGATCATGCAGGCGGTGATGGCGACGGCGGCGGGGTGTCTGGCGGAGCGGGGCATCGAGCCGCCGCTGCTGAGGTCGGGCAACGTGGGCGGCGGCCACGACTGGAACGGCAGGGTGATGACCGAGTACGCGGACCGCATCTTCTACCGGCGCTAGGGCCGCTTGGCCGCTTGAAGCCGCTTGGCCGTTTGGAGCCGCCTGGTCGTTTGGAACCGCCTGGTCGTTTGGAGCCGTCTAGCCCGCGTCCACAACCCCGGCCAGGTCCAGCGCGGCGGCGATCCGGACGGCCACGTCCTCCGCGTACACGGCGTCGGCCCGCTCGAACTGGCTCCGCCCGCTCCCCCGCAGAAACGTCACCACTCCCAACGTCCGCCCCCGACTGCGCAACACCGCGCACAACGCGTGCACCACGTCCGCGGGCCACTGCCGGGCCACGGCCCACTCCCGCGCCTGCTCACCGCCGACCGCTCCCACGCTCGCCCGCACCGACCCGGCCCGCTCCACGCACTGCAACGCCGGATGCCCCTGCCCGTACCGCACGGGCAGCCCCGCCTTCCCGGTGAGCAGACTCGGCCCCGGCCCACCGGACGGCGTGGCGGCGACCCGTACCAGCCGGACCGGCCCCTCCGCCGCCGCGTCGACCACCGCGCCACCGGCCACCCGGTCGATCAGCGCGTGATCGGCGAACCCGGCGAGCGCGAAGTCGAGATGGACCGTCGCCGCCTCCCGCGGATCCTCGCACTCGGCGGCCGCCCGCGCCGCCCGGTGCAACTGGATGGACCTGAACCGCAGCAGCGCCGCCTCCTGCTCGCCCTGCTTGCCCTCGGTCACGTCCTGGAAGAGCCACCCCACCCCGAGCGGCACCGGCTCCTCGGCGAGCGGTGAGGCCAGCCGTACGAACCCGCACCGCCAGCACCGCCGCTGCTCACCCTCCGCAGTGCGCACGCTCACCCAGATCTCGGCCGGCGCGGGCGGCGCACCCTCCGCCAGGACGTGCGTGAACGCGCTCTCCAGCTCCTCGACACCCTGCGCGAGCAGCTCCCCGAGCGGCCGCCCCAGAGCGGACGTACGCCCGATGCCCAGCGCCCGCGCCGCATGGGCGTTGACCACCGCCGGCCGCAGATCCGCGTCGACGAGCACGACACCCCAGCTGGCGTCCTCGAACAGCGCCTCGCTCAGCGCGATCGACCGCTCCAGATCGATCTGCGTGTGCACCTCGCTGAAGGCGCAGTACACCCCGGCGGGCTTCCCGTCCGGCCCTCGTACTGCGGCCGACTGGGTCCGTACGAGCACCCGCCCGCCGTCCTTGGTCAGCAACGCGAACTCGTGCACCTGCCGCCCGGGGGCCTGCATGGCGGACATCAGCCGCCCCTCGACCTCCTCCGCGTCGGCCTCCCGCACGGCCCAGCCCGCGAATCCGTGCCGGCCCACCGCCTCGGCCGCGGTCCAGCCCAGGATCCGCTCGGCCTCGCGGTTCCAGTGGGTCACGACCCCGTCCGCGTCGAAGGCGCACAGCGCCGCGTCCATCCCGTCGAGCAGCGCGGCGAGCAGATCCGAGCCGTCGGGGCCCACGGGGCCGGCCCGCTCGGGCTCGTCCGGCCCCAGCTCATCGGTGGTCCCACTACGCCGGGAAGCACTCACCTGGACCCCCTGCCAGCTGCGTCCGCAGGTACGGCGCGTCGGTTCGCTCACTCGCAATCATCTAACTGGAACGTGACGCAGCACACACCGAGTTCCCCAAGATTGAGAGAATCGTTGCCGGCCACTCCCCTCCACCATCACCCCTGACCCAGCCGAAGATCAACCCAGAGATCGCTCTCCCCGTCGAGCACATACCGCTCCACCTCGACGAACCCGCGCCGCTCGGCGAACCGCAGCCCGTCCTCGTTGGCCGCCAGCACGCACGTCTCCACGCCTCGCGCGCCCAGCACACGCGCGTGCGTGAGCCCCCTCTCGTACAGCGCGGTCCCGAAGCCGCGCCCCCGGTACTCGGGCAGCACGCGCGCGATGACGGTCGCCACCGCGCCCTCCCCCTCCGGCGGCCGCACGGTGGAGCAGCCCACGAGAACGTCCCCGAGATACGCGTTCTCCATCCGATAACGCCCGAGCCGCCCCCGCGCATCGTCCAGGGACATGGCGGCGGGCGGCACGACGGCGTTGTGCACGTACCGCCACTCCTCCAGCATGTCCTCCCCGTGCACGGCCTCGACCCGCAGCGTCCTGCGCCGCGCGTACACCTCGACCTCGATCCGCATCCGGGGGTCGGCCAGCCCGCACACCATCATCGTCGCCGCCGGCCGCACCTCACCGAAGACCCGGCGCAGCACGGGCCAGCACGGCTCGAAGTCCTCCCGCTCCGGCAACAGATAACGCACCCGAACAACGTCCTCGAACCCACACCCGGCCCGCCCCAGCGCGTCCCCGATATTGCGCAGACACTGCTCGGCCTGCTCGACGACGTCCTCGGAGATCGTCATGGCCGCGTAGTCGAACCCGGTGGTCCCGGACACATGCACCCAGTCCCCGTCCACCACGGCCCGCGCATACCCGATCCGCTCCTCGAACACCGAACCACTGAGAATCGCGCGCCGCTCCGCATGCTGCTCCGTCATGCGCCGAACGCTATGCGAGCCGCCCGGATCCGTCTTAGGAAAAAAACGGTTGATCGAGAGCCGAGCCGTTCTTAGGGTGTGGAGCACACGAGAAGGGAGGTGGTTCGGCAGATGTATGAATACCGGACGCGTGAGGTGACTGCGGGCTAGCGGCTCGCCACCACACCGAGTGCGGTGCCGGACCAGCACGTGAGCGAAACGTGCAGCCGGCCCAATCCCAAGCAGTCACCCGACCCGCGAGCTCGCCGGTACGTCCGGCCGGCTCCTTCGCTGAGGCGGAGGGACCAGAGCTCGCGGGTCGTCTGCGTTTCCGGCCCCCTCAGTGGGCGATGCTGTCGTAGCCCTCGATCTCGCGCGGGCCGCGGGCCGCCGGGCCCACGTAGCGTGCCGACGGCCGCACCAGCCGGCCCGTCCGCTTCTGCTCCAGGATGTGCGCCGACCAGCCGGCCGTCCGCGCGCACGTGAACATCGACGTGAACATGTGCGCCGGGACCTCGGCGAAGTCCAGGACGATCGCCGCCCAGAACTCGACGTTGGTCGCCAGCACCCGGTCCGGCCGGCGGGCGTGGAGCTCCGCGAGGGCCGCCTTCTCCAGGGCCTCGGCGATCTCGAAGCGTGGCGCGCCCAGTTCGCGGGCGGTACGGCGCAGCACGCGCGCGCGGGGATCCTCGGCGCGGTACACGCGGTGCCCGAAGCCCATGAGCCGCTCGCCGTTGTCGAGCGCCTGCTTGACGTAGGCCTCCGCGTCCCCGGTCCGCTCGATCTCCTCGATCATGTGCAGCACCCGGGAGGGCGCACCGCCGTGCAGGGGGCCCGACATCGCTCCCACGGCGCCCGAGAGGGCCGCCGCGACGTCGGCGCCGGTGGAGGCGATCACCCGGGCCGTGAACGTGGACGCGTTCATGCCGTGCTCGGCGGCGGAGGTCCAGTAGGCGTCGACGGCGGCGACGTGCTTCGGGTCCGGCTCGCCCCGCCAGCGGATCATGAACCGCTCGGTGATGGACTGCGCCTTGTCGATCTCCCGCTGTGGCACCATCGGCAGGCCCTGGCCGCGCGCCGACTGGGCGACGTACGACAACGCCATGACGGCGGCCCGGGCCAGGTCCTCGCGGGCCTCGGCGGCGTCGATGTCAAGGAGGGGTTTGAGACCCCACACGGGCGCCAGCATGGCGAGCGCCGACTGGACGTCCACCCGGATGTCACCGGAGTGCACGGGGATCGGGAACGGCTCGGCGGGCGGCAGACCGGGATTGAAGGCGCCGTCGACCAGCAGCCCCCAGACATTGCCGAACGAGACGTGACCGACCAGGTCCTCGATGTCGACGCCCCGGTACCGCAGGGCGCCGCCCTCCTTGTCCGGTTCGGCGATCTCCGTCTCGAACGCGACGACTCCCTCGAGTCCGGGTACGAAGTCGGACATCAGGCGGCTCCTCGTGTGTGTACGGCTCAATGGCGGCTCGGCCTGTCGGATCCCCGGTCGGCTCGTGCGACTCGGGGTCCTGGCGACCACCCTGGTGATGCCCCGCGCGGTTGGTCGTTCAACCGGAACGGCATCAGCACGATATCTCCGAGTGCCATTTTTGGGGAGGGTTCACGGCACTCAGTGCCACCTCGTTGGGGGGCCTCGGTGCCGCCTCGGTGGCCGCGTCCGTGCCACGGAGGCGCTTCGTCGCGGCACTCGTATGTACGGCAAGATGACCGCGTGACCGACCGAGACGCCGTCCCCCTCGATCCCGCCGCGATGCGCAAGCAGTACCGGGCCGAGGGCCTCGCCGAGTCCGAGCTGGCCGCCACGCCCGTGGAACAGTTCGCGCACTGGTTCGCGCAGGCCGCGACCGAGGCCCATCTCTTCGAGCCGAACGCCATGATCGTCTCCACGGCGAACGCCCAGGGCCGCCCCAGCTCGCGGACCGTGCTGCTGAAGGGGTTCGACGAGCGGGGCTTCGTCTTCTACACCAACTACGACTCCCGCAAGGGCCGCGACCTCGCCGAGAACCCCTACGTCTCGCTGCTCTTCCCCTGGCACCCCATGGCCCGCCAGGTCATCGTCGGCGGCGTCGCCCGCCGCACCGGCCGCGACGAGACCGCCGCCTACTTCCGCAGCCGCCCGCACGGCTCCCAGCTCGGCGCCTGGGCCAGCGCCCAGTCCAGCGTGATCCCCTCCCGCGCCGAACTCGACGCCTCCTACGCCGAACTCGCGGCCCGCTACCCGGAGGGCGAGCAGGTGCCCGTGCCCCCGAACTGGGGCGGCTTCCGGGTGGCCCCGGAGACGGTGGAGTTCTGGCAGGGCCGCGAGAACCGCCTGCACGACCGGCTGCGCTACGTGGCGGAGCCGGACGGAGGCTGGCGCGTGGAACGGCTCAGCCCTTAGCCGGGGAAGTCCTTAGCCGAGGACCCCGTCCAGGATCTCCGCCCACTGCCCCACCACCCGCTCCCGCCGCCCCGTGTCGTCCGTCAGGAGGTTCGCGAGGCCGAGGCCTCGGGCCATGTCCAGCAGGCCCTGGACGGTTTCGCGGACGCCGGGGCGGGATTCGTCGGCGTTCAGGAGGTCGATCGCGATGCGGTGGGTCTCGCGGCCGACGTGGGATTCCAACTCGGTCACGCGGGGGCGGAGTTGGTCCTCGTTGGAGGCGGCGACCCAGAGGTGGAGGGCGGCGCGGAAGAGAGGGCCGGTGTAGAGGTCGACGAGGGCGGCCACGACGACCCGGCGGTCCGCCGCGCCCTGGGGGAACAGGGCACGCAGGGCGGTGGAGCGTTCCTCGGCGACGTACTCCACGGCCGCCGTGAACAGGTCCTCACGGGTGGGGAAGTGGTGCTGGGCGGCGCCCCGGGAGACGCCGGCGCGTTCGGCGACGACGGTGACCGTGGAGCCGGCCCAGCCGTGTTCGGCGAGGCAGGCCACGGCGGCTTCCAGGAGCCGTTGCCGGGTGGCCCGGCTGCGGTCCTGCTTGGGCACGCGCTCGGCTCGTTCCTCACGCTGGTCGGTGGTCACAGCACCCATAGGGGATCCCGTCGTTCCAGAAAGGCCGTCATGCCCTCGCGGGCCTGCGGGGAGGCGAAGAGCCGGGCGGAGAGCGCGGTGAGGTCGGCCGCGTCCCGGTCGAAGGCCTCCAGGACCCTGGCCGTGAGCAGTGCCTTCGTCTCGGCCAGTCCTTGGGGCGCGGCCCGGCGCAGGCCGTCGAGGACGGGTTCGAGTACGGCGTCCACGTCGTCCCCGGCGGCCGTGAGCAGGCCGATACGGGCGGCCTCGGCGGCGTCGAGGCGTTCGCCGGTGAGGTAGTAGCGGGCGATGGCGCGCGGGTCGGTGCGGGGCAGGACCGGCAGGGAGATGACGGCGGGGGCCACGCCGATGCGGACCTCGGTGAAGGCGAACGTGGAGTCGGTGGAGGCGGCCGCGATGTCGCAGGCGGCCAGCAGTCCGAGGCCGCCGGCGCGGACGTGTCCGGTGACCCGGGCGACGACCGGTCTGCGCAGTTCGACGATCTGCCGCAGCAGCCCGACGAGGGCGTCCGGGGGCGGCGGGTCGCGCAGGTCGGCGCCCGCGCAGAAGGTGTTGCCGGTGTGGGTGAGGACGACCGCGCGGACGTCGCTGTCCTTGGCGCAGTCGGTGAGCGCGCCGGCGAGTTCGCCGACCAGGGCGGCGGAGAGCGCGTTGCGGTTGGCGGTGGAGTCGAGGCTGAGGCTCTCGACGCCCCGCGCGCGGGTACGTCCGATCAACGTCATGCGCGCTCCCTGGGTTCCCGCAGCTGCCGGCGGAGGATCTTGCCGCTGGCGGCCCGGGGGACGCCGTCGATGAAGGTGACCCGGCGGACGCGCTTGTAGGGGGCGACGCGTTCGGCGACGTACATCATCACCTCGCCCTCCGAGAGGTCGGTGGCGGTGGGCTGGCGGACCACGAAGGCGTGTGGGACCTCGTTGTTGTCGTCGTTGTAGACGCCGATGACGGCGGCGTCGGCGATGCCGGGGTGGGTGAGCAGCAGGGCCTCGAGTTCGGCGGGGGCCACCTGGAAGCCCTTGTACTTGATGAGTTCCTTGACCCGGTCCACGACGAACAGCCAGCCGCCCTCGTCCACATGGCCGACGTCGCCGGTGTGCAGCCAGCCGTCGGCGTCGATCATGGCGGCGGTGGCGTCGGGGCGGCCCAGGTAGCCCTTCATGACCTGGGGGCCGCGGATGAGGATCTCGCCGGACTCGCCGACGCCGAGGTCCTTGTCGGGGTCGTCGAGGGAGACGATCCGCATCTCGGTGCCGGCGATGAGCTTGCCGACGGTGCCGGGCGGGGCGTCCCGCATGGCCTCGCGGGGGACGACGTGGGTGCCGGGGGACAGTTCCGTCATGCCGTACGCCTGGCCGACGGGCGGCAGGCCGAGCCGCCGGGAGCAGGCCGCAGCGAGCTGGGCGTCCAGGGGGGCGGCGGCGCTGAGGATGTACTTCAGCGACGACAGGTCGTACTGCTCGACCGCGGGGTGTTTGGCGAGGGCGAGGACGATCGGCGGGGCGACGTACAGGCCGGTGATGCGGTGGTTCTGGATGGCGGCGAGGAAGGTGTCGAGCTCGAAGCGGGGCAGGACGACGACGGTGGCGCCGAGCCGCAGGGGCGCGTTCATGAGGGCGGTCAGGCCGTAGATGTGGAAGAACGGCAGGACGGCGAGGATGCGCTCGCCGGGTCCGGCCGGCATGACGGACTCGAGTTGGGCGAGGTTGGTGGCGATCTGCCGGTGGGTGAGCATCACGCCCTTGGGGATGCCGGTCGTCCCGGAGGAGTAGGGCAGGGCGGCGACGTCCTCGGCGGGGTCGATGTCGACGGCCGGTTCGGGGGCGGTGGAGGACAGCATGTCGATGAGGGAGCGGTGGCCGGGCGCGCTGTCGCAGACGAAGATCTCCCGTACTCCGCCCGCGAGTTCGGCCGCCCGGCGCGCGGCCTGCAGCAGCGGGGAGACGGTGACGATCCAGCGGGCCGCCGAGTCCGTGAGCTGCTTGGCGAACTCCTCGGGCGTGGCGAGCGGGTGCACGGTGGTGACGGAGGCACCCGCGCGCGTGGCGGCGTAGAAGGCGGTCGGGAAGGCGATGGTGTTGGGGCTGTGCAGGGCGAGTACGTCGCCCTTGCGGACGCCGGCCTCGGCGAGTCCGGCCGCGACGCGACGGTGGAAGCGGTCGAGTTGTTCGTACGTGAGGGTGGTGCCGTCGGTCCCGTCGATCAGGGCGGGAGCGTCACCGTATGCGGCGGCCCGGCCCAGCACCGCGTCGTGGATGGGCAGGTCGACGGCCGCCACGTCGGCGTACTCGCTGCGGAACACGGTTCCTCCTGGTACGACTAGTACGACTTGGGCAGGCCCAGGGTCTGGTGGGAGACGTAGTTGAGAATCATCTCCCGGCTCACCGGAGCAATACGAGCTACGCGCGAGGCGGTTATCAACGAGGCGAGCCCGAATTCCCGGGTGAGGCCGTTGCCGCCGAGGGTGTGCACGGCCTGGTCGACCGCCCGCACGCACGCCTCCCCCGCCGCGTACTTCGCCATGTTCGCCGCCTCGCCCGCGCCGACGTCGTCCCCGGCGTCGTAGAGGTGCGCTGCTTTCTGCATCATCAGGCGGGCGAGTTCGAGGTCGATGTGGGCCTGGGCGAGGGGGTGGGCGATCGCCTGGTGGGCGCCGATGGGGGTGTTCCAGACGGCGCGGTCGCGCGCGTACTCGACGGCGCGCCCGAGGGCGTAGCGGCCCATGCCGATCGCGAAGGCGGCCGTCATGATCCGCTCGGGGTTGAGACCGGCGAACAGCTGCAGGAGACCGGCGTCCTCGTCGCCGACCAGGGCGTCGGCGGGCAGCCGTACGTCGTCCAGGACCAGTTCGAACTGCTTCTCCGCGGCCTGGAGTTCCATGTCGATCTGCCGTCGGGTGAAGCCCTCGGCGTCGCGCGGGACGATGAAGAGGCAGGGCTTGAGGCGGCCGGTGCGGGAGTCCTCCGTGCGCCCGACGATGAGGGTCGCGTCGGCTATGTCGACGCCGGAGATGAAGACCTTGCGGCCGGTGAGCAGCCAGTCGCCGGTGTCGGGGTCGCGGCGGGCGGTGGTGGTGATGCGGTGGGAGTTGGAGCCGGCGTCGGGTTCGGTGATGCCGAAGGCCATGGTGCGGGTGCCGTCGGCGAGGGCGGGGAGCCAGGCGCGTTTCTGGGCGTCCGTGCCGAAGCGGGCGATCACCGTGCCGCAGATCGCCGGGGAGACGACCATCATCAGCAACGGGCAGCCGGCGGCGCCGAGTTCTTCCAGGACGATGGAGAGTTCGGCGATCCCGCCGCCTCCGCCCCCGTACTCCTCGGGGAGGTTGACGCCGAGGTAGCCGAGTTTGGCCGCCTCGGACCAGAGGTCCTCGCGGACGTAGTCCCGCCCGTGACGCTTGCCCAGGGCGGCGACGGCGGCTCGCAGGGCCTTGTGTTCCTCGGTCTCGATCATGACGCTCACTGCTCCTCCTCCACGACGGCCAGCAGCGCGCCGACCTCCACCTGCCGGCCGGTGGTCACGTGGAGGGCGCTGAGCCTCCCCGTGACGGGTGCCGCGATCTTGTGCTGCATCTTCATCGCCTCCAGCCACAGAAGGGCCTCTCCGGCCCGTACGGCGGCTCCCACGGCCAGTCCCTCGGCCACCTTCACGACCGTTCCCGGCATGGGGGCCAGGAGGGAGCCGGGGGCGTGC
>NZ_WVUG01000266.1 GCF_017614965.1 Streptomyces griseorubiginosus | reverse complement strand
GGGCTGGGGCGTGGGCTGGGACAGGTGCAGCACGCGCAGGACCCGTTCGCCGTTCTTCGGTACGGGGGCGACGCTCCCGGCGTGCAGGAGCGTGCGCCGGGTGAGCGTCATCGTGGCGGGGTCGAGGTCGACGACGTGCGAGTGCACGGCCGGGTCGGCCAGCACGGCCTCGTGGCGTTCGGTCTCGGCCCGGGCGGTGTCGCGCAGGTCGGTGACCGGGCCGAGCGGTTCGGTCGCGACGACCAGGTGGCCGGCGGGACCGGAGCCGAGGCCGCCGGCGAGGACCGTGCCGGTGGAGACGGGTACCGGGCCGAAGGCGGCACACAGTCCCGCGTACTCGGCGCCGGTGAGGAAGCCGGCGAACTCGTGCGGCGCGGACCAGACGTAGAACGGGGCGTAGCTGTTATGCCCGCCGTCGCCGGCGTCCGTGACGCAGAACGCCTTCAGCAGCAGCCCGGTCCGCCGGTCCCAGGGGGCCGAGCGGTCCGCCACCCGTCGGGCGATGACGCTCATGTCGTAGTCGGCGGGCAGCGGGATCGAGTAGTGCGCGGTCAGCACGGACACGTCACCTCATCCGGGTCCTCGGTGTCCGGCGGCGGTTGCCGTCGGCGCCCGGAGTGTGGCGCCGCGCGCTGGAGCGGCGGTGGGGCGGTGGGGCGGGCACTCAGGCCCGTGGCCGGGAGCTCAGGCCCGGGGCCGGGAGCTCAGGCCCGTGACTGCAGCCGCAGGGTCTCGGCGTGGAAGATCTCGTTGCTGCGGTTGGTGACGTCGAGCAGCAACTCCTGCTGCTCGGGGGTGAGTTCGGCGAGGAGCTTGCCGAGTGCGGCGCGGTAGTCGGTGAAGACGGTGTCGACGCGTTCGGCGAAGGCCTCGGGGATCGTCTCGACGATGACCCGTCTGCGGTCGCCCTCGTCCGGCCTGCGGCGGACGAATCCGGCCTTCTGGAGGCGGTCTATCACCGTGGTGATGGCGCCGCCCCGGCTCAGTCCGACCCGCTCGGCGAGCCGCCCGGGTGTCATCGGGCCTTCCAGGTCGAGCAGGCTCAGGCAGTTGAAGTCGGTGGCGTTGAGCCCGATCGACTGGGCGACCGCGGACTGGAAGAGGACCGTCCTGGCCGCCTGCACCCGCAGGGCCGTGGCCAGCGACATCAGGACGCCCAGGGAGCGGTCCTCTTCACTCTGCGGTCGCATCGTCGGGGTGCCTTTCTGCCGTCGGGTTCCGGCCAGCGTACTGGCGCGGGCCGTGATGCGTCCGTACGGCCGTCGGCGGCTCAGGCGGCGCGCCGGGCACGGTCGACCCGCAGCCGCACGGCCCTGCTCGCGACCTCGAACAGCGGGCCGCTCGTCGGGAAGGGCTTGATGCGGGCGTTCTGGAAGCCGGCCACCAGCCAGCGGCCGTCCCGGCGCACCAGGAGAAGTGTCTGCCGCGACAGCCGCTTGGGGGTGGCCTCCTTCTGCCAGGGATAGAGGGCGGCGCCGGTGGAGACGACGACGGCGTGGTCCTCGCCGAGCCGGCGAACGCTCTCGATCTCGCCGGTCACCAGGCGGGTGCCGTAGAGCATCGTGCGGAACATCAGGTCGTGCATCTCGGCGATCTCCCGGCGGCCGTTCAGCAGGACGCCGTTGAACTGCACGTAGGTGGCGTCCGGGGTGAACAGCTCGCCATAGCCGTGGCCGTCGGCGGCGTCCCAGCGGTCGGCGAGCGCGGCGAGGACGGCGCGGGCGTCGAGGTCGGTGGCGCGGGTCTCGTGGGTGGCGTTCATGTCGGTGCTCCTTCGGTCCGTGGCGGCCTGCTCTCACAGGTTCGCTCTGATTTCGTTCTTCTCTCTTTCCGTGTATCTCTAATTTAGAGAGATACTGGTGCCGGTGTCAACCCCTCCCCCACATCTGGGCCGCCACCCGCGCTTGAGCGCCCGTCGAGGCGTCGTCAGGACCATCGGCGCACCGCTTCACGCAGCAGCACACGGGACTTCCGGAAGAGGTGCATTGCCATCGACACGCACACGGAGCACTCGCAGCAGCCGACACCCAAGGGGCCGGGCGGGCGCCCGGCCTTCGTCGACGTGTTCACCCCCATCGCGGTGCGCGTGGCCGCCACACTGCGCATCGCCGACCACATCGAGGCGGGCGCGCGCACCCGGGAGGAGCTGGCCGAGAAGACCTCGACCGATCCCGGTTCGCTGGGCCGGCTCCTGCGCTTCCTCGCCTGCCGCGACGTCTTCGGCGAGGAAGAGCCGGGCGTGTACGGCCTGACCGCCACCTCGCGCCTGCTGCTGGACTCGCACCCCTCACGGATGCGGCACTGGCTGGACCTGGAGGGCGCCAGCGGCCGTATCGACCTGGCCGCCTGCGGCGGACTGCTGCACGCGGTGCGCACCGGCGAGCCGGGTTACGACGCCGTCTTCGGGGTCCCGTTCTGGGACGACCTGGAGCGCCACCCCGAACTCACCGACTCCTTCAACGCGCAGATGGCCGCCGTCCAGGGCCGTCTCGCCCCCGAGGCGGCCGCCGCGCACCCCTGGCACGAGGCGCGCCGGATCGCCGACATCGGCGGCGGTACGGGCGCCCTGCTGGAGGCGATCCTGAAGACCGCGCCCGACACCCGCGGCACGCTCGTCGACCTGCCCGGCACGGTCGAGGGCGGCGCCGAACGGTTCGCGGCGGCCGGGCTCGCCGAACGCACCGAGGTGGTCGGGCAGTCCTTCTTCGACCCGCTGCCCGCGGGCGCCGACCTGTACCTGCTCAGCCAGATCCTGCACGACTGGGACGACAAGCAGTCCGTGGCGATCCTCGCCCGCTGCGCCGAGGCGCTGCCCGAGGGCGGCCGGGTCGTGGTCGTGGAGCGGGTCATCGCCGAGGACGCGGGCAAGCAGCTCAACACCGAGTACGACCTGCGGATGCTGGTGTTCAACAAGGGCCGCGAGCGCACGGTGGAGGAGTTCGCCGCGCTCGCCGCCGAGGCGGGGCTGCGGCTCGCCGGCGTGACGAAACTGCCCTCGCACCACTCGCTGCTGTTCTGGGAGCGGGCGTGAGCCGCGCCGCCGACGCCGACCCGGAGGTGCTGGTCGTAGGCGCCGGGCCGGTCGGCCTGTGCACGGCGATCGAACTGGCCCGGCGGGGTGTGCGCGTACGGATCGTGGACCGGCGCGGCGAACCCCGCCGGGGCAGCCGGGCCTGCACGGTGTGGCAGCGCACCCTGGAGGTCTTCGACCTCATGGGCCTGCCGGTCGCCGACTACCTGGACTCCGGCGTCCCCTACACCCACCGCACCCACCACTTCGCCGGTCTGCCGCCGCTGGTCCGGCCCGCCGACCAGCCGGGTACGCCGTATCCGCGCCCGCTGTTGATCGGGCAGTCCGCGACCGAGGACATGCTCACCCGGCACCTGGCCGGGCTCGGTGTGCGCGTCGAGCGGGGCCTGACCGCGGTCTCCGTGGAGCAGGGCCCGGCGCGGGTCACCGTCCGGCTGGCCGGTGCCGACGGTGAGGTGCACACCGTGCGGGCCGGCTGGGTGGTGGGGGCGCAGGGTCCGCACAGCACGGTGCGCGAGGAGATCGGGGCCGGCTGGGACAAACAGCCCTGCCCCGGCACCCAGTTGCTGCAGATCGACGCCCGCTGGACGGGCTCGCTGCCCGGCGACCCGGCGCACTGCCACCTCTTCCTGACCGAGGCCGGCTCCCTCGGCACGGCCCCGCTGCCGGACGGGCGCCACCGCTTCTACGCCGGTGTGGCCGATCCCGACCCGGCCCGCACCGGCGACCCGGACGTGACGGAGGTGCTCGACGCCGTCCGCCGGGTCAGCGGCGTGTCCGACCTGGACTTCCACGACGGCCGCTTCAACTGGCGGGTGCGGCTGTACAACGCGGTGGCCGGCACGTACCGGGTCGGCCGCTGTCTGCTGGCCGGTGACAGCGCGCACACCGTGATGCCGGTGACCGCGCAGGGCATGAACACCGGGATCCAGGACGCGTTCAACCTGGGGTGGAAGCTGGCCGCCGTGGTCCAGGGCCGGGCCTCGGCGCGTCTTCTGGACACCTACGAGGCGGAGCGCCGGCCGATCGCCCTGGGCCTGGCCGAGCGCAACCGGCGGACCTACTGGGGCGGGGCCGGCCCGGTCCCGCCGTTCGAGCTGCTGCACTCCCGCCTCACCGACGCCGGGGCCGGCCACACGGGGCTCCCCTTGGCCTACCCCGACAGCCCGCTCAGCGCGGGCACGCCCGGGCCGGCGGGCGCACCCGGCCCGGGCTCCCGGGTGCCGGACGTCCCGGCGCGGGGCGGCACGGAGCGGCTGTTCCGGCTCCTGGGCCAAGGGGACTGGACGCTGCTGGCGTTCCCCGAGGACCCGTCCGACCCGGCCTCGGCCGACGTGGCCGCCAAGTCGGCCTCGGCGGCAGCCCGGCGCGCCGGAATCCCGGTCCACCTGGTGACCACCGCCGGACGCGAGTCCGTCGAGGACACGTCGGGCACCCTGCGCACCACGCTCGGCGCGGAGACCGGCGCGCTGCTCCTGATCCGCCCGGACGGCTACGTGGCGTTCCGCGGCGGCGTCCACGACGGGGCGGCACTGGACCAGCACGTGGCGCTGGCGCAGGCCTGAGCGGGAGATCCGAGGGGCCCGTCCACCGGGTGGTGGACGGGCCCCTCGGCAGCCCGGGAGGCAACGCGGGAGGCAATGCGGGAGGCAACGCCAAGAGGCGCGGTCCAGCAGACCGGGGAACGTTCGGAGGGCCCGGCCACCGGGGTGGTGGGCGGGCCCTTTGTCGCTCGCCGGGGTCAGAAGGCCACCGGGAACAGGGCGCCGTAGTCGCCGGCCTTCGCTGCCAGTAGGACGGCGAGGGTGCGCAGGGGGGTGTGGTCGGTGGTCCGCAAGCGGGCCGGGGTGTCCGCGCAGCGGTCGCCGTAGCACAGGCCCGCGTGGGTCCAGGCGGTCAGGGCGTCCGTGCGGGGGCGCTCGATCCAGGTGCCGAGTACCGAGGCCTCGAAGGAGGGATCGGCGCCGGCGCGGTAGACCGCCGTGGTGACGCGTGCGGTTCGGGCCGTCTCCATGGCCCGGGCGCGCAGGCCTGGGTCGTGGCAGACGTCGGCCGCGGCCGCGAGCCAGGCCGCCCGTACGAGCGAGCCGCCGGACCGTGCGGCCGCCGTACGCAGCGTGGAGCCTGCGGAGCACAGGGCGTGCCGGGCCGGTGTCGAGTCGCGGGCGTCCAGGGTGCTGAGCAGCAGACGTGCGTCGTCGGTCGCCATCACGCCCCGGGGCGTGGGGGCGGGCAGGCCCTTGTCCACGTCATGCGTGGAGGACGGGCCGAGGGCCCTGCCGATCTGACGCAGGTTCACCCGGTCGACCAGTTCCGCCGTGTCGTACGGCGCCGGACGGGCCGCCCGGGGCAGCCACATCTCGCGCAGCTGACGGGCGAGCGGTCCGGCGAACTCGGTGACACCGCCGACGGACCGCGCCGCCACCGCGACCGCCGCCGCCGATGCGCTCAGCGCCGACTCCCGGGCCTGCTCGGTCGGCCAGCCGGCCCGCGAGTGGGCGCCCGGCGCCGGGACACGGACGGCGGAACAGCCCAGCCGCAACGCCCAGTACGTGGCCTGCGGATCGCTCTGTGTGCCACCCGGCAGCGCGATGCCGCCGTCTCGCCGCACTCGCCCGTCACAGGTCGCGGGGTCGAAGCCGGGCAACCGCACGCCGAGCGGACCGGCCGCGTCACGCAGGGCCCCCTCGGACGCGAGCCGCACGGGATCGGCGCCCAGTCGGGTCAAGGCCGCCTCGGCAGCGTGTGCGAGTCGAGCCGCACGCTCCCGGTCGACACCGGTCACCCGCAACGCGGCGGCCGTCTGCAGCAGGGGCACCACCTGGTCGGGGGCGACATCTGCGGGGCGGACGGTGGAAAGGTCGCTCAGGGAGCGGGAGTTGGCCGCTCGCACCCGCCCAGGTACCGGCAGCCCGAGGCGGGTCAGGGTCCGTACCGCCACCGCCGTCGCGCCCGCGTCCGGTGTCCGGGCGGAGGGGTCCGTGCGGTAACCGCCGCCCGTGCGCAGGGACTCCAGGGTGTGGGCCACCTCCGTACGGTCGACCGTGCCGCCCGTCGTGAGCAGGGCGTTCACCGCCAGGTCGAGCTGGGCGACCGCGGGCAGGCCGGAGGAGTCCAGGCGGCCCTGTTCGGCCGTCGTCAGCCACCGCCTCATCCGGTCGGGGTCGACCAGGCGGCGCGGGTCCTGTCCCGACCGTGCGGCCAGCCGCAGCCGCCACGCGGTCTCGTACAGCGAGAACGGCGTGGCGGTGGCCGAGTCCGCGCCGTCCACGAAGTAGCCGCGCCGCCCGTCCGTGACCCAGGCGTCGCGCAGCAGTTGACGGGCGTCGACGCGCACGGCGGCCGGGGTCACGGCGTCCGGCCCGGGGGTGCCGGCGGGCCCGCACGCGGCGGCGACGGCGCTCAGGGCGGTCCAGCACACCAGCCGTGCCACCGCCGCGTTCAGCCGGGCCGTCAGTCGTGGGACGGGCATCAGCGGTAGGCCCGGTCGCGGCTGGTGACGGTGTAGAAGGACGAGCCGAACTGGAAGGTGCCGGTGACCGAGTGGCTGATGCGGAACACGTTGGAGTAGTCGTCCTGGCTGGGCGGGTAGAACGCGACCTGGTCGTAGGCGTGTTCGCTGTACCAGTTGTTCTGGACGGTGGTGCTCCAGCCGGCCTGCGCCCCGCTGCCGCTGCTCGTCGTCCTGGCGCCCTGCGGCGCGCCGACCACCCAGAAGGGCGCGCCGACCGAGCCGACGTCCCAGGTGTCGGTGTGCTGGATGCTGTCGGCGTCGAAGGGCCGCTCGCCCAGCCAGGCCACGTCGGAGGAGGTGTCGGTGAAGATGGCGTAGTACTCCATGAACGGCACCTTGACGAAGCTCGCGCCGGCCGCCTCGATGCTGCCCTTGCCGCCGGGGACGGTCACCCGCTTGCTCTTGGCGGACGTCAGCCAGGAGTCGCGCACGGGGAAGCCGGTCTGGTCGCCGTGTCCTCCCCCGCCGCCGGTGGAGGTGGGTGTCGGGGTCGGGTCGGTCGTCTGCCGCTCCCGCTCGCGCCGCAGTTCGTGCACGGCGTCGACGAGCGCCTGCTTGTCGTGGGCGGACGGGTCGGCCGTGAGGACCCGCCCGTGCGCGTTCTCCTCGACCACCACGGTGCCGGGCACCGTGGTGTCGGCCGCCGTGGATCCGGTGGCTCCGTGGGTGACGCCCACGCCGACCCCGACCAGTGTCAGGGCCGCGGTGGCGGCGAGCGCCGCCGTGCGCCGGCCGGCTGTGATCCCCATGGTGTGCTTCCCTCTCTGCGTGTGCTGCTGCTCGGGCGGTCGGTTCACGGCTGGTCGCGGTGGACGAAGACGTCCGGTTGGCCGTTGGTGTCCCCGGCCACGAGGTTCGTGGCGTACGAGGTGAACACCACGGCGTCGGCGTGCTGGTCGGCGTCGGGGAAGTAGCTCGCGGCGTCGGCCTGCTGTCCGTCGGCGGCGACGCTCACCCGGCGCAGTGCCGGGCCGGGCAGGTCGGCGACGAAGATGTCGCGTACGTCGTTGGTGTCGCCGGGGACCAGGTCTCCGCCCGCGGAGGCCATGGGGATGTGCTTGCCGTCGCCGCTGATGCTGGCCCAGAAGGTGCCGCCGGGCGCGGGCACGCCGTCGGCGCCCTTGTCGATGAGCTGCAGGGTGTTGTCGTCCAGGTCCTGCAGGTAGATGTGGTTGGCGCCGGTGGCGGGGCTGTCCGCGGTGAGGTTGGTGGCGTGGGAGTTCAGGACGACGTAGCGGTTGTCGTCGCTGATGGTGCCGCCGATGGTGATCTGGTCGGACTGGACGCCGGCCGCCGAGACGCTCAGCCGGGTGGTGCGGCCGGTCGCGGTATCGTGCAGGAACTCGTCGACCTTCTTGTTGGTGTCGCCGGCCACCAGGTTGGTGGCGTTGGAGAAGAAGGTGACGTACCGGCCGTCGGCGCTGATCTGGGTGCCGTCGCTGGCCGCGTTGCCGGGGGTGCCGTCGGAGGCGGCGCTGGTGCGGACGACCTTGCCGCCGTTCATGTCCCGGACCACGGTGTCCCAGGTGCCCGAGGGGGTGCCCGGGACCAGGTTGGTCGCGGCGGTGGCGAAGGCCACGTACCGGCCGTCGGCGGAGAGCGTCGGGCGCATGCTGTCGCCGTTGCCGGGGGTGCCGTCGGCGGCGGCCGAGGCCAGCACGGTCGCGCCGGTGCGCAGGTCGGTGCGGTAGATGTGCGAGCGGCCGTCGCGGACCCCGCGGACGAGGTTGGTGGAGTCGGCGGAGTAGACCGCGTAGCGGCCGTCGGCGCTGATGATCGGGTCGATGCCGGTGCAGCCGTCGGACTCGGTACCGTCCCAGCCGCGGTCGACGCGGACGGTGGTGCCGCGGTCGAGGTCGCGCAGGAAGACGTCGGTGCAGTCGTTGCGGTCGCCGCGCACGAGGTTGCTCGCGTGCGAGGTGAACACGACCAGACGGCCGTCGGCGCTGATGGAGGCCCGCTCGCTGGGCCCGTTGGCCGGGCGGCCGCCGAGGCCGACGCTGACCAGGACGGTCGTACCGCCGTCACCGGTGGCCCCGGTGGCGGGGCCGGGTGCGACGGCCACCGCCACGAGTGCGAGCGCGGCGACCGGCAGCGCCCCCCGGATGGCCCGCGCGGGAGCCGTTCGGTCCTTTCTCATACTGCCCTCCTCGTGCCCTGCGCCCGGCGGCGCACGGTCGTGGAGAGGGTCACACCCGGTCCTCGCGCGGTGCTCCAATGAACCTCGAACCGGCCAACTGGCGTGATCGGCACGGCTGTTCGGCGGCCCGGGAAGGGCACAGCCACCCGGGCGGCGGGGGAATGACGCCCGGGCGGCTGTGGGTTCGGGGGCAGGGTTATTTCGCGGTGATGCTCGCGGGGGCGGGGGTCGGGGCGCCGAGGTGGTCGGAAAGGGCGCCGAGGACGCCGGTCAGCAACCGCTCCAGACGGGATTCGACGCCGATCTCGGCGACCTTGCGGCCCAGCCGCCCGGAGCCCGGTACGAGGTTGTGGACGCTCAGCACCACCCGGCTCGCGCCGCCCGCCGGCTCGACGGTGTACGTGCCGCCGAACCAGGTCTGCACGGTGACCGCCCCGGCCGCGCGGTCCACGGTCAGCTCCAGGTAGTCGGCGCCGGAGTCGCCGAAGCGGCCGACGAACTTGTCGGGCCCGCCCTCCAGGGTCACCGCCCCGCTCTCCCGGGTGTGGTCGCCGGCCAGCACCAGCGCGTTGCCGTCGACGCCGGCCTCGCCCTCGCGCACGGTCAACAGGGCCTCGGCCACGTGCTCCACGGGGGCCTCGACGATTCCCTCGACGCGCCACCTGGCCCGCTCATTTGCCTGCTCAGCCGCAAACGTGTTCATGACTACTCCTCAAGGCTCAACCGATTCCATACGTGGGGCATCGCGGGGTTCGTGGGACGGGTCAACGGCCAGCTGCGGGATCTGACGCACCAGCTGCCCGGGGCGCCGCTCACCACGCGACCGGCAGGGCGTTGACGCCCCGGATCATCCCGGTCCCCCAGCTCAGCTCCCGCTCGGCGACGGCCAGCCGCAGGGCGGGGAAGCGGCGCACCAGGGCGTCGAGTGCCACCTGCAGCTCCACCCGGGCCAGGGGCGCCCCGAGACAGCGGTGGATGCCGTGCCCGAAGGCGATGTGCCGGTTCTCCGGGCGCCCGAGGTCGAGGACGTCGGGGTCCTCGAAGGCCTCGGCGTCCCGGTTGGCCGACGCCGTGGACGGGATCACCGCCTCGCCGGGCCGGACCACCGTGGCACCGATCTTGACCTCCTCGGTGGCGATCCTGATGGTGCCACCGCTCACCGGCCCCGGGGTCCAGCGCAGCAGTTCCTCCACGGCCTCGGCCGGGAACGTGCCGCCGCGCAGCGGGTCCAGCTGTCCGGGGTGGCGCAGCAGCGCGAGCACCGAGTTGGCCAGGGAGTTGGCGACCGTGTGGTAACCGGCGGTGATGAGCGTGGCGGCGACGGTGACCAGTTCCGCGGGGCGCAGCCGGTCCTCGTCGCGGGCCGCGATCAGCGTGCCGAGCAGGTCGTCGCCCGGGGTCCGCTGCTTCTCCGCGATGAGGTGCCGCAGATAGTCGGCGAGCCGCTCCCGGGCGCCGGTGACCGCGCCGGCCGCGTGGGGGGCGAGGGTCAGGGCCGCGTCCGTCCACTCCTTGAACGACTCCCGGTCCTCGTCCGGCACACCCAGCAGCTCGCAGATGGTGATGATGGGCAGCGGGCGGGCCAGGTGCTCCACCAGGTCGACGGGCGGACCGATCTCCGCCATGTCGTCCAGCAGGCGCTCGGCGGTACGGGCGATCCGCGGCCGTAGCCGCTCGGCCTGACGGCCGGTGAAGGCAGGGGCCAGCAGCCGGCGCAGGCGGGTGTGGTCGGGCGGGTCCATCGCCATGATGGAGTCCGGTTCGGGGCGTGCCGGGCCGAGCCGCGGCGCGTCGGGCCGGGTGGTGGCCGCGCGGCTGAGGCGGGGGTCGTTGAGCACGGCGCGGACGTCCTCGTACCGGGTCACGAGCCAGGCCCGGTCCCCGGTGGGCAGGTCGGCACGGGCCACCGGGCAGCTCTCGCGCAGCAGTCGCCACTCGGCCGGCGGATCGAACAGGCGGCTGGTCTCGAACGGGAAGCGCAGGCCCTCGTCCGGGATGTCGTCGGACAAGACGGTCCTCCAGGATGCTCGATGAGGCGCGGCGGGCCGTTCAGTCGACGACTTCCATCTGGCCCATCATTCCCATGGTCATGTGGCCCAGCAGATGGCAGTGGTACATGAACTTGCCCGGGTAGTCGGTGAACTTGAGCTTGAAGCGGACGGTCCTGCCCGGCATGACCGTGACGGTGTCCTTCAGGCCCGCCTCGCCGGGCGCGCGGGCCGTGCCGTCGCGGTCCACCACCTGGAAGTGCTCCAGGTGGGTGTGCATCGAGTGCGGGATGCCGAACCTGGTGTCGGTGTTGGTGACGGTCCAGATCTCCGTGGTGCCGAGTCGGGGCCGGAGGTCGACGCGCTCGGGGTCGAACGGCTTGCCGTTGATGAGGTGCTGCCCGGTGGCGACGTCGAAGGACATCACGAAGGTCCGCTCGACGGTGGGGGTGCCGAGGTCGGGCACCGGGCGCAGCCGGTCCGGGACGCTGGAGGGGTCCTCCGCGGTGCGCACCACGTCGAAGCGCATGACCTCCGGGGCCTCGCCCGGGAAGGCGAGCTTGTTGCCGAGGACGATCTTCGAGCCGACGGGGTAGCGGGAGAAGTCGATGACGACCTCCTGCCGTTCGGCCGGCCATATCTCCAGCACCCGGGCGGAGACCGGGGCGGGCAGCAGGCCGCCGTCGGAGGCGATGTGGGTCATCTCGTCGCCCTCGCCCAACTGCAGCAGGAACGCCCGCTCGTTGGAGGTGTTGGTCAGGCGGATGCGGTACTTGCGGGCGGCGACCTCGAAGTACGGGCGCGGGCTGCCGTTGACCAGCAGGGTGGGCCGGTCGCGGAAGCCGTCCATGGCGTACACCAGGGAGCCGTCGGCGGCGAACTTGGCGTCCCGCAGGTACAGAGGGACGTCGTAGCGGCCCTTGGGCAGGGGCAGCCGCTCCTCGAACTCGTCGGTCAGGAGGTAGCCGGCCACCGTGCCGCGGTAGATGTTCTCGGTGTGCGCCTCCAGCGAGTGGTCGTGCAGCCACATGGTCGAGGCGCGCTGCTCGTTCGGGTAGAAGAAGACGCGGCTGCCGCCGGGGCGCACCTCCTCGGCCGGGTGTCCGTCGTAGCGGGCGGGGACGTGGCCGCCGTGCAGGTGCATGGAGAACGGCACGTCGAGGGCGTTGGTCTGCTCGATGAACACCGGCCGGCCACGGGTGGCCCTGATGACCGGGGCGACCTCGCCGTTGAACAGCCGCATCCGGGTGGTCGTCCCCGGCAGCACGCCGACGTCGGCCTCCTTGGGGCTGAGCCGATAGACGTCGTACCACCCCTTGGACCGCCCGCGCCCCTGCCGGACCGGGCTCAGCACCCGGGCGGGCCTGAGCGGGACGCCGAAGGGCTCGTCGGCCGCCGCAGGGCCGGATCCCTCGGCCAGGGCGATGCCGGAGGCGGAGCCGGCCGCCAGCACACCGGTGGCGGCGCCCGCCTTGATCAGTTGCCTGCGCGTCAGCACGTGCACTCTCCTTCGTCACCTCGTTCCGGCGCCGCACGGGACCGGCAGCGCACATTCAGCCGCAGCGGGCTAGGCGCCCGCTTGAGCGGCGGTACACCGGGGTGGAGGGGGCGGGTG
>NZ_WVUG01000265.1 GCF_017614965.1 Streptomyces griseorubiginosus | reverse complement strand
CCCCCGACGGCCGGCCCCCGTCCGGCCTGCCTCGCTCCGGAGGTCTGACCCGCCGGGACGTCGGCAGGTGACCCAGCAGGCGCTCACCGAAGGGCACACCGTCACCGCGGTCACCCGGCACCCCGAGGACTTCCCGCTGAGTCATCCGTCCGTACCGAGCTTGCTCCTCGACGTGCCCGCACCCGGCGAGACCTTCTTCTTCCGCAAGGTGCTCGAACCCCTCATCGCGCGCACCGCCAGACGCCCGGTGTACGACGACATGCGGCGCATGGAGCGGATCGTGTGCGACAGCGACCGCGTCTGGACGGTCCTCCGGTCCGCGGGCCTCTTCGACGCGGATGGTGTCAGCGACTACCGGGTCGCCATCTCCCGCCCGCCCGGCCGGTTCACCTCGCGCGCGGACCTGGCGGACGCGCTCCTGCGTGAGGTGACCGGTGACCTTCATCCGCACGCATTCGTGGATGTCCGCACCGCGGAAGGCATTCCCCGCATTCTCGACGTGATCTGGAAGGAGGCGTTCGGCGGAAGGCGATGAATCCGGGGCAACAGAAGTATGCTTTCGCAAATTTCGTGATCATTTCCGTATTGGGCCACTCATGAAAGCCCCCGCCGGCACCAGCTCAACCTCCTTACTCAGTGATGCAATCAAGTCGCGTTCGAATACCGGCTGATCATTATGAGCAGGAATTTCGTTGGCAAAGTGCTGTGAGTTGTCCAGTAGGCCGCTGTTAACGTCTCTGGCGCCCGATCCGGAACGCAAGGAGCAGGCCAGTGCCCTCGAAGAACCCGATACAGTCACCGCATACCGCACGGCGTGAGCACGCCCGGCGCAGAGCCCGGTCGAAGTGGTCGCTCGCCGTCATCGGTGGGCCGGTGATCCTGGCCGTCGTAGCCGGATCGGTGTTCGCGGCGGGCGCGGGCCACCACCAGCAGGCGCAGGCCGGTGGAACGCCGGCCGCACAACCGGCGCAGGACGCCGCGCCCGATCCGAACTGCACCCTGGTGGTTCCCCGCCACCCGCTCACCGCCCGAGGCCTGGCCACGCCCTACAAGCTCGTCGCCACGGACCCCGGCAAGGGTCCCTGCCACGAGGCCAATCCCGACCAGGCGGCCTTCGTCGAAGCGGCCATCGTCACCAGAAGCGGCAAACTGACCGTCTACGACCCGCTGGTGATCGACAAGGGGACGAAGCCGGCCGCACCCACCGTCCGGCCCACCGTGCCGAAGGGATCGACGGTCGGCGTGTGGTTCGGCTTCAACGGCGACCAGCTCACCCTCAAGTCGAGCGGCGGCAGCCTCGCCCAGGGCAGGTGCGTCAACGGCGTGCCCGGATCCGTCTTCGGCCAGTTCGCCTACTGCAACGCCCCCGCCTTCTTCCGCGCCGCCAACGCCCAGACGGCCAGGAAGCACATCCGGATCCCCGCCCTCGGGACCGCCAGGGACGGGCGGCCCTGTCCGACCACGCGGGACTTCTCGGTCGTGGACCAGGACGGAAGCGACAACGTGGTCACCCACTACCTCGCCGACGCCCAGGGCCGCATCGCCCAGAACAACGCCGCGAGCAGGGCGGCCCTGCGCAAGGCCGCGCAGGCGGGCGACCGTCAGCACGGCAACGCGTTCACCGACCTGACCAACGGCAGCGACAACCTCCTGCTGACCCACTTCATCGACCCGGCCCTGGGCTGCACCCCGTTCACCGCGCCCAACCAGTCCAGCGACGGCCAGGCCTCCTCGGCCCTGCCCCTGGACGAGCTGTCCGCCGCGGCCCGTCAGCGGGCCCCGATCGCGCTCGTCCCGGAGAACGACCCCATGACGCTCGTCGACGACCACACCAGCGTCCGCAAGACCAACCGCTATCGCGCCGGCGTCGACATGCCCCCGGTCGGCGCCGGCCACGGCGGCGACGGAAAGGCCTTCTGCGGCACCCTCTTCGGCGACCCCGCCGGAATCCAGCGCGTCTTCGAGGACAAGGCGCTCTTCACGAACGCGCCCTCACCCGACCCGGGAGCGGCTCCCAACCTCTTCGGGTTCCTGGCCTCACGGGCGAACGAGTCCTTCACCAACCTCGGCTGCGACCGGCTCCTCGGCGTCGCGAACCCCGTCGGTCTCACGACGGACGCGGAAGGTCTGGTGACCGACGCCGTGCTCGTGCCGCTCGGCCAGACGCCGCCGTCGAGCAGTCCCGCGAACAGTGCGTCCCCGGCCGCCGCGCCGAGTACCGCGTCACCTTCCGCGAGCCAAGCCCCGGCGACACCGGTCACGAGCACGCCCACGTCCTCGCCGACGCCCATCGCCAACGATGGCTCGTCTCCGCCGAGTTCGACGCTCCCGAGCCCCTCGCTCACCCCCGTGACGCCGTCTTCATCGGTGAACGTTCATTAGTTGTACGGTCGCCGTTCCCGTACAGGGCGATGGGGGTTGTCCCCCGGAAACCGCAGTGCGCGAAGAGCCGTCGATACCGGTCACCTGCCGGTACGGCGGCTCGGCGCATTCTCGCCATGAGGCAGGCTGACACGCCGGTGACCCACGAGGTCAGAGTTTCTGGGGAAGGTAATGTGTTCGAGGCTCGAACGGCCCCGCGCGGGAACCGGGTTGGAGATCGCGAGGGGCATGTCGTCCGTCTGAGCCGCCTGCACGCGACCTCTGAACATGGAGTTGATGAACGTGTCGACCGGCGGCAGACAGCTGCGGAGCCGGGCCGCGTCAGCGGCCCTCGTCTGTGCGATCACCCTGTTACCGAGCCCGAGTTACGCGGCCCCGAGTGAACCCGACCCGCAGAACGACAAGTCGATCGAGGACATCCACACCGAACTGAACGGTCTCTACCGCGCGGCGGAGGTGGCCACCGAGGCCTACAACAACGCCGACGAGAAGGCCACCGAGCAGACGAAGCGGCTGGCCTCGCTCCGCAAGGACCTGGCGCGCACGGAGAGCCGGGTCGACTCCCTGCACGACCTCGCCGGCGCGGCCGCCCGGACCCAGTACCGCGGGGGAGACCTGGATGCCACGGGCATCCAGCTGCTGCTCGGCGATCATTCCGACCAGGCCCTGAACGAGGCGTCCCAGGCCCGCCAGGCCTTGCGGAACCTGGTCAACGTCTCCGAAAGCCAGAAAACCGCCCGAGCCGAGTTGAGTCGGCAGACCGACGCCGCCGCCCGGAAGCTGCGAGAGCTGAAGAGCAGCCGAGCCGACAAGGCCGCCGCCAAGCGGAAGATCGAGGAGAAGATCGCCGCGGCCGAGCGGATCGAAGCGGGACTGAAGACGGAACAGACCCGCAAACTCGCCCAGTTGGAGAAGCAGGAGACGCAGAAGGCCAAGTCCGAGTGGACGGGCCCCGATGCCTCCGGCGGCAGGACCAAGGCGACCGGAGCGGCCGCGAAGGCGGTCGACTTCGCCATGGCGCAGATCGGCAAACCGTACGTGTGGGGCGCCGTCGGCCCGTCCTCGTACGACTGCTCGGGACTCACCTCCACGGCGTGGGCGGCCGCCGGGCACCCCATACCCCGCACCTCGCAGGCGCAGTGGCAGGGACTGACCCGGGTCAGCCTGTCGTCCGCGCAACCCGGAGACCTGATCATCTACTTCAGCGACGCCACCCACGTGGCGATGTACATCGGGGGCGGGCAGATCGTCCACGCCCCGCGGCCCGGACGCACGGTCACGACCGCGCCGGCCGCCTCCATGCCCATCCTCGGTGTCGTGCGACCCGGAGTCTGAGCGGATGTCCCAGTCACTGACACCCCGGGACCAGGGGAACCTGCCCGCGCTCAGCGCACCGCCGCTGATCCGCCTCGACGCCTATGTGGCCGAGGACGGGTCGACGGTGGTCAACGGTCATCTGCTGGAGATGGCCGGTACGCGACAGCCCAACGAGGCGATCCTCGACGCCATCGCCATGTTCGCCCGCACGCTGGGGGCCCCGGTGGCGGCCACCGTCATCGACCGCACCGTGCAGCAGGTGGCACGGCTGCGGGTGTACCCCGACGGCTCGAGCCGGACCATCGGCGACGAGGAGGACCTGCCGCCGGGGCGCGAGCGCACCGCCGCCGAGGAGGAGGCGTTCCCTCCGCTGGCCCGGGTCGAGCGCATCATCCAGCACGCGCAGCGCGAGGAGATGCACGCGGCGTACGTACTCGCCAGGGCGCTGCGGGAGCACCTCACACTGCGCAGGGGCGCGGAGGACGAACTCTCGCTGGAGGCACGGGCGATCGAGGCCTACCTCGCCTACCTGCGGGGCGACTACATGCTCTCCACCGTCCTGGCGCTGACCGTCGCCCGCATCCGTTGCCGCACGGACCTGAACCGGGCGGCGCCCGAGGTGGCCCGCGCGACGGCGGCGTGGCAACGGCTGGAGGACGACCGTCAGGTGGCCACCAGGGGACAGGAGTTGCTGCACATGTGGGAGCGCCTGTCCGCCGAGGGGCTGCTGCTGGAACCGTCCCACCAGGCCATGGCGCAGGCGGTGCGGACCCGGCTCGACCGGGGCGGCCAGTCCGTTCCGTCCCCCGCCTCGACGCCGGCCCTGACCACGGGCCGGGGACCGGTCGCCCCCGAGGACAAGCCCCTCAAGCCCACGCGACGGGGGCTGCGGCGTTTCACCCGCCGGGCCGGCCGGTCCGCGGAGTCCTCGCCCTAGATCACGGGACGCGGCACCCGTCAGTGGTCGTGCGGGGGCGTGCCGGTCAGGAAGTGCACCACGTTGGAACGCTGTCCGAAGTAGTAGGGCCGCACCCGGTACGACGCCTGTTTCTCGCTGGGCAGGGTGATCAGACCGAAGGAGGTGACATCGGCGTCCAGCGCGGCGACGGGGTGGAAGCCGTGGCTGCCACGCGGCCGGTCCTCCAGCAGGTAGCCCTGTTCGTCGTCCGCGTGATCGTGCCAGGTGAACCGGATGCCGTTGGCCTGCATGACGGTGGCCCGCAGATCGGTCGGCGCGGCCGCGTCGGTGCCGGACGCACGGCGGATCGAGGCGGTGGTGCCCGGTTGCCCGCGGAGGGTGCGCGGAGTGGCCCAGGAAGGGTCGCGCGTCCGCTCGCGCGTGGTTCGGGCATCGTCGGGCAGGTCGACCTCGATCGGTCGGGACGCCGGGCCGTAGTAGGGGCGGACGCGGTAGTAGAAGGGTGTGCGCGGCATGAGGTCGGGGTGGCGGTAGCTGTTCTGGGTCGGCGGCAGGTAACCGAGGATGGTGTAGGGCCCTTTCGGGTTCGTCGCGAACTCGACGACACGCCCGGCGGCGCCGGGTTCCTCGCCGGTCCAGGTCAGTACGACGTCCACGGGCGAGGCCAGCGACCCGGAGAGCTCGGTGCGGCCGCGGTCGGAGGCGGCCCGCGGCCTCGTCGCCGTACCGTGCGATGCCAAACGGTCGGCGGTGGGGGAGGAGCAGGCGGTGACACCGGCGGCGACGAGGAGCGCCACCGCCAGCGTACGGACCGGGACGAGGCCGTTCATTTCTTCCAGAACTTCACGTCGCTCCACACGACGGTCGCCGGCCCGCTCCCGCTGCCGGTGCGGTACGCGCCGATCTTGTCGTAGAAGCTGCCGCCGGGGCTGTCGTCCGTGTGTTTGAGGGAGCCGTTGATGTAGGTCCGGTGCTCCTTGCCGACCTGGTGCACGGTGTTGACACGGACGGTGGTGCCGATCGTGGCGACGTTCGCGATCGTGTCGCCGTCGTGTACGTCGTAGAGCCTGCCGCCGCGTTCGACCGCCAGCATGAAGTAGGGGCCGGCGTGTCCGCTGGTGTCGTTGAACGTCTGCTTGAGGCTGATGCGGGTGCCGCCCATGCTGGTGATGCGGAAGTATCCCTCGAACTGATGGGTGCCGCCGCTGTACGTGGCGTAGCGGCGCTCGGCGCGCTGGTCACCGCTGCCGGTGGAACAGGTCAGCTTGAAGGTCAGGCCGTCGACCTGGCCGCATCCGCGTTCCTGAACGGTGTAGGAGGGCGATTCGGAGGTCCAGCCCCCCGGCTCGACCTCGGCGTGCGCGGCACCCGGTGCGGCCAGCAGTAGTGCGCAGGCGGCCGATAACCCTCCGGTCAGCTGGTACTTGTTCGGCATGTCTCCCACTTCCTCTGCGTTTGGCTCCCTCCTGCCCGGGGCGGAGGGCAAGCCGGAACAGGTTGGTCCGGACCAGACGCCACGGTACGAGTGGGATCAAGGTCTGTCCATATCCGTGACTGAAGTTCTCATGCAGGAACGGACGTGGCATGTCCCGGCACCAGGACCAGGCACTCGCCCGGAAGGTGACAACGCGGCCGGACGGGGCACAGGAATGCTGCGGTGTCCGCCGAGGGGCGGGTCCGCCCGTGACGGGGTGGGGAGGGCACATGGACGTGCTGGCCCGACTGGACCGATACCAGCGACGCCACCGACGCGCGGGCATGCCGCTCGCGGTCGTGTACAAGTTCTTCGACGACCAGGCCACGTACCTGGCCGCGCTCCTGGCGTACTACGGCTTCGTCTCCCTCTTCCCGCTGCTGCTGTTCCTGGTGGCGATCCTCAGCGCCGCCCTGCACGGCAATCCGCAGCTGCAGCACTCCGTGCTCCACTCGGCGCTCGGTGAGTTCCCGGTGATCGGCGACCAACTCGGCCACAGCATCCACTCCTTCCACGGCAGCGGTGCCGCGGTGGCGGTGGGTGTCACGGGCAGCGTCTACGGCGCCCTCGGCGTCTCCCAAGCCGTCCAGCACGCCCTGAACAAGATCTTCGCGGTGCCGCGGCATGCCCGGCCCGATCCGCTGCGCTCGCGGCTGAGGGGCCTGTACTTCCTCCTGCTCCTCGCGGCCGGACTCGGCGTGACCACGGCGCTGTCGGCCGCCGAATCCGCGACGGGCGCCTTCGGCACGCGTCTGGCGATCGGCCTGCGTATCGCCGTCGGCGTGGCGGGCGTCGTCGTCGACGCCGCCCTGCTCCTGCTGAGCTTCCGCCTCATGACCCGGCGCCGACTGCCGCTGCGCTCGATGCGTGGCCCGGCTCTGGCAGCGGCGTGCGCCTGGCAGGTACTGCAGTGGGGAGGCTCGTACTACATCGGGCATGTGCTGCGGGGTGCCACGGCGACGTACGGCATGTTCGGGATCGTCCTCGGACTGCTCGCCTGGATCTACCTGGCCGCGGTAGTTTACCTGGCCACGGCGGAGGTCATCGCCGTGCGACACTTGCGGCTGTGGCCGCGCAGCCTGATGACGCCCTTCACCGACCACGTCCACCTCGCGGCCGGCGACCTGCGCGCCTACCGCTTCTACGCGAACGCGGAGTCGTTCAAAGGATTCGAGAAGATCTCCGTCCGTTTCGGTGATCCCCCGCCTCCGCCCGTGGGGGAGAAAGGACCGCTCTGACGCCGGCCGGGATCTTGGGCGTGAACCGGGGTAGTCGAGGAGGGACCGAGGGAGGAACGCCATGACGACGTACGTCATCTCGGTGCCGGGGACGTTCACCGGCGCAGCAGGGCAGGAGACACAGAGCGAGCTCGCCCGGGCCCTGCGGCCAGTGGACCCGCACCAGACCCACATGGGGAACGAGGAAGATCTCGACGCCCTCACCGTCAACGACGACGGCACCTTCACCGTCCGGCTCAGGATCGACGCGGACAGCGCTCCCGAGGCCGAACGGGCGGCCCGGAGCTACGCGGAGTCCGCGCTGAACGCCGTGGGCCTGGACGAGGGCAGCGCCCCGCTGGGACCGGCAGCCGTCACGGGCATCGACTCCGAGGGCTGAGCGCCGGCCGGCTGGGCCGTCGGCCGGTCCAGGGCCGTGGGTTCTCGCCGCCGAGAACCATCTCCGAAGGCTCCGGGCCGGTCGAGTCCGGCCGTCATACCCGCCGACCCGCCAGCACGTGCCGCAGTGCGTCGGCCACGGACCGCGGTACGCCGACTCCTTGGACCACGTCCAGCACATGGTGCGCCACCACCAGCGCGTCGACGCCGAGACGAAGGGCGACGTCGGCCAGGACCTCCCCGGCGTCCTCGATCGGCAGCGGCCCGAGAACGGCCAGCGCGCCTTCCGCCATGTGGAGGGTGGAGCGTGCGGCGAGAGCACGCCGGAGCCCGGCCAGCTCCGACTGCTCCAATTCTCTGCCGACGGCCTGGTCGTGGGGCCGCACCTCCACGAAACGAGGGTGTGGTCTGGACGATCGCATGGCACCGCCTTGTCGGGACTGAGGACCATCCGATACCCGGCTTCCGCGAGGAAATGGCGAGGGGCGACGCATCTTCACACCGCGGTCATCTTCGTTGCGATCGCAGACGAGGCGCGTGTGACACGCGTGATCAGGGGCAACAGCGGGGTGTGCGGCGCTCTCACTCCCATCGCCGCATTCGCTGCCGCGAAAAGCACGGCCCGGAAGAAGGTGACAGCGTGGCCGAGGCCCTCCCCGACGAAGCGTCCGAAGCGGGTCCGGTGACCAGGCGGAAGGCGGTCGCGGAACTGCCCCGACAGGTTCGCGACGAACTCGCCCGCCGACTGAGGCGGAACAAGCGGGCCTTCCGTCCCGACGATGTTCAGGTGGTCGAACCCCCTCTGCTGCGGCGCGCCGTAGGCGCCTCCGCACTCGGCAACTGCATGGAGTGGTTCGATTTCGGCGTCTACAGCTACCTGGCCGCGACCATCGGCAAGGTCTTCTTCCCCGGCGCGTCCCCCGGAGCCCAAGTCGTCTCATCGTTCGCCACCTTCGCCGCGGCGTTCGTCGTACGGCCCCTGGGCGGGCTCGTCTTCGGACCGCTCGGTGACCGCCTCGGCCGGCAGAAGGTGCTCGCCACCACCATGATCATGATGGCGGTCGGCACGTTCGCCATCGGCCTCATCCCCAGCTACGCGACGATCGGCATCGCCGCGCCGATCCTGCTGCTCCTGGCCCGTATGGTGCAGGGGTTCTCGACCGGGGGCGAGTACGGCGGCGCGACCACGTTCGTCGCCGAGTACTCACCCGACCGGCGACGCGGATTCCTCTCCAGCTGGCTCGACTTCGGCACCTTCGTCGGATACGCCCTGGGCTCCGCCCTGGTCACGCTGCTGAACCTCGCGCTGAGCGACGATCAGATGCTCAGCTGGGGCTGGCGCGTGCCGTTCCTGATCGCGGGCCCGCTGGGTGTGATCGGTCTGTACATGCGGCTGAAGCTGGAGGAGTCGCCCGCCTTCCAGCAGCAACTGGACGAGCACGAGAAGGGTCTCGCCCAGGAGTCGGCGGGCAGCGAGTTCAAGGCCATCGTCACGCGGCACTGGCGTCCGCTGCTGATCTGCATGGGTCTGGTGCTGCTGTACAACGTCACCAACTACATGGTGACCGGGTTCCTGCCGACCTATCAGACGGAGACCCTGCACCGGTCCAGTGGTTCGGCCGATCTGCTGGTGCTGATCGGCATGGTGTGGATCGTCCTGCTGATCACCTTCATCGGCCGTTTCAGCGACCGGATCGGACGCCGGCCCGTCTACGGTGTCTCCGCGGCCGCGATGATCGTGCTGGCGGTTCCCTCCTTCCAGCTCATCAAGATGCACGGGACCTGGCCGCCGATCATCGGCGTGCTGATCCTCTCCACGCTGCTGGCCTGCTTCGCCGCACCGAGCGCCGCCACCTTGCCGGCCCTCTTCCCGACCGCCGTGCGCTACGCGGCCATGGGGATCGGCTTCAACATCGCGGT
Organism: Streptomyces griseorubiginosus; assembly: GCF_017614965.1. Classification (GTDB taxonomy): domain Bacteria; phylum Actinomycetota; class Actinomycetes; order Streptomycetales; family Streptomycetaceae; genus Streptomyces; species Streptomyces griseorubiginosus_B. Next base: position 2,786 of record NZ_WVUG01000265.1, on the reverse strand, counting down.
CGCGGCCTTCGGCGGTACGACCCCGCTGGTGACCGAGGCGCTGGTCAACCTCACCGGCGACGACCTGATGCCCGCGTACTACCTGATGCTGGCGGGTGCGATCGGCCTGCTGACCGTCAAGTTCCTGCCCGAGACGGCGCAGGTCCCGCTGAACGGATCCCGGCCCATGGTCGGCTCACGCGAGGAGCAGCAGGAACTGATCTCCACGTCGAAGGAGTTGTACGGCGTCGCGTCGCGCCGCCCGCGGGCCGAGCACTCGACGCCGTCCGCTCAGCCGCGTCTGCGCTGAACCCGACAAGGGCCTTGCCGCACCACGGGGGAACGGTGCGGCAAGGCCATGTCCCCCGGTTGCCCGGCACGGCCGAACTCATGCACGCCGGCGGTCGGATCGCCGGCCGCGCGTCACCGGAAGGCCGCGATGTTGTCGGCCGCCCACCGGGCGAAGGCGCGGGGCGGGCGGCCGAGGAGCCGCTCGATGTCCGGGCTGACCCGGCGCAGACCGGCCGAGGGTGCGCCGAGGATGTCGAGGGTGCGTTCCACGACGGGTTCGGGCATGAACCGCACCATCGCCGCCCTGGCCTCCGACCGGCTCTGCTCGACGAAGCTCACCGGCTCGCCCAACGCGTCCCCGATCGCGGCGGCTTGCTCGCGGGGCGAGACCGCCGCCGGTCCGGTCAGCTCGTAGACCCTGCCCGCGTGCGCGGCATCCCGCAGCGCGACGGTGGCGACCTCGGCGATGTCGCCCGGGTCGACGGTCGGCAGTGCGACATCCCCGAAGGGCGCCGTCACCGTCCGTCGCCCGCGCACCGCCTCCGCCCACTGCAGGGTGTTGGAGTGGAAGCTCCCCGGCCGCAGGACGGTCCACTGAAGGCCCGACTGCCGGACGGCGTCCTCCATATCGGAGGGGAGCTCTCCGGTGCCGACGGCCTGGGAGGACAGCAGGACGATCCGCTGGACGCCACCGTCGCGCACGGCATCGAGGACGCTGCCGAGGTCGCCGCCGGCGGCCATGAAGTCGCCGGAGGTGAGCAGGAACAGCGTGTCGGCCCCGTCGAGGGCGGGCTTGAGGTTCCGCGGCTCGGTCAGGTCGGCCCGATGATGCCGTACCCCTGCCGGCAGTGGTGCGGGCGGGGTCCGCCGGGACACCGCAGTCACCTGCTCACCCGCCGCGGCGAGCGCCCGCACAAGCGGCCGCCCGACATTACCCGTTGCGCCGGTCACCACGATCATGTTCTCTCCCGTTTCCGAGTCCTTGAGGTGCACGGCGACGCTACTATCGCGAAGTCAGTAGGTACCTAGAGGAAAGTACTGGGACGAGGGGGCGGATGTGGCCGAGAGCACAACAGGGCAGGACCGGGCCGAGGTCTCGCCGAACAGCGCCTGTCCGATCGCGCCGGTGGTCGACCTGGTCTTCAGCCGGTGGACCACTCCGATCCTGTGGACCCTCAACGAGTACGGCCGGCAACGGTTCGTGGAGCTGGAACGCCGGATCGCCACCATCACGCCCAAGGTGCTGACCCAGCGGCTGCGTCAACTGGAGCGTGACGGGCTCGTCCTGAGGACCTATCACGCCGAGGTCCCGCCCCGGGTGGAGTACGAGATCTCCGAACTCGGCCGCAGTCTGGCGCCGTTGTTCGCGGCGCTCTCCGAGTGGTCGCCCAATCTGGACCACGTCGAGCGGGCCCGCCGGGCCTACGACGCCAGGCAATAAGCCCAGGCCGGAGCGCGGTCCGGTTCCGGCGCCGACGTATTTGCCAACTCCTGACCCAGAAACTCGTGTTGGCCTCGTTGACATGCCGCAAGCGCAGGCGTTTCACTCGACACTCGTGAATGGCAACGTTGTCAGGCCGGGCGACCGGAATCGTTGCCTGTCGCCGGCGCCGCGTTCTCACGGCGCCGGCGACCGATGTGCGAGCACGAACTGCTGCGGAGGCAACCGATGGTGAGACCCCGACGTTCAGCTGCACCACGCGACCGAAGAAGACTCCCCCGACGGATGGCGGTTCTCTGCGTCCTGGGCATGGCGGCCCTCCCGCTCACGGGCATGGAGAGCGCCCACGCCGCGGGCACCGCGACGCCGGCCTTCGTGAAGGATCCCGCGTCCCTGGTCAATCCCCTCATCGGCACGTCCGGTGCCGTGGACACCTTCCCCGGCCCGGACATGCCGGTCGGCATGGTGCAGTGGGGCCCCGACACGACGCCCCACCGCCCCGACGGCGGCGGATACGAGTACAACGACAGCAAGATCTCCGGCTACAGCCTCACCCATGTCTCCGGCCCCGGCTGCCCCGTCGCCGGCGACCTGCCGATCCTGCCGGTGACCGGCGCTCTGTCGGGCAGCCTGGGCGACACCTCCGTCGGCTTCAGCCACAGCGACGAGCAGGCGGGCATCGGCTACTACCGGGTCACCGACGCGAACGGCGTCAGGACCGAGCTCACCGACACCACCCGGGCAGGTCTGGGCCGCTTCACCTTCCCGGCGGGCCGGCAGGCGAACCTGCTGTTCAAGCTCAGCGGCGGCGCCACCCAGGTGGACGGAACCCGCGTCCAGGTGGTGAGCGACAAGGAGATCAGCGGCGCGATCGACAGCGGTCACTTCTGCGGCGCCAACAACAGGTACACGCTGCACTTCGACATCAAGTTCGACCAGCCGTTCACCGAGAGCGGCACCTGGGTCGGCAGCACCATCAACCCCGACGCGAAGTCGCTGAAGGCCGGCAAGGTCCGGCAGACCCCACAGGCGGCCAGGACCGCACCGCTGAAGGAGAAGCACTTCACCGTCCCGG
>NZ_WVUG01000264.1 GCF_017614965.1 Streptomyces griseorubiginosus | reverse complement strand
CGCCCCGGACCGCGCCCCCGCTCACGGACACCCGCAGCGTCCCGGGCCCGCCGGGCGTCAGACTCGCCCGCCATACGGACCCGTCGGGCATGGCCCGGAAGGTCGGATCCCCGGGCCCGCGCCGCAGCACCCCCAGCACCAGCCCCAGTTCCAGCGGCCCGGCGGGCACCACGGTCCGCACCCGGCCGGGCGCCGCGGCCTGCCGGGGTATCCCCGCAGACACACCGACCTGCCCACCTCGCACGGTCGTACGAGTGGGCCGGGGAGAGAAGCGTCCTGCCACGGCTGGGTTCCTGGATGTCGGGGACGTCCCGCGAGACCAGCGGGACGTCCTCAGAGACTAGGGGGTACGGGCGCGAGATCACCGCACCTCGACGAAGCTCCCCACGTCCCGCTCGCCGCGCGCCCACGGCTCCTCGGCCGGATGCCCCACGGCCACCGCCCCCATGGGATCCCACTCCTCAGGCAACCCCAGGACCTCCCGCACCACGTCCCGGCAGAACATGGTCGACGACACCCACGCCGAGCCCAGCCGCTCACCGGCCAGTCCGACCAGGAAGTTCTGCACGCCGGCGCCCATCGCGACGACGAACATCTCTCGCTCCGCCCCGTCGCGCCGCGGGTCCCCGTACGTGTGCGACCCGTCCGTCACCAGACACGGCACCACCAGGCAGGGCGCGTTGCGCAGCACGTCCCCCCGGCGCACCCGCTTGGCGATCGACTCCTCGCTCTTGCCGTCGCGCCGCAGGTCGGCGATCCACGCGTCCCGCATCGCCTCCAGCAGCCGGGTCCGCGACTCCTGCGACTCCAGCAGCACGAACCGCCACGGCGTGGTGTGATGCGGCGCGGGCGCGGTGACCGCCAGGGCCACGGCCCGCCGCACCGCACCGGGGTCGACGGGCTCGTCCGTGAAGGCCCGTACGGTACGGCGCTGGGTCACCGCCTCCCGTACCGCCTCGGAGGTCCCCAGCCGGAACATGTCGTCGCGCGCCCCGCGCACCATGGCCCGCGCCCCTTCCCCGTGGTCCTGTGCGACCACGTGCGCCAGCCCGCGCACCACGGCGACGGGCCGCCCGGCGGCCTTGCCCTTGACCAGGTCACCGGCGGCGGCGAGCTCGTCCGCGGTGGCCACGACGGTCGCGCTCAGCGGATTGCCGTACGCGTCCGTGCCCCCGCGCAGATCGTCCAGCACGCGCACCCCGGCGGCGCCGATCGCGACGTCCGTGAGCCCCGCGCGCCAGGGCCGGCCGAAGGTGTCGGTCACCACGACGCCCACGTCGACGCCGAGGGCCGCGCGCAGTCCGTCGCGGATCGCGCGCGCGGACGCGTCCGGGTCCTCGGGCAGCAACAGGACCGTGCCGGCCGGGGTGTTGGAGGCGTCGACGCCGGCCGCCGCCATGACCAGCCCCTGCCGGTTCTCGACGATCCGCAGCGCTCCGCGCCGGGCCACGACCCGCACGGTCTCGGCGTCGATGGCGGCCTCCCGGTCCGCGGCGGCGACGATCCGCCCCTCCGCCTTGGACACGATCTTCGAGGTGACGAGCAGGACGTCCCCGTCGGCCAGCCCCGGCTCGGCGGCGGCGATCAGCTTGGCGACGTCGTCCCCGGGCTGCACCTCGGGCAGCCCGGGCACCGCCCAGACCGTGTAGCCGTCGGACGGCGTCGCGCTCACGAGGCCCGCACCTCCTCCGCCAGCTCCAGCGCCTCCCGGGCCATCCGCGCGGTCGCCTCCAGGTCGGTCATCATCAGCGGCACGGCCCGGCACCGGATCCCGGCGGCCTCGACGCGCTCCACGGCGCCCGCGTCCACGGTGTCGACGAGCCAGCCGTCCAGCAGCCCCGAGCCGTAGTGCTCGGCGACCGCCGCGGCCGTCGACTCCACGCCCACCGCCGCGAGCACCTTGTCGGCCATGCCACGCACGGGCGCGTCCCCGACAATGGGGGACAGGCCCACCACCGGCACTCCGGCCTCCGCGATCGCCTCCCTCATGCCCGGCACCGCGAGGATCGTGCCCACCGACACGACCGGGTTCGACGGCGGGAAGAGGATGACGTCCGCCTCCGCGATCGCCTCCAGCACCCCCGGCGCCGGCTTCGCCTGCTCGGCCCCGACCGGTACGACCGCCTCGGCCGGCACGGAGGCCCGCAGCCGCACCCAGTACTCCTGGAAGTGCACGGCCTTGCGCTCGCCGTCGACCTCGACGGCGACATGCGTCTCGACGCGGTCGTCGGTCATGGGGATCAGCCGTACGCCCGGCTGCCACCGGTCGCACAGCGCCTCCGTCACCGCGCTCAGCGGATAGCCGGCGCCCAGCATCTGGGTCCGCACGATGTGCGTGGCGAAGTCCCGGTCGCCGAGACCGAACCACTCCGGGCCCACACCGTAGGCCGCGAGCTCCTCCTTGAGGTGGAAGGTCTCCTCGGCCCGCCCCCACCCCTGCTCCTCGTTGATGCCGCCGCCGAGCGTGTACATCACCGTGTCGAGGTCCGGGCAGACCTTCAGCCCGAAGAGGTGGATGTCGTCCCCGGTGTTGCCGATGACCGTGACGTCAGCGTCCGGCACGGCCCGCTTCAGACCGCGCAGGAACCGGGCACCACCGATGCCGCCTGCCAGAACCACAATGCGCATGGGGCCAAGTCTTGCAGGCGGGTACGACAAAGCGTCAGGCAGTCACCGGACGCGCCTCGCACGCGGCACTCGTGTGCATCGGCATCTCGGTCAGGCCCGGGTAGTAGACGTGCAGACTGACCGCGGGCTCCAGGGCGTCGTTGACGACCTCGTGCACGTACCCCGGCGCGAACACCCGCTGCGCCCCGGCCGCCAGCGCGCGCGTGCCGCGTCCGGTGCGCTCGGTCAGCGTGCCCTCCAGGACCGTGAGCACCCCGGAGGAGCGCCCGTGGTCGTGCGGCCCGCTGCCCTGTCCCGGAACCCAGGACAGCAGCCACACCTCGTAGCCGGGCCCGGTGCGCAGCCGGTGGTACCAGCGCGTCGTGGCGTCGTACTCGACGAGGTGCTCCCACTGGGCGCGGTCGGCGGCGATGGCGCGGGCCAGGCCCACGAACTCGGCCACGGTGGCCGGGTGCTCGCGCGGCGGCTGCAGCAGGTGGGTGACTTCGAGGATGTCGCCGGCGATCTGGAGGTCGTTGTCGCTGTTCATAAGGGGTGCTGTGGTTCCTCAGTGAAAGAAGGTCAGAGGGAACGGGTGATGAGAAAACGCCGACCGGGTCGCGGGGGACTCGGTCACAGCCGGAGCGAGACGTGGCTCAACAGCTGGAACAGCAACAACAGCTACAGCGCGCGCGGGCAGCACCGTGGGACCCGGCGGAGCCGGTCGAGGTGAGTGCCAAGTTCGCGAGCATGCCCACAAGGCAATCGGTTCACACCTCGACTGTCAACTCGACGCCCGGTATGTGGGACCGGTTTCACCTCATCCGGTTCATCTGAGAGGTGAAAGGTTTGTGCTGGCGTCCTCGGGGACACATGGCGCACAACCGGGCGCACAAGCCTCGTTGTGATCCCGTGATCCGACTGTGATCCGGCTTGCTTCGGGATGCGCGTGGAACGAGATCGAACATCCGGGCGTCCTTCCCCGTACAAGGCTCTGTACGGGCCGTAGGCCCTCGGGGGCCTCGTCTGCATGTCAAGGTTTATGCCGATTTGAACACTTTCCGCATGGCCTTGGTTCCGCAGAGTGAATAAGGGGCCCAATAGCAGATCTCGGCTTGACTCGCCCGGAGCAGCACACTTGTAATTTCACTCGTGTCGTTCAGCCGGAATCGGTAACGGCTACATCACGGGGACGCGAAAGACGGACGAGGGGCGCACATGACCGAGCTGGTGCAGCAACTGCTGGTCGACGACGCGGACGAGGAACTCGGCTGGCAGGAGCGCGCGCTGTGCGCCCAGACCGACCCCGAGTCCTTCTTCCCCGAGAAGGGCGGCTCGACCCGGGAGGCCAAGAAGGTCTGCCTCGCCTGTGAGGTCCGCTCCGAGTGCCTCGAGTACGCCCTCGCCAACGACGAGCGCTTCGGCATCTGGGGCGGCCTGTCCGAACGGGAGCGACGCCGCCTGAAGAAGGCGGCCGTCTGAGCGGACGGCCCCCACTCCCCACACAACCGAACGGCCCGTCGCAGGTGGGTTATCCACAGGCGGCGGGCCGCCCCTGTGCCCAGCCGATAGTGTGGTCGCTCGTCCGAGACGCCTCGCTGCCCCCACCGGGCACAGACGTCCACCGCAGTCCAGCGAACCGGGGCCCGTACCTCGATGTCCGTGCACAGCCACACGGCAGCCCAACACGACGCTGCCACGCCTGAGTTCCCGCGTCACGTGGTGACCGCGGTGCTCGTCTCCCACGACGGCGCCCGCTGGCTGCCCGACGCGCTCGCCGGTCTGCTCGGCCAGGAGCGGCCCGTCCAGTTCGCCATGGCCGCCGACACCGGCAGCGCCGACGACTCCGCCCAGCTGGTCACCGAGGCCCTCGGCGCCGACCGGGTGCTGCACCTCGCCCGCCGCACCGGCTTCGGCCAGGCCGTCGAGGAGGCGGCCCGGACCGCCCCCGTGCTCACCCCGGACGAACTGCCCTATCTGAAGCGGCCCAGCGGCTGGGACCCGGTCACCCGTACCTGGCGCGACGACGCCTACGACATGCCGGAGCTGCCGCACGGCGAGCCGGTCCAGTGGCTGTGGCTGCTGCACGACGACAGCGCCCCCGACCCCGACGCCCTGGCCCAGCTGCTGCGCGTCGTGGAGAACGAACTGGAGCTCGGCCGCGACGACGTGGCCGTCGTCGGCCCCAAGCTCCGCGGCTGGTACGACAAGCGCCAGCTGCTCGAGGTCGGCGTCTCCATCGCCAACTCCGGCCGCCGCTGGACCGGCCTGGACCGCCGAGAGCAGGACCAGGGCCAGCACGACCACGTCCGGTCCGTGCTGTCGGTGTCCACCGCCGGCATGCTGATCCGGCGCGACGTCTTCGAACAGCTCGGCGGCTTCGACAAACGGCTGCCACTGATGCGCGACGACGTCGACCTGTGCTGGCGCGCCACCGCCGCCGGCCACCGCGTCCTCGTCGCCCCCGAGGCGGTCGTACGGCACGCCGAGGCCGCCTCCCGCGAGCGCCGCACCGTCGACTGCGTGGGCCGCAGCGCCGCCTCCCCGCACATGGTCGACAAGGCGGGCGCCGCCTACACCCTCCTCGTCAACGCGCGTACGGCCGCGCTGCCCTGGGTGCTGCTGCGCCTGGTGCTCGGCACGCTCGTGCGTACCGTCGCCTATCTCGTCGGCAAGGTCCCCGGACAGGCCCTCGACGAGATCCGCGGCCTGCTCGGCACACTCCTGCGGCCCGAGCGGATCATCGCCGGCCGGCGCAGGCGCGGCCAGCCGCAGATCGACAAGGGCGAGCTGCGCGCGCTGTTCCCGCCGCCCGGCGCCACCGTGCGGGCCACCGTCGAGCAGGTCGCCGGCGACCTCTTCGGCAGCTCCGACCCCGACGCCACCTCCGGCGCGGGACGGCACGGCGGCGGGATCGAGTCCGGGCCCGGCGGCGACGACGCCGACTTCCTGGAGATCGAGCAGTTCGCCCGCCTCAAGCGCATCGCCCGCGCGCCCGGCCCGATGCTCTTCCTGGTCCTGCTGTTCGTCTCCCTGATCGCCTGCCGCGACCTGCTCGCGAGCGGCGCGCTCTCCGGAGGTGCCCTGCTGCCCGCGCCGGGCGACTCCGGTGAGCTGTGGTCGCGCTACCTCGACGCCTGGCACGCTGTGGGCGCCGGCGGCACCCCGTCCGCGCCGCCGTACCTGGCGATCGTGGCGACGCTGTCCTCCGTGCTGTTCGGCTCGACCGGACTCGCCGTCACGGTCCTGCTGGTCTGCTCGGTGCCGCTGGCAGGCTTCACCGCCTACTTCGCCTCCCGTCCGCTCATCGAGTCGCGGCTGCTGCGCGCGTGGGCGGCCGTCGTCTACGCCTTCCTGCCCGCCGCCACCGGCGCCCTCGCCGGCGGCCGCATCGGCACCGCCGTACTCGCCGTCCTGCTGCCGCTCATCGCCCGCGCGGGCGTGGCGGCGAGCGGCCTGGCGAACACCTCGGGAACGCGCGGCAGTTGGCGCGCCACCTGGGCGTACGCGCTGCTGCTGACGATCACCACCGCCTTCACGCCGATCGTGTGGCCGATCGCCCTGATCCTGGGCGTCGCGGTCCTGGCCGTGCGCCGCAACGACATCACCGCCCACGGCCTGCGCTTCCTGGCCCAGCTCGGCACGCCCCTGCTGGTCCTCGCCCCCTGGTCGCTGACCCTGCTGCCGTCCGGCTTCTTCAAGGAGGCCGGCCTGGACTACGGCCCCTCGGCCGCCTCCGCCCTCGACCTGCTCGGCGCGAGCCCCGGCGGCCCGGGCACGGTCAGCGGACTGATGCTGATCGGCATCGTGCTGGCCGCGCTGGCCGCCCTGCTGCGCTCGGAGCGCCAGTCCGGCATCTGGGCGGCCTGGGTGGTCGCCCTGGTGGGCCTGGTCTTCGCCGTCCTGTCCAACGACTCGACCTGGGCGGGACCCGCGACCCTCGTCTACGGCCTCGCCCTGCTGAGCGCCGCCGCCCTCGGCGCCGACGGGGCCCGCGCGCGGGTGGCCGAGCAGAGCTTCGGCTGGCGCCAGCCGGTGGCCGCGCTGATCGCCTTCGCCTCGCTCGCCGGCCCGCTGCTGATCGCCGGCGGCTGGATGCTCCGCGGCGCCGACGGCCCCGTCGAACGGCGCGACCCCACCCAGGTGCCCGCGTTCGTCGCCGAGGAGAGCGGCACCCGCGACCAGGCACGCACGCTCGTCCTCGACAGCGACTCCACCGCGCGCGTCGGCTACACCCTGGTCCGCGGCTCCGGCGCCCGCATGGGCGACGCCGAGACGGCCGCGGCCGACGGCGAGAACGCCCAGCTCGACAAGGTCGTCGCCAACCTGGTCGCCGGCTCCGGCGCCGACCAGGCCGACCAGCTCGGCAAGTTCGCCGTGCGCTACGTCCTCGTCCACAAGGGCGCACCCCGCGAGATCACCCGCGTCCTGGACGCCACCCCGGGACTGTCCCGGCTGAGCCAGCAGGGCGGCAGCGCGCTGTGGCGGGTCGACCAGGAGGTCGCGCGCGCCACCATCGTCTCCGGCACCGGCGCCCCGCAGCCCGTCGCCGCCGGACCCGTCGACATCCACACCACGGTCCCGGCCGGCCCCGACGGCCGCGTCCTGCGCCTGGCCGACACCGCCGCCGAGGGCTGGACGGCCACCCTCGACGGCAAGCCGCTCACCCGCACCACGGTCGACGGCTGGGCCCAGGGCTTCCAGCTCCCCGCCTCCGGCGGCCGCCTCGACGTCACCTACGACGCCCCGTTCACCCACACCGCCTGGCTGTGGGCCCAGGGCGCCCTCGCCGTCGTCCTCGTCGTCCTCGCCCTGCCCGGCAGGCGCCGCGACGTCGACGACGACCTCCCCGAGGAGCCGTCGATCCCCGCCCAGGCCGTCTCCGGCGAGGGCCGCCGCGCCCGCCGCCTGCGCGCCCAGGCCGAGACCGAGGCCGAGGAAGCCGACCAGAGCGAGGAGTTCCCGTCTCCTCCGCAGGAGGAGACCCCGGTCGCCGTTCCGCAGCAGCAGGTCTACGACGAGTGGGACCCCGCGACCTACGCGGGCGCCCAGTACGGCGACTACGCCGAGCAGCAGCAATACCAGGGCGCCCAGCAGTACCCGGCGGGCTACGACCAGACCTACCAGGCGGACCCGTACCAGAGCGGCCAGTACGACCCGTACGGCTACGGCGGCCAGACCCAGGGGACGTACGACCAGACCGCCTACGACCCGACGTACCAGCAGGGTTACGACCCCGCGTACGACCCGGCGCAGCAGCACCCGCACGCCCCTGAGCGCCCCGACGGGAGTCAGCAGTGAACCGCACCACCCTGTCCCTGATCGCCGGGACCGCCGCGCTCGCCGCCGTCACGGGCTTCGCGTCGCTGTCCGCGCCGGGCGCCTCCGGCACGGACACCGCCAGGGCGGCCGCCGAACTGCCCGTGGAGCGCACCTCACTGCTGTGCCCGGCGCCCAGCACCTCCGACCTCGCCGAGACCTCGTACACGTCCTTCACCCCCGTCACCAAGGGCACGGGAAGCGACGGCAAGGCCGCGTTCCAGGCCGCCACCGGGCAGTCGGCCGACGGGACCGGCGGCACCGGCAAGACGGACGGCAAGAACGGCGACAAGAAGGGCGGCAAGGGCGGCAAGAAGAAGACCGGCGCGCCGACCCTCACCCCCAAGGAGCCGGGCACTCCGGTCACGACCGACGCCTCCGGTTCGGACACTCCCGGTCTGATCGGGACGGCCGAGGGGAAGTTCGCGCCCGGCTGGACGGTCCAGGAGACCACCGAGGTCGCCGCGGGCAACGGGCGCGGCCTGCAGGGCGTCAACTGCACCGCTCCCGACACCGAGTTCTGGTTCCCCGGCGCCAGCACCGCCACCGGGCGCACAGACTACGTGCACCTGACCAACCCCGACGACTCCGCCGCCGTCGTGGACATCGAGCTCTACGGCAAGGACGGCGACCTCAAGTCCACGGTGGGGGAGGGCATCACGGTCCCGCCGCACGCCAGCGAGCCGATCCTGCTGTCCACGCTCACCGACGAGAAGCAGACGGACCTCACCGTCCACGTGAACGTCCGCAGCGGCCGGCTGGGCGCCGCCGTGCAGGCGCTGGACGACAAGGCCGGCGGGGACTGGCTGGCCGCCGCCGGCGACCCCGCGGGCAGCCTCGTCCTGCCGGGCATCCCCAAGGACGCCACATCCGTGCGCCTGATCGCCTTCACGCCCGGCGACGCGGACGCCGACCTGAAGGTGCGTCTCGCCTCCCCGAGCGGTTCGATCACCCCGGCGGGAAACGAGACGCTGCACGTCAAGGCGGGCATGACGACCGCCGCCGACCTCGGTGACGTCACCCGCGGCGAGGCGGGCTCCCTGATCCTCACGCCCACCGGCCAGTCCGTGCCGGTCGTCGCCGCGCTGAAGGTCGTACGGGGCAAGGGCGCCAAGCAGGAGACGGCGTTCATCCCGGCCACCGCGCCGGTCGGCACGCGCGCGACGTCCGCCGACAACAGCGGCAAGGGCACCACCCTGTCCATCACCGCGCCCACCCGCACCGCGCAGGTGAAGGTCACCGCATCGGCGGGCAGCGACGGCGGTACGGCGGTCTCGAAGACGTACACGATCAAGGCCGGAACCACCCAGGACGTCGACGCCCCGGTCCCGAGCGGTCTGAAGGGCACGTACGCGCTGACGGTCGAGCCCGTGTCCGGCGGGCCCGTGTACGCCGCGCGCACCCTGGCGGCGACGGAAGGGGGCGTGCTGGGCTTCACCGTGCAGACGCTGCCCGACGACCGCGGGACGGTCGCCGTACCGGAGACGGACCAGGACCTGTCGGTGCTGCAGAAGTAGGCGGGCGGCGGGGGTCAGTCCTCGCCGTAGCGCGGGTCGACCGTCTCGGGGGTCAGCCCCAGGATCTCGGCGACCTGCTCGACGACGACCTCGTGCACCAGGGCGGCCCGCTCGTCCCGGCCCTTCGTGCGGATCTCCACCGGCCGCCGGTAGACCACCACGCGCGCGGGACGTCCCTCGCGCGCGGCGATCGTGCCGCCCAGGGGCACCGCCTCGTCGTTCCAGCTCTGCCCGGGGCCGTCCAGACGCGGCACCTCGAGGACGAGGAAGTCGATGTCGGCGAGCTGGGGCCAGCGTCGCTCCAGGCGCTCCACCGAGTCCTGCACCAGATCCGCGAACGCGTCGGCGCGGCTCGCGGCGAGCGGCACCTGGGGCGGTGCGATCGGCCCGCGCATGCCGCGGCCGTGGCGGTCACGACGACGGGGCCCGGGGGCAGCGGCCCGGGGCGTTACGGGGTTGTCCATCACCGGTGAAGCGTAGTCCCCGCGCGGACCGGCCGCCCGACCCCACGCGGCATACCGGACGGTCCCGGGGGCCTGGTAAGCCCTGTCTCAGGATGACCATTCCAGCCAAGGTTGGGCTCGATTCCGTATCTCTCCGAGACCGTCGATGTCGAGGCAAATGACGGTGTTTGTACGGAGTGTTGATCGTACGAGGGGTCGGTCGATGCCCTGTGAACGGATGTCCCCGCAGGTCAGCGCGGGGTGCCGGAAGGGGTGTGTGGGGCGATTCACAGCACGACACGGTGGGGTGACCTGGGGGAGAGTCGTCGCGGCCCGCTCAAGAGTGCGGTACCGTCCAACGTCGTGAGCCCTGTACGTCGCTGTTCGCGAACCGCCTGCGGCCGACCCGCCGTCGCGACGCTGACGTACGTCTACGCCGACTCGACCGCGGTCCTCGGCCCGCTCGCCACCTACGCCGAACCCCACTGCTACGACCTGTGCGCCGAGCACTCCGAGCGCCTCACCGCCCCACGCGGCTGGGAGGTCGTCCGCCTCCTCGACGGCTCCGCCCCGGCCCGCCCCAGCGGCGACGACCTGGAAGCGCTTGCCAACGCGGTGCGCGAGGCGGCCCGTCCGCAGGAGCGGGCGGCCCAGGCGGGCGGCGGCGGGGCCCGCTCGGCGGACCCCATGGAGGTCGCGCGCCGCGGCCACCTGCGGGTACTGCGCTCCCCGGACAACTGACCGACTCCCGGGGCAACTTCCCCTTCGGACTCCCCAGGTCCTCCTCCGGTTTCCCCCTCCGATTTCTTCCTCCGGACGTCACCCCGCCCGCGCCCTGTGCCCTTACCCGGCTCTGACCCGAGCCAACGGCTCGGATTGCGCTACGCGACGACCGGACGGCACCCGGTCTTCCGGTACGGGTAGTTTGTGGGCGACCGATAGGACTTCAGGAGGGTTGGCCGTGGCTGCTGATCTGTCGCAGATCGTGAAGGCGTATGACGTACGCGGAGTGGTACCGGACCAGTGGGACGAGACACTGGCCGAGCTCTTCGGCGCCGCCTTCGTCCGCGTCACCGGGGCGGACGCGATCGTGACCGGCCACGACATGCGCCCGTCCTCGCCGGGCCTGTCACGCGCCTTCGCGCGCGGCGCGGCGGCCCAGGGCGCCGACGTCACCGAGATCGGCCTCTGCTCGACGGACCAGCTGTACTACGCCTCGGGTGCGCTCGGCCTGCCGGGCGCGATGTTCACGGCCTCGCACAACCCGGCCCAGTACAACGGCATCAAGATGTGCCGGGCGGGCGCGGCACCGGTGGGCCAGGACACGGGCCTGGCCCAGATCCGCGAACTGGCGGAGGAGTGGACCGAGTCGGGCGCGCCGGAACCGGCCGCGTCACCGGGAACCATCACACAGCGTGACACGTTGACGGACTACGCGGCCCACCTCCGCTCCCTCGTGGACCTGACCTCCATCCGTCCCCTGAAGGTCGTGGTCGACGCGGGCAACGGCATGGGGGGCCACACCGTGCCCACGGTGTTCGAGGGCCTGCCCCTGACCCTCGTCCCGATGTACTTCGAACTCGACGGCACCTTCCCCAACCACGAGGCCAACCCGCTCGACCCGGCCAACCTCGTCGACCTGCAGCAGCGCGTGCGCGAGGAGTCCGCCGACCTCGGCATCGCCTTCGACGGCGACGCGGACCGCTGCTTCGTGGTCGACGAGCACGGCGACCCGGTCTCCCCGTCCGCGATCACGGCGCTGGTGGCCGCGCGGGAACTGGAGAGGAACGGCGGCAAGGGCGTGATCATCCACAACCTGATCACGTCGTGGTCGGTCCCCGAGGTGGTCAGGGAGCACGGCGGCACCCCGGTCCGCACCCGGGTCGGCCACTCCTTCATCAAGGCCGAGATGGCTTCGTCGGGCGCGATCTTCGGCGGCGAACACTCCGCGCACTACTACTTCAAGGACTTCTGGAACGCCGACACGGGCATGCTGGCGGCCCTGCACGTCCTCGCGGCCCTGGGTGGCCAGTCCGGCCCCCTGTCCTCGCTCGTGGCCGCATACGACCGCTACGTGGGCTCCGGCGAGATCAACTCCACGGTGGCCGACCAGAAGTCCCGCCTGGCGGCGATCCGATCGACGTACGGCGCCCGCGAGGACGTCACCCTCGACGAACTCGACGGCCTCACCGTCACCTCCACCGACTGGTGGTTCAATGTCCGCCCCTCCAACACGGAACCGCTGCTGCGGCTGAACACGGAGGCGAGGGACGAGGCGACGATGACCAAGGTGCGGGACGAGGTACTGGCGATCATCAGAGCCTGATCCGGCCTTCTCCGGCTGACCTGGGTGACCCGGCTTGTCCAGCGCATGACGTCGGTCGCACCGCTCGGCCCGTCGAGCGCTTGACGCCGGTCGGCATCATTCAGCCCGTCCGGCGTTTGAGGACGGGGCCCGAAGGGCCGATCGGGGTCCGGGGCGGAGCCCTGGCGGGGTTGAAGGGGCGGCAGTCCCTGGGGATGGGACGGGTAGGGG
>NZ_WVUG01000263.1 GCF_017614965.1 Streptomyces griseorubiginosus | reverse complement strand
TCCCTCGATCCCGCCCGCCGTCTCACCCCCCTGACTCCGGGCGGCGAACTCCTCACCGCCGAGCCGCCCGTGGCGCACGCCCTCGCCCACGCCCGCCTCGCCACCGCCGCCCAGGCCCTCGGTGTCGGTCTCGCCCTCCTCGACCGGACCGTCGCGTACGTGAAACAGCGCACCCAGTTCGGCGTCCCCATAGGCTCCTTCCAGGCCGTCAAGCACCGGCTGGCCGGCGTCAAGATCGCCTTGGAGTTCGCGCGGCCCCTGGTGTTCGCAGCCGCGCTCACCATGGCGCCCGCCGACGTGGCCGCCGCCAAGGTCGCGGCCTGCGAGGCGGCGTACCGGGCGGCCCGTACCGCGCTCCAGTCGCACGGCGCGATCGGGTACACCGCGGAGTACGACCTGTCCCTGTGGCTGACCAAGGCCAGAGCGCTGCGCACCGCGTGGGGCACGCCGCGGGAGTGCCGGGCGCTGGTGGTCAGTGGTGGTGGTCGCCGCTGGTGAGCTCCCGGTACTCCGCCACGGTCGGTTTGGCGATCCGCGACTCGGGCCCGAACATCGCCCGGGCCAGCTGGGCACGCACCCGCTGGGCGACGGTGACCGGCCGGCGCACGCCGTTGGCGTCGACGAGCGGGCCGATCTCGTAGGGCGGGTTCTGCTCGTGCTGGGTGAGGGTGAAGAGCTGGTCCTGCGGGAGCGGTTCGTGCACCTCGACGTACTCGCCGCTCGGCAGCCGTTTGATGGTGCCGGTCTCCCTGCCGTGCAGCACCTTGTCCCGGTCCCGGCGCTGCAGGCCCAGGCAGACCCGTTTGCTGACGACGAAGGCGACGACCGGCGCCGCGAAGAAGGCGACCCGCACGAACCACGTGATGGCGTTGATGGACAGGTGCAGATGCGTGGCCACGATGTCGTTGCCGCCGCCGATCAGCAGCACCACGTACAGGGCGAGCCAGGCCACGCCCAGCCCGGTGCGCACGGGCGCGTTGCGCGGCCGGTCCAGGATGTGGTGCTCGCGTCTGTCCCCGGTGATCCACGCCTCGACGAAGGGATACAGGCCGAGGGCGAGCAGGATCAGCGGGAAGAGCGAGAAGGGGATGAGGACGCCGAGGACCAGGGTGTGGCCCCAGGCGTTGATCTCCCATCCCGGCATCACCCGGATCAGTCCCTCGGAGAAGCCGAGGTACCAGTCGGGCTGGGCGCCGGTGGTCACCAGGTCCGGCCGGTAGGGGCCGAAGGCCCACACGGGGTTGATGCTGGCGATGCCGCCCATGACCGCCAGCACGCCGAAGACGAGGAAGAAGAAGCCGCCGGCCTTGGCCATGTACACGGGCAGGAAGGGCATGCCGACCACGGTCTTCTGGTCGCGCCCGGGCCCGGGGTACTGGGTGTGCTTGTGGTAGAAGACCAGGATCAGATGGGCGACCACCAGCCCCAGCATCAGCCCTGGCAGCAGCAGGACGTGGACCGGGAAGAGCCGCGAGATGATGTCGTGGCCCGGGAACTCCCCGCCGAACAGGAACATCGACAGATACGTGCCGACGATCGGGATCGACAGGATCGCGCCGTCGGCGAAGCGGATGCCGGTGCCGGAGAGCAGGTCGTCCGGGAGCGAGTAGCCGGTCAGGCCGGTGATGATGCCGAGCATCAGCAGGGTCCAGCCGAACAGCCAGTTGACCTCGCGGGGCTTGCGGAAGGCACCGGTGAAGAACACCCGCATCATGTGCACCAGCATGCCGGTGACGAAGACCAGCGCCGCCCAGTGGTGGATCTGCCGGATGAGCAGTCCGCCGCGCACGTCGAAGCTGATGTCGAGCGCGGACTCGTAGGCGCGGGTCATCCGGACGCCGTTGAGCGGCACGTACGAGCCGTGGTAGGTGACCTCGACCCCGCTGGGCTCGAAGAACAGGGTCAGGTAGATGCCGGTGAGGATCAGGATGATGAAGCTGTACAGGCAGACCTCGCCGAGCATGAAGGACCAGTGGTCCGGAAAGACCTTGCGCATGTTGGCCTTGGCCAGGGCGTAGAGGCCGAGCCGTCCGTCGGCCCAGTCCGCGACCTTCTCGCCCTTGCCCGGGGGCTCCCTGCGCGCCGAAGCCCCGTGGTCGTCCGCACGTGCGCCGTCCATACGTCGTCGCCTCCCCGTCGGATCAACATCAGGGTGGCACGCTCCCCGGGGCCGGGCCAACGGTGCGTTCAGGACGGCGGCACGATTCCCTGCGCCCGCGCCGCCACCAGCCACTTCGGGAACTCGCCCACGAGCCGGTCGTACAACTCGCCGTCCGACACCTTCCGCGGGTCGGCCCCGGCGTGGAAGAACCCGGCGTTGTCGACGACCCGCTTGTCCGGGACCGCCAGGTCGTCGAGCCGGCGCAGGAAGTCGAACTGCTTGCTGTGCGGGTCCCCGAAGCCCACGAACTGCCAGAACAGCGGCAGCCGGGCCGCCTTGCACAGGTACCGTTCGGCGGCGAGCTTGTTGACCGGGCCGCCGTCGGTCTGGAAGACCACCAGGGCGGGGTCGGTGGAGCCGCTGTCGAGGTAGTGGTCGATCACGGCGTCCATGGCCAGGTGGTAGCTGGTCCTGCCCATGTGCCCGAGCCCGGCCACGATCTTCTCGACGCGCCCCGCGTGGTCGGCGAGCGCGATCTCGGTCTCGGCGTCGACGTCCGTCGAGAAGAACACCACCGGCACGCTTCCGTCGTCGTCGAGATGCGCGGACAGCCCGAGCACCCGGTCGGCCAGCGCCTGCACACTGCCGTCCTCGTAGTACGGCTTCATCGAGCCGGAGTAGTCGACGACGAGGTACACGGCGGCCCGCAGCCCGTCCAGCCCGTGCTTGCGCAGCGAGACCCCGGCGCTCTTGTAGAGGCTGACCAGGGCCGGCGCGGTCTCCTCGACCTTCTTCAGACTGATCGCAACCATGGCCCCTACTCTCCCATCCGTCACCTGTGTTCGTTATTTTGTTCGCCGCCGTCCCCACCGGCTCACCGTTCGTCCCATCCCCTCCGAGGAGCCGGCGTGGAACCCGAGTCCACCGTCACCACCTGCTACCGCCATCCCGCGGTGGAGTCCCACGTCCGCTGCACCCGCTGCGACCGCCACATCTGCCCGGACTGCATGCGGGAGGCGTCCGTCGGCCACCAGTGCGTGGAGTGCGTACGTCAGGGCGCGCGGTCGGTGCGGCAGGCGCGCACGGCGTTCGGCGGGCGGATCATCTCGGCGCCCGTGGTGACGTACGTCCTGATCGGGCTCAATGTGCTCGCGTATCTGGGCGAGCTGGTGCGGCCGTCGGTCGTGGACCGGTTCGAGATGCTGGGCCGGGGGCTGGTCGGACCGGACGGCGGGCACTACGTGTGGGTGGCCGGGTACCCCTCGGCCTTCCACCCCGAGGGTGTCGTCGACGGGGAGTGGTACCGGCTGCTGACCGGTGCGTTCCTGCATCTGCCACCGACCGGGGGCACGTTCGGGATCCTGCACATCGTGATGAACATGGTGTCGCTGTGGAACATCGGCCGGGTGGTCGAGTTCCAGCTCGGCCGGATCCGGTACGTCACCCTGTATCTGCTGTCGGCGCTGGGCGGCTCGGTGCTGGTGCTGCTGCTGGCGCCGGACACCCCGACGCTGGGCGCGTCCGGCGCCATCTTCGGGCTCGGCGCCGCGTACTACGTCATGGCGCGGCGGCTGGGCGCCGACATGGCTCAGGTCAACCGTTTCATGGCCGGCCTGCTGCTGTGGCTGCTGATCTCCGCGGGCCTCACCTCCTGGCAGGGCCACCTCGGCGGACTGCTGGCCGGCGCCGTGGTGACCGTCGCCTTCGCCTACGCGCCCCGCGACCAGCGCCGCACCCTCGTGCAGGTCGGCGCGTGCGCGGCCCTGCTGGCGCTGCTGGTGATCCTGGCGATGGCGAAGGTCGCGGAACTGACGGTCTGAGCAGCTGAAAAGGCCGGAAAAGGCGACAGCGCCTGCCCGCAGTCCGGTCGGGGACTGGGCAGACGCTGCCGGTGTTCCGTACGCCTTTGTACGGGACGTTCTTCGTGAACCGTCAGACCATCAGCGCGCGGTCCGTCGGGCGGATCGGGGCCGGCAGGTCGCTGGCGCCGGTCAGGAAGCGGTCGACGCCGCGGGCGGCCGAGCGGCCCTCCGCGATCGCCCACACGATGAGCGACTGGCCGCGGCCCGCGTCACCGGCGACGAAGACTCCGGGGACGTTGGTCTGGAAGTCGGCGTCGCGGGCGATGTTGCCCCGCTCGTCGAGGTCCAGGCCGAACTGGTCGACCAGGCCGTTGTCCCGGTCGGTGCCGGTGAAGCCCATCGCCAGCGTCACCAGCTGGGCCGGGATCTTGCGCTCGGTGCCCGGCTTCGGGGTCAGCCTGCCGTCGATGAACTCGACCTCGGTGAGGTGCAGCCACTGGACGTTGCCGTCCTCGTCGCCCTCGAAGTGGGTGGTGGAGACGGAGTAGACCCGCTCGCCGCCCTCCTCGTGCGCGGAGGTCACCTTGTACAGCATCGGGAAGGTCGGCCACGGCTGGGTGACGGCGTTCCGCTCGTCGCCCGGCCGGGGCATGATCTCCAGCTGGGTGACGGAGGCCGCGCCCTGGCGGTGGGCGGTGCCCACGCAGTCCGCGCCGGTGTCGCCGCCGCCGATGACCACGACGTGCTTGCCCTCGGCCGAGACCGGGGAGACGACGTAGTCGCCCTCCTGGACCTTGTTCGACAGGGGCAGGTACTCCATGGCCTGGTAGATGCCCTTGAGCTCGCGGCCCGGCACCGGCAGGTCACGCGCGGTCGTCGCACCGGCGGCGATGACGATGGCGTCGTACCGCTTCTTCAGGTCGGTCGCCTTGAGGTCGCGGCCGATCTCGATGCCGGTACGGAAGCGGGTGCCCTCCGCGCGCATCTGCTCGATGCGGCGGTTGATGTGCCGCTTCTCCATCTTGAACTCGGGGATGCCGTAGCGGAGCAGGCCGCCGATGCGGTCGGCGCGCTCGTAGACGGCGACGGTGTGGCCGGCCCGGGTCAGCTGCTGGGCGGCGGCCAGGCCCGCCGGGCCCGAGCCGATGACGGCGACCGTCTTGCCGGACAGCCGCTCGGGCGCCTGCGGGGCGACGTCACCGGTCTCCCACGCCTTGTCGATGATCGAGACCTCGACGTTCTTGATGGTCACCGGCGGCTGGTTGATGCCGAGGACGCACGCCGACTCGCACGGGGCCGGGCACAGCCGCCCCGTGAACTCGGGGAAGTTGTTCGTCGCGTGCAGACGCTCCGAAGCCGCGGACCAGTCCTCGCGGTAGGCGTAGTCGTTCCACTCGGGGATGAGGTTCCCCAGCGGACAGCCGTTGTGACAGAACGGGATGCCGCAGTCCATGCAGCGGCTGGCCTGCTTGCTGATGATCGGCAGCAGGGAGCCGGGGACGTAGACCTCGTTCCAGTCCTTCAGGCGCTCCTCGACCGGACGGGACTTGGCGACCTCACGGCCGTGGTTGAGAAAGCCCTTCGGGTCAGCCATTGATCGCCGCCTCCATCATCTTCTCGGTGATCTCGGACTCGGAGAGTCCCGCCTGCTCGGCGGCGTCCTTGGCGGCGAGCACTGCCTTGTACGTGCTGGGGATGATCTTGCTGAAGCGCTCGACCCCTCCTCCAGGGGTGTCCCACTCGGCCAGCAGCTTCTCGGCGACCGTGGAGCCGGTCTCCTCCTGGTGCCGGCGCACCACGTCGTGCAGCCACTGCTTGTCGGTGTCGGCCAGCTCCTCGACCGACTCCAGGTTGCCGACGTTGACGTTGTCGCGGTCGAGGTCGATCACGTAGGCGACACCGCCGGACATACCGGCCGCGAAGTTGCGGCCCGTCGGGCCGAGCACCACCGCGTGACCGCCGGTCATGTACTCGCAGCCGTGGTCGCCCACGCCCTCGGAGACGACCGTCGCGCCGGAGTTGCGGACGCAGAACCGCTCGCCGGTACGACCGCGCAGGAACAGCTCGCCGCCGGTCGCGCCGTACGCGATGGTGTTGCCCGCGATGGTCGAGAACTCGGCGAGGTGGTCGGCGCCCCGGTCGGGACGGACGATCACCCGGCCGCCCGAGAGGCCCTTGCCGACGTAGTCGTTGGCGTCGCCCTCCAGGCGCAGCGTGACACCGCGCGGGAGGAAGGCGCCGAAGGACTGGCCCGCGGAACCGGTGAAGGTGATGTCGATGGTGTCGTCGGGCAGGCCGGCGCCACCGAACTTCTTCGTCACCTCGTGGCCGAGCATGGTGCCGACCGTGCGGTTGATGTTGCGGATGGAGACCTGGGCGCGCACCGGCTGGGCGTCGGTCGCGGAGTCGGCGGCCAGGGCGTCGGCGGCGAGCTTGATCAGCTCGTTGTCGAGCGCCTTCTCCAGGCCGTGGTCCTGGGCGATCACCTGGTGGCGGACCGCGCCCTCGGGCAGCGACGGCACGTGGAACAGCGGGGCCAGGTCCAGGCCCTGCGCCTTCCAGTGGTCGACCGCGCGGGTCACGTCGAGCGCCTCGGCGTGGCCGACGGCCTCCTCGATGGAGCGGAAGCCGAGCTCGGCGAGGATCTCGCGGACCTCCTGGGCGATGTACTGGAAGAAGTTGACGACGTACTCGGCCTTGCCGGAGAAGCGGTCGCGCAGGACCGGGTTCTGGGTGGCGATGCCGACCGGGCAGGTGTCCAGGTGGCAGACGCGCATCATGACGCAGCCGGAGACGACGAGCGGAGCGGTCGCGAAACCGAACTCCTCGGCGCCGAGCAGCGCGGCGATGACGACGTCACGGCCGGTCTTGAGCTGGCCGTCGGTCTGGACGACGATCCGGTCGCGCAGGCCGTTGAGCAGCAGGGTCTGCTGGGTCTCGGCGAGACCGAGCTCCCAGGGGCCGCCCGCGTGCTTCAGCGAGGTCAGCGGGGAGGCGCCCGTGCCGCCGTCGTGACCGGAGATGAGCACGACGTCCGCGTGCGCCTTGGACACACCCGCCGCGACCGTGCCGACACCGACCTCGGAGACCAGCTTGACGTGGATCCGCGCCTGCGGGTTCGCGTTCTTCAGGTCGTGGATCAGCTGGGCCAGGTCCTCGATGGAGTAGATGTCGTGGTGCGGCGGCGGGGAGATCAGGCCGACACCCGGGGTCGAGTGACGGGTCTTGGCGACCCACGGGTACACCTTGTGGCCGGGCAGCTGGCCGCCCTCGCCGGGCTTGGCGCCCTGGGCCATCTTGATCTGGATGTCGTCCGCGTTGACCAGGTACTCGGAGGTCACGCCGAAGCGGCCGGAGGCGACCTGCTTGATGGCGCTGCGCCGAGCCGGGTCGTAGAGACGGTCCGGGTCCTCGCCGCCCTCACCGGTGTTGGACTTGCCGCCCAGCTGGTTCATGGCGATGGCGAGCGTCTCGTGCGCCTCGCGCGAGATGGAGCCGTACGACATGGCGCCGGTGGAGAAGCGCTTGACGATCTCGGAGACCGGCTCGACCTCGTCGATGGAGATCGGCTGCCGGTCGGACTTGAAGCCGAACAACCCGCGGAGCGTCATCAGGCGCTCGGACTGCTCGTTCACGCGCTCGGTGTACTTCTTGAAGATGTCGTAGCGGCCGGTGCGCGTGGAGTGCTGGAGGCGGAAGACAGTCTCCGGGTCGAACAGGTGCGGCTCGCCCTCGCGGCGCCACTGGTACTCGCCGCCTATGTCCAGGGCGCGGTGGGCCGGCGCGATGCCGGAGGCCGGGTAGGCCTTGGCGTGGCGGGCGGCGACCTCCTTGGCGACGACGTCGATGCCGACACCGCCGATCTTGGTGGCCGTACCGCTGAAGTACTTGGCGACGAACGCCTCGTCGAGGCCGACGGCCTCGAAGACCTGGGCGCCCCGGTAGGAGGCGACCGTGGAGATGCCCATCTTCGACATGACCTTCAGCACGCCCTTGCCGAGGGCGTAGATCAGGTTGCGGATGGCCTGCTCGGGCTCGATGCCGGAGAGGAAGGTGCCGGCGCGGACCAGGTCCTCGACCGACTCCATCGCCAGGTACGGGTTCACGGCCGCGGCGCCGTAGCCGATGAGCAGGGCGACGTGGTGGACCTCGCGGACGTCGCCGGCCTCGACCAGCAGGCCCACGTGGGTGCGCTGCTTGGTGCGGATGAGGTGGTGGTGGACGGCCGCGGTGAGCAGCAGCGAGGGGATCGGCGCGTGCTCGGCGTCCGAGTGGCGGTCCGACAGGACGATCAGCCGGGCGCCGTTGCCGATGGCGGCGTCGGCCTCGGCGCAGATCTCCTCGATGCGCGCGGCGAGGGCGTCACCGCCGCCGGAGACCCGGTACAGACCGGAGAGGGTCGCGGCCTTGAAGCCGGGCATGTCGCCGTCGGCGTTGATGTGGATGAGCTTGGCCAGCTCGTCGTTGTCGATGACCGGGAAGGGCAGCACGACGGAGCGACAGGAGGCGGCGCTCGGGTCGAGCAGGTTGCCCTGCGGGCCCAGCGACGAGCGCAGGGAGGTGACCAGCTCCTCGCGGATCGCGTCCAGCGGAGGGTTGGTGACCTGCGCGAACAGCTGGGTGAAGTAGTCGAACAGCAGCCGCGGGCGCTCGGAGAGCGCGGCGATCGGGCTGTCCGTACCCATCGAACCGATCGGCTCGGCACCGGCCTTGGCCATCGGCGCGAGGATGACGCGCAGCTCCTCCTCGGTGTAGCCGAAGGTCTGCTGGCGGCGGGTGACCGAGGCGTGGGTGTGGACGATGTGCTCGCGCTCGGGCAGGTCGCCCAGCTCGATCTCGCCGGCCTCGATCCACTCGGCGTAGGGCTGCTCGGCGGCGAGGGTCGCCTTGATCTCGTCGTCCTCGATGATGCGGTGCTCGACGGTGTCGACGAGGAACATCTTGCCGGGCTGCAGCCGGCCCTTGCGGACGACCCGGGCGGGGTCGATGTCGAGGACGCCGACCTCGGAGCCGAGGACGACCAGGCCGTCGTCGGTGACCCAGTAGCGGCCGGGGCGCAGGCCGTTGCGGTCGAGGACCGCGCCGACCTGGGTGCCGTCGGTGAAGGTGACACAGGCCGGGCCGTCCCAGGGCTCCATCATCGTGGAGTGGAACTGGTAGAAGGCGCGGCGGGCCGGGTCCATGGAGTCGTGGTTCTCCCACGCCTCCGGGATCATCATCAGCACGGAGTGCGGCAGCGAACGCCCGCCCAGGTGCAGCAGTTCGAGCACCTCGTCGAAGGTCGCCGAGTCGGAGGCGTCCGGCGTGCAGATCGGGAAGACCCGCTCCAGGCCCCTGTCCCCGAACAGGTCGGAGACCAGCTGCGACTCGCGGGCGCGCATCCAGTTGCGGTTGCCCATGACGGTGTTGATCTCACCGTTGTGCGCGACGAAGCGGTACGGGTGCGCGAGGGGCCACGACGGGAAGGTGTTCGTGGAGAACCGGGAGTGCACGAGCGCGATCGCGGAGGCGAAGCGGCGGTCGGACAGGTCCGGGAAGAAGGGCTCGAGCTGACCGGTGGTCAGCATGCCCTTGTAGACGATGGTGCGCGCGGAGAGCGAGGGGAAGTAGACACCGACCTCGCGCTCGGCGCGCTTGCGCAGCGCGAAGGCCTTGCGGTCGAGAACGATGCCCTTCGAGGCGTTGTCCGTGACGAAGATCTGGCGGAAGGCGGGCATCGTCGAGCGGGCGGTGGCGCCGAGCAGTTCGGGGGCGACCGGGACCTCGCGCCAGCCGAGGACGGTGAGCCCCTCGTCGTCGGCGATCGTCTCGATGCGTGAGACGGCGTCCTCGGTGCCCTCCTCGGGCAGGAAGGCGATGCCGACCGCGTAACCGCCCGCCTCGGGCAGTTCGAATCCGGCCACGTCACGGAAGAACGCGTCGGGCACCTGGGAGAGGATGCCGGCGCCGTCCCCGGAGTCCGGCTCCGAGCCGGTGGCACCGCGGTGTTCGAGGTTGCGCAGGACGGTCAGGGCCTGTTCGACCAGGGTGTGGGACGCCTCGCCGGTGAGGGTTGCAACGAAGCCGACGCCGCACGCGTCGCGCTCGAAGCGGGGGTCGTACATACCCTGCGCAGCAGGGCGAGCATCCATGAAGGACCAGTTCTGGCCATTCGCGGAATGCTGGGACGGCTGGCGCGGCGTACGCATCGGCTCTCCCGTCGTCGTCTCAAGTGGCATGCAGATTGCCGAGGGACGACGCTGGCCCTCTGCGGAGTGCAAAATTTCGTGCAGGTTACATGATGGAGCGGTTCTCGGGAACCGGGATATTCCGTTCCAGCATGCGGACACCGCTCGGCTGCAGCGCGGGTGCCGCGCCTGCGGTGGAAGCTATGGGGACCGGACGGGACAGATCGATGTCCGCCGATCCGAAAGACGGGGAGGGCCGCGTCGCCCTTCCCGGTGGTGCGCGGCAGGCCTCATTGCCCACAGCGCTTACGGCTCATGCCCGGTGGAAAACCATTCGAAACCAGCGGGTAACGGCTACTTATGCGGCCCAACGCATAAGTTCCAGCCGAGCTATCCTACGGCCGTTCCGAACAGACTGCCCAGGGCGTACGTCACACCGGCCGCGGCGCCGCCGAGCGCGAGCTGCCGCAGCCCGCTGTACCACCAGCTGCGCGCGGTCACCCGGGCCACCACGGCACCGCACGCGAACAGCCCGATGAAGGCGAGCAGCAGGGCGGGCCACAGCGCGGTCGCACCGAGCAGATACGGCAGTACGGGAAGCAGCGCCCCCAGCGCGAAGGACCCGAAGGACGACACGGCCGCGACCAGCGGCGACGGCAGGTCCGAGGGGTCGATGCCGAGCTCCTCGCGGGCGTGGATCTCCAGCGCCTGCTCGGGATCGCGGGACAGCTGCCGGGCGACCTCCCGGGCCAGCTCCGGCTCGACGCCGCGCGCCTGGTAGAGCGCGGCGAGCTCGGCCTCCTCGTCCGCCGGGTGCTTCCTCAGCTCGGCGCGCTCGACGTCCAGCTCGGCCTCGACGAGCTCGCGCTGGGAGGCGACGGAGGTGTACTCACCCGCGGCCATCGAGAAGGCGCCGGCGGCGAGACCCGCGAGGCCGGTCAGCACGATGGTGTTCGGACTCACGGCGCCGCCCGCGACGCCGGTCATCAGCGCGAGGTTGGAGACGAGCCCGTCCATCGCCCCGAACACCGCCGGCCGCAGCCACCCACCGTTGACGTCACGGTGCGTGTGGTTGTCGCGGTGGGCCTCGTGGAGCGTGGCCTCGGTTTCGATGATCGCCATTGCGGGGTCCCCCAGGGAAGCTAAGCCAAAGCTAACTTTGGACACGTTCTAATTTCCGACAACACAAAACCTACGCCTCCGCATTCCCGGCCGCCAGCAAGGAAAGGCTGGGCTAACCTGCGACTTTGCCGATCGACCGGGTGACATGGAGCCCCGCGAGGCTGGGGTCAACCGCCGATGGTGGGACACATGGGCCATGCCATCGATCCGCGAACGGGCACGCGGCGCACTGCTCGGTCTGGCCGTGGGGGACGCCCTCGGGGCGCCCGCGGAGAACATGAAGCCGTCCGAGATCCGCGCCCGCTGGGGCCGGATCACCGGGTACGTCACGGACGTACCGGCCGGCACGGACGACACGGAGTACGCGATCTTCTCGGGCCTGCTGCTGGCCCGCCACGGCTCGGCCCTCACCCCCGCCCATGTGGAGGCGGCCTGGCACGAGTGGATCGCCGACCGCGCCGAGGGCCCCTTCCGCGGGGCGGGCTTCAGCGAACGCGGCACCCTGGAGAACCTCCGCCGCGGCCTCGCCGCCCCCATCTCCGCCCAGCACCGGCACGCCTGGAGCGACGGTCTCGCCATGCGCGCGGCCCCCTTCGGCGTCTTCGCCGCGGGCCGCCCCGCCGAGGCGGCCCGGCTGGCGGCGATCGACGGCTCGGTGAGCCACGAGGGCGAGGGCATCTACGGCGGCCAGGCGGTGGCGGCGGGTGTGGCGGCGGCGATGGCCGGGGCGGCGCCGATCGCGGTGGTGGCCTCCGCCCTCGCCGTCGTCCCGGACGACTCCTGGACGGCCCGCTCCCTGCGCCGGGCCGTGACGGCCGCCCACCGCGGCGAACGCGCGGTCCGCTCGGCGGTGGTGATCGGCGGCTACCCGTGGACCGACCTGGCCCCGGAAGCCGTCGCTCTGGCCTTCGGCGCCTACGCCGCGGCCGACGGCGACTTCCGCGACGCGGTCCTCACGGCGGTCAACATGGGCCGCGACGCCGACACGACGGCGGCGGTGGCGGGCGCGCTGGCGGGAGCGACACAGGGCGTCGCCGCGATCCCGGCCGACTGGGCGGCGGCGATCACCCCGGCGAAGGGCAGCTGCCTGCCGGCGATGGCGGGCCACCACGTCCTGGAGGTGGCGGACCTGCTGACGCAGGACGAGGAGACACCCGTACATCCCCCGGACCCCACGTCCTTCACCCTGGCACCCGACACCGAGGCGGGGGCACCCCGGTGAGGCCCCCGGGCCCCTGGGACGAGGGAGCACAGGCCACCGCCCTCACGGACGCGACCCCCGCCCCCGCGCCTACCGACGGCACGGCTGTGTCGCCGCACAGGGCGAAGCCGACCGGCACGGCTGTATCGACGCACAGGGCGAAGCCGACCGCTCCCGCGGCCGCCGACGGCGGGGACGCCCCACAG
>NZ_WVUG01000262.1 GCF_017614965.1 Streptomyces griseorubiginosus | reverse complement strand
CCCCCGGCAGCACCCTCGCCCGCCGCTCGACCAGTTCGGGGTCGACCTGGACCGCGGGACGAGCCTTCGCCGGGACGGGACGCCGCAGGCGCGGCTGCTCGCCGGTGCCCTGCCGACGGCCGACGACCGCCGGTCGGGCCGGGACCGGCGCCGGGTCGGGGTCGTCACGGAAGAGCAGATGGACGGGGATCTCCATGGTCGACTCGTTCTGGATGAGCCGGCCGGGTCTGGCCGGTCCCTCGGACTCGGGTGTCTGTGAAGTGGTCGTCGTGCTCATGCGTGCCTCCAGCCTCCGCGCCAGATGCGTCATGACAGTGGGTCGGTTCGATCGGTTGCCCTCGAGAAGCGGCTGCGCCACGAGAAGAACCCGATGCCCTACGGGAATCACGAGAAGAGCCGCCGCCAGGTCTCCGGCCCCGGATAGCCGTCCGCCGCGCCGCCCCGCCAGCCCTGGGCGCGCTGGAAGGCCTCGACGTTACGGCGGTCCGCCTCGCCCCAGCGCGGACCGGGACCGGTCGTGTAGTACTTGCCGAACCCTTTCCTCACCAGCTGCCGCCCGAGCTGGGTGACGTACTTGTTGTCCGCCCCGGGCCGGAACATCCCGCGCCCGGGATAGCCGGGGACGCCGTGGGAGGCGGGCGCGCCGGGTGCGCCGGCCGCCCCGCCGGTCACTGTCCCGCCGGTCGCCGGGCCACCGGTCACCGGGCCACCGGTCGTGGCCGCCGGGATGTCCTTGCCCTTGCCGGCCACCAGCAGGTCCCAGGTCTGCGGTCCCGGCAGTCCGTCGGCGTCCGCGCCCGTCCAGCCCTGGGCCAGCTGGAAGGCCACGGTGGCCCGGAGATCCGCCTCCGACCAGCGCGGCCCCGGACCGGTGGCGTAGAACCGGGCGCCGCCGCGCGCCACGAGCATCTGCCCCAGCCGGGTGACGTAGGGGTTGTCCGAGCCCGGCCCGAAGAACGCGGCCCCGGGAAACGCCGTGGCACTCCCCCCGGCGGCCGGCGCACTCGGTGTGCTCGGTGTGCTGGGCGTGCTCGGTGTGCTCGGCGTGCTCGGCGTGCTCGGTGTGCTCGGCGTGCTCGGCGTGCTCGGCGTACTGGGCGTGCTCTGCGTCGGGCCCGCCGCGTCCGCCCCCAGCCCCTTGTAGCGGTAGGGCACGTACTGGTCCGAGTGGCTCCAGTAGGCGTACGGCGTGGCCTGGCGGCGGGCGCCCGGGGGCGTCTCCTCGTAGGCGATGTAGTAGGTGTGGGTGTAGTCCGTCCAGCCGCCGAAAATGACGACGTGCGAGCCTTTCTCGGGGTTGGCGGGATTGTGGAACAGCAGAATGTCGCCGGGCTGCAGATCCTCCTTGGAAATGCGCACCCCGTACTTGCCGAGGCTGCCGGTCCATTCGTTCCCCGGCAGTCCCCAGGCCATGGAGACGAAGCCGGAGCAGTCCTGCCGGTAACCGTCCGTCCAGTAGTCGTCCATGCTGTACGGCACCTCGGCGGCGACCCAGGTCTTGGCCCGGTTGATGATCTCCGTACGGGTGGTGGTGGGCACCCGAACGGCGCTCTGCGGACGGGCTGGCCTGCCCCCGGGGCCGTGCAGGGGGGCCTTGCTGCCCTGCGGGGTCTGGGGTTCGTCACCTGCGGGGACGCCGGGTCCAGGGGGCAGGTGTTCAGCCGCGACCGCCGGTGCCGCGTGACCGGCGCCGAGGGCGGCGGAGGCGGCGACGATCACGAAGGGGCGGGCGGCCGGATGCCGGGCCGTCCGCGCCGACGTCGAGTGCCGCAGGGCCGCGCGCCGGTGGGCGCATCCGGGGCAGTCGCAGTCGCTCGCGGGATCGAATTCCTCGAATACCGGAGTCTCCATGCGATTCCCCTCACACCCGGGACGGAAATGACCGCGTTCTTGCACATCGATCAGTTTCCCAACTGTCTTCCCGACGCGCATTCTGACGGTCCGAATGACGTACGGCCCCGCCGCGTGCCCCCGACCGGGGTGGTCCGGAGCACCCTCCGGGGTCCGGTAGAGTTACGACGTCAGCAGGCGCCGCTAGCTCAGTTGGTTAGAGCAGCTGACTCTTAATCAGCGGGTCCGGGGTTCGAGTCCCTGGCGGCGCACGATGTCGATGGCGAGGCATGTTCGCGGAAAGCGCGAACGGCCTCGCCATCGTCGTTTTTGCGCGGCTCCGCCGCGCGCGGTGGGGGCTTCGCCACCCACACCCCCCTTCCCCCGGAACCCCGGCGGCCGAGGTCGAGACGCATGCTCTGCGCAGCCGCGAGGGCGACGCAGGCCCCTCGTTCGAACGAGGGGGCTGTCCGCTGTTTGGCCGGATACTCTCTGGCCATGGCAGCGCGTGACCTCCAGGAGCGGATCAAGAAGCTCATCATCGACCGCCGGCTTCCCTCCGGAGCCCCGCTGCCGACGGAGCCCGAGCTGATGGAGTACCTCGGGGCGAGCCGGAACTCGGTGCGCGAGGCGCTGAAGGCGCTGCAGGCGATGGGCATCGTGGAGATCCGGCACGGCTTCGGCACGTACGTCGGCCCGATGTCCCTGGCCCCGATGATCGAGGGCCTCGCCTTCCGCACGGTCGCCGGGCACTACCGGGGCGAGGACTCCCTGCTGCAGCTGCTGGAGCTGCGCGAGGCGGTGGAGACGGGGCTCGTCTCCCGGCTCGCGGGGCGCGTCCCGGAGCGGGACCTCGCCGAACTCGACGCGCTCGTCTCCCGCATGGAGGAGCAGGCCGCGCACGGCGGCACCGGTCTCGCGGACACCGACCGCGCCTTTCACGCCACCCTCTACCGGGGTCTGGACAACGTCCTGCTCGGCGAGGTCCTGGAGGCGTTCTGGGACGCCTTCCACCGGGTGCACACCGACCTCGGGGGCACCCCGCAGGACCCGAAGGTCACCTGCCGGCAGCACCGGGACATCCTCGACGCGGTGCGGTCCGGGGACGCGATACGGGCCGAGGCGGCCATAAGGGAGCACTTCGGCAACATCCGCGCCCGGCTGTCCACAACAGGTCCACAGGACCCCCACACGCGTCCCAATGAACGCGTATGACCGGTAAACACCGCGTTTCGCGTCTTGCGATCATGATGAACGCCGTAGAACCCTGTGTCCAAGATGCCGTGGTTACGCGGCAGTTGGGGGAGTAGTAAGCGGTTGCCTGATCTGCGGGGTTAAGGGGGCCCCGTTCACCAGCGGATGCCGAGGGGGGCGTTCATGCAACCGGAAGGCCGCCGTTCCATGTCCTGAGGTGTGGAGAGTGCGGCGACTACGGCCAGCCACCGTTGCGCCTGCGACAGGTCGAGGGGGACCACCGACAGGCGTGAGGAGAACCGACACAACACGCGGCGACCCGCGTGTGGGGGGTAATGACTCATGACGTCGACGCCGACGGGCGCCCGGCATAACTTCGACCCGTCAGAAACCACACAGCTACGCATGCCTTCGCAAAGGAACAGCCACACGGGCCAGTTCCGGCGGATCAAGAGAACACTGCCCAGATACGACTACGAGCACTACAGCAGGCTGGCCGGCCCCCTCACCCAGCCCGATCCCGACAAGCCCTACAAGGTGCAGTACCGCTCGCTGCTCTCGCAGGAGCCGCACCGGGTCCGCGCCGCCCTGATGCTGGGCGCCGCGCCACTGCTGTCGCTGGTCCTGCTCGCCTGGCTGCTGCAGCCGGAGCACTGGACCCAGCGCGACTACCCCACCTTCGACTTCCTGCCGGCGCTGGACGTCGTGATGCTGGTCTCGATCGGTCTGATCGAGTTCTTCCGCTGCATGAACGTGCTGTCCAACGCCCACGCCACCCTGGTCGCCCGCGACCCGGTCCCGGTGGTGCCCGAGACCGGCACGAGGGTCGCCTTCATCACGACGTACGTGCCCGGCAAGGAACCGCTGGAGATGGTGACCAGGACTCTGGAGGCGGCCGTGCGGCTGCGCCACCGGGGCCTGCTGCACGTCTGGCTGCTCGACGAGGGCGACGACGACGAGGTGAAGGCGGTCTGCGCCCGCCTGGGCGTGCACCACTTCTCCCGCAAGGGCGTCGAGGAGTGGAACCGCAAGAAGGGCCCGTTCCGCGCGAGGACCAAGCACGGCAACTACAACTCCTGGCTCCAGGCGCACGGTGACGCGTACGACTACTTCGCCTCGGTCGACACCGATCATGTGCCGCTGCCCAACTACCTGGAGCGGATGCTCGGCTTCTTCCGCGACCCGGACGTCGGCTTCGTCATCGGCCCACAGGTGTACGGCAACTACGACAACCCCATCACCAAGGCGGCGGAGTCCCAGCAGTTCCTCTTCCACGCCCTCATCCAGCGGGCCGGGAACTTCTACGGCGCCCCGATGTTCGTGGGTACGTCGAACGCCGTGCGGATCAGCGCGCTCAAGCAGATCGGCGGTCTGTACGACTCGATCACCGAGGACATGGCGACCGGTTTCGAGATCCACCGCCACAAGAACCCGGCCACGGGCCGGAAGTGGAAGTCGGTCTACACCCCGGACGTGCTCGCCGTCGGTGAGGGACCGGCGGCCTGGACGGACTTCTTCACCCAGCAGCTGCGCTGGTCGCGGGGGACGTACGAGACGATCCTCAAGCAGTACTGGAAGGGCTGGTTCTCACTGCCTCCGGGCAAGCTCTTCAACTACACGATGATGATCGTCTTCTACCCGATGTCCGCCCTCAACTGGATCCTGGCCGCGCTGAGTTGCGCGCTGTTCCTGGGTCTGGGCGCCTCGGGCGTGAACATCGACCCGACCGTGTGGCTGATGCTGTACGGCAACGCCTCCGCGCTGCAGATCGGCCTGTACGTCTGGAACCGCCGGCACAACGTCTCCCCGCACGAGCCGGAGGGCTCCGGCGGAGTGGCGGGCATGGCGATGTCCGCGCTGTCGGCGCCCATTTACGCGCGCTCCCTGATGGACGCCGTACTGCGCCGCAAGTCCAAGTTCGTGGTGACGCCCAAGGGCGACTCGGCCAGCCCGGACACCCTGCTGGGGACCTTCCGCGTCCACCTGTTCTTCATCCTGGTCTTCGGCGGTTCGATCGCCGCGGGTCTCACCCTGGGGCACTCGCACCCCGCGATGATCGTCTGGGCCTCCTTCGCCCTGCTGATCACCGCGTCGCCGATCTTCGCCTGGCGGTACCAGCTGCGCCGGGCGAAGCGGGAGCCGGCTGCGTCGGCGCAGGAGCAGGCCGAGCCGCAGGACGCCCCGCTCGCGGTGCCGTACCAGCCGCGAGCGCTGCCGGAGCGGCAGACGCCCCGGCACGGCACCGGGCAGAAGCCCAACTGGGCCTCCTCGCAGGGAGGTTCGGACCCAGGCGACGACCAGACGATGCAGATCGCACTCGGTGGACTCGGGGGACGTAAGGAATGAACGACCGTGCAGGCCACCGCCGCGCCCGCAGGCTCGCGATCGGGACGGCGGTGGCGCTGGCGCTGGCCGGGATGAACGGGCCCTGGCTGTACCGCTTCGGCACCGCGAAGTACCACCAGTACCAGATCAACAGACCCGAGTACAAAGCGGACAACGGGCACTGGCAGATCATCGAGTTCCCGAAGGAGTACCGCCAGGACACCATCCACGCGGCGCTGCTGCGGACGGGCAAGGTGCTGCTGATCGCCGGGTCGGGCAACAACCAGGACAACTTCAACGCGAAGAAGTTCGACACCCGGATCTGGGACCCGGTGAAGGGCACGATCAAGAAGATCCCGA
Organism: Streptomyces griseorubiginosus; assembly: GCF_017614965.1. Lineage (GTDB taxonomy): Bacteria > Actinomycetota > Actinomycetes > Streptomycetales > Streptomycetaceae > Streptomyces > Streptomyces griseorubiginosus_B. The sequence goes on along the minus strand of NZ_WVUG01000262.1, from coordinate 6,980 downwards.
CGCCGAAGGACCTGTTCTGCACCGGGCACACCCAGTTGGCCAACGGCAACCTGCTGATCGCGGGCGGCACCAAGCGGTACGAGAAGCTGAAGGGTGACGTCACCAAGGCCGGCGGGCTGATGGTGGTGCACAACGAGAACCCGGACAAGCCGATGACGCTGCCCGCGGGGACCGTGTTCACCGGCAAGGAGAACGGCAAGACCTTCGTCTCCAAGGACCCGGTGCTGGTGCCCCGCGCGAAGAAGGTCTTCGACCCGAAGACCGGCAGGTTCCTGCGCAACGACCCCGGGCTCGGCCGGATCTACGTCGAGGCGAGGCTCAGCGGCACCAAGTACGAGACCGGCACCCAGGACAACTACACGATCCAGGGGCTGACCGGCGCCGACGCCCGCAACACCTACGGCATCGCACAGAAACTCGCCCTGGACAAGAAGGACTTCCAGGGCATCCGGGACGCCTTCGAGTTCGATCCGGTCGCCGAGAAGTACATCAAGGTCGACCCGATGAACGAAGCCCGCTGGTACCCGACGCTCACCACCCTGAGCGACGGCAAGATCCTCAGCGTCTCCGGGCTCGACGACATCGGTCAGCTGGTCCCGGGCAAGAACGAGATCTTCGACCCGGCGAGCAAGAAGTGGACGTACACGAAGAAGATCCGCCAGTTCCCGACCTACCCGGCGCTGTTCCTCATGCAGAACGGGAAGATCTTCTACTCGGGGTCCAACGCGGGCTACGGGCCGGACAACGTCGGGCGTGACCCGGGCATCTGGGACGTGGACACCAACCAGTTCACCAAGCTGCCCGGACTCAGCGACGCCAACAGGATGGAGACGTCCGGGACGGTGCTGCTGCCGCCCGCGCAGGACGAGAAGTTCATGGTGATCGGCGGCGGCGGGGTCGGCGAGTCCAAGCTGTCCAGCAACAAGACCCGGCTGATCGACCTGAAGGCGAAGAACCCGCACTTCGTGGACGGGCCGACGCTGGAGAAGGGCACGCGCTATCCGCAGTCGTCGATCCTGCCGGACGACACGGTGCTGGTGTCCGGCGGTTCGGAGGACTACCGGGGGCGCAGCGACTCCAACATCCTCCAGGCGCGGATCTACCACCCGGACACCAACTCCTTCGACCGGGTGGCGGATCCGCTGGTCGGGCGGAACTACCACTCCGGGTCGATCCTGCTGCCGGACGGGCGGGTGATGTTCTTCGGATCCGACTCGCTGTACGGCGACAAGGCCAACACCAAGCCGGGCAGGTTCGAGCAGCGGATCGAGATCTACACGCCGCCGTACCTGTACCGGGATTCACGCCCGTCGCTGTACGGCGGTCCGCAGACCATCGCCCGCGGCGGGACGGGGACGTTCACGTCTCCGCAGGCCTCCGCGATCAAGAAGGTACGGCTGATCCGGCCGAGCGCGTCGACACACGTCACGGACGTCGACCAGCGGTCGGTCGCGCTGGACTTCACCACGTCCGGGAACAGGATCACGGTGAAGATGCCGAAGAACCGGAACCTGGTGACGTCCGGCTGGTACATGCTGTTCGTCGACGACGATCAGGGAACGCCGTCGAAGGCGCAGTGGGTCAAGGTGCCGTAGCCGTGGGCTACTTGCCGGCCTTGGCGAGGGCGAGTGCGTAACTCGCCCACCACTGGCCCGCCTTCGGGCCACCCTTGCAGGTGCCGTCCGACTCCCCCGGGCGCTTGACCCAGACGTAGGCGTCCACCAGGTCGTCCGCCGTCCTGGTCGTCGGGGTCTCCCCCAGCGCCCGGCCCGGGGGGTTGCACCAGCGTTCGGCCGGATCGCCGCCCGTGTAGGGGCCGTTGCCGTTGCGGCTGGTGTCGATGACGAAGTGCTTGCCGCCGACCTTGGCGGAGAGCTGCTTGCCGTAGGCGATGGAGTCCTGGGTGGAGTAGAAGTTGGCGACGTTGACGGCGAAGCCGTCGGCCCGGGCGATGCCCGCTCGGATGAGGGGCTGGAAGATCTGGTCCGGGTGGCCCCAGCCGGCGTTGCCCGCGTCCAGGTAGACCCTGGTGGACTTCAGCGACTTCAGCTTGCCGATCGCGTAGCCGAGCAGGCTGTAGCGCTCCTCCTGGAACTGGCCCTGGGTGCAGCCGTCCAACAGGTGCAGTACGGCGTCCGGTTCGAGGACGACCATCGCCGCGCGGTCCTGGATGCCGGCGGCCACCGCGTCGATCCAGGCGCGGTAGGCGTCGCCGTCGGAGGCGCCGCCCTGGGAGTACTGGCCGCAGTCGCGGTGCGGGATGTTGTAGAGGACGAGCAGGGCGGTGCGGCCCGCCCTGTCGGCGGCCTCGGTGAAGCCTTGGGCCTCCCGCTCGGGGTTCTCCGGGCCGATCCACTCGCCGGTCGGCTGCTCGGCGATCTTGCGGATCTGCTCGGCGTCGGCGTCCTTGCCGGACCTCACGTACGCCTTCACCTGCCGGGCCGCGTTGCTGTCCGGGTTGACCCAGAACGGGTCGCGTTCCTTGGGCTGTTGGGTGATCGTCGCGCCGGCCTTCTCGTCGCCGCCGCCTCCCGAGGAGGAGCACCCGGCGACCAGCAGCACCGCCCCCAGCGCGGCCGCACACGCCCCCCTGCTGCCGTACATCCAACCCCCCCTTGGGTGCAACGGTCCTGGTCTCAATCCTGACATACGACCCGAGCCGCCCACGAGGCCGTCCCGGCCTTGTCGGCGACCTGTTACACCTCGGAAGGACCGGCAGCGCCCGTGAAGGCGTCGGCCACCAGCGCGTATGACGGAGAGCCACCACAGGGGGACCTGGCGTCATTCACCCTCTAGGCTCCGGCGCTCATCCGTTCTAGAGTCTTCTCAGATGGCCTGAGCCCCGGTCGGCAGTGCACCACTGCGGCCCTGAACCTCCCGCGCCGGCGCCGGGTCACTCCCGCGGCCCGAGCGCGCGCGGTTGAGGACCAGCCCGGTCGGCGGCTTCAGGGGGAGCGGGCCGCCGGCCGGGCCGGGTGCCGGGATTCCGGCCGAATCCGCGGTCAGGCCCTGCGCCGCCTGACGACGAACACCAGACCTCCACCGACCAGCAGCGCGCCCGCGCCCACCGCGGCGGCGACGGGCAGCACGCTGCTGCTGCCCGTGCTGGCGAGGGAGCCGGTCGCGGCCGTGTCGTCGACCGTCTGGGTCGTGGGGGCGTTGCCGTCGTCGCCGCCCGAAGGGGTGGCGGACGCGGAGGGTGAGGCGCCGGTACCGCTGTCGTCGCCCTCGACCTCGACGGTGACGGCGGCGGTGTCGTTGGTGTGGTTGTCGTCGAACGTCATGACGTTGCCGTACGCCGTCATCGCCTTGACCTCACCGGTGGTGGTCTTCGCGCCCTTGCGGATCTCCAGGCCGAAACGGAAGGTACGGCTGTCCCCGACGGCGTAGGTGTTGTCGTGGGGGTCGCAGACGTACCGCGGTGCCCCGGGCGTCTGTTCACCGGTGCCCCCGTCCCCGTACTCGTTCCACACGCTGCACTCCTTGGGGATCTCCACCGCCTTGGTGCCGGTGGGAACGGTGAACAGCAAGGCCGGCTGGTCGTCGCTGAGGTTGTAGGAGACCCAGCCCGGGCCCTCGTTGCTGAGGGAGACGTCGACGTGGACCACGTCACCCGGCGCACCCTCGGCCTTGTCACCGCCGGCCACCATGTCGGCGGTGTTGTCGACGGTGATCACCTGGCGGCCGGTCTCCGATCCGCCGGGGGTCGCGGTGCCGTCCTCGACCAGGGAGAGCTTGTGGTCGCCCGACGACATCGCGGTGGGGTCACCGGGCGAGGGCAGGACGTCGTCGCGGAAGTACTCGAACAACGCCTGGTCGGTGACGTCCAGCCTGACCGGCTGCTGAAGCCGGTAGCGCTTGCCCGGCTCGAGCACCGTGTCGAAGGTGCACAGCGCCTGCTGGGTCGCCTGGTAGGTGACATCGTCGGACGTGGAGTAGACGCAGTTGGAGTAGCGGTCCGCGTACGAGAGTCCGACGGTGGTGCGCATCCGCAGCTGGGCGCCGTGGGCGGGCAGCGAGCCGGTGTTGCTGATGGTGACCGGGTTCTCGATCGTGGAGCCGGGCTTGTCGCCCTTGCGGTCGGTCAGTTTGTTGACGGTCAACTCCACGTTGCCGACGGTCACTTCGACGGTCTTGGAGACCACGGTGCCGTTCGACGACGTGCCGCTCAGGGTCACCGTGCCCTTGGTACCGAGCGGGGTGCCGGGCTTCGCGGCCAGGTCCACGATGTAGCCGGAGCCGCTGCCCTCGGGGACGCTGGCGATCGTGGACCAGGTGTAGGTGTCGACCGACTTCCCGTCGGCCGTGACCCAGTCCTTGACCTTGCTGAAGTCAGCTTTGACGGTGACGTCCTTCGCGGTGCCGGGGCCGTCGTTGAACAGGCCCCAGCTGATCTGAGGCGCGTCCCCGGCCGGGACGGGAATCCCGATGTCGTCGCTCTGCACCGAGATGTGCACCACCGGCCCGTCCGCGGCCTGCGCGGACGAGGCGGGCAGCCATGCGGCGACGGCGGCCGCGAAGGCGGCGAGCACCGCCCCCGCCCTGCGCTGACGGTTGGTCATTCCGTGTCCCTCCCCACGGGACGCCTCTCGTCCCGCCACCCTTCAGACACCCCAGGGACGCCAAGGGTTGTCCGGGAGTTCGGGTCACCGCCGCGCGTTCTACAGTCCGCTGCCCGTCAGGTACGCCGACACCACCACGTTCGCCGTGTAGCTGCCCCGTGTCCGGTCGAAGCTGCCGCCGCAGGTGATCAGCCGCAGCTCGGCCCGCCCGGACTGCCGCTGCCCGTAGGCCTTCTGGGCGTCGAAGCCGTCGCGGGCGATGACCCGCACGTCGTCGACGGTGAACTCGGCGACCTTGCCGTCGTCCCGGACGACCCGGATCGTCTCGCCGGGCCTGAGCGCGCTGAGCCGGTAGAAGACGGCGGGCCGGGTCTCGGTGTCGACGTGCCCGACCATGAGCGCGGTGCCGGCCGCCCCGGGCCTGGCCCCGGCCGCGTACCACCCGACCACGCCCGCCTGGTCGAAGGGCGGCGGATCGACCGCCCCCTTCGCGTCCAGGCCCCGCGCCACCACCGGCGCCTGCACCCGCAGGTCGGGAATGTCCAGCCGCTGCGGCAGCGCGTCGCCCAAGGGGCGTACCGCGGGCGGGAGTTCCGCGTCCGGCGGGCGTCCGACCGCCGCCATGTCGCCGGTGGCCGGCGCGGATATGCCCTGCCGCAGGTCGGTGACGCCCCGCCCCCAGAGCCACAGCCCGAGCAGCAGTACCGCCCAGGCCACACCCGTCAGCAGCCGGGCCGAGCCGGCGGAACGCTCGTGTTCGGACATGGTCAGCCCGTTCCGCGTCTCCGGCGCCCGCTGAGCACGGCGACGGCGGCAGCGGCGGCCCCGGCCAGCACCAGGCCGGTCACCGCGTGAGCGGTACCGGGGCCGGCCGCGTGCGCGTCGGTGGCGGCGAGGTGTGCGGTGCCGCCACCGCCGGCGGGCACGGGGGCGACCGGCGAGGAGGGCGAGGTGGGAGTCGCCGGCCGGCCCGTGCCCTGGCCGACGGTGATCGTGCTCTTGCGCTCGGAGCCGCCGCAGGTGATCGTCACGTCGTAGGTGCCCACGGTGAGCGACGAGCGGATGCGGGTCTCGCCGACGAGCGTGCCGTCCGTGACGGCCAGCCGGACGTCCGTGACGAAGGCGGCGGAGACGGCCGTGGCGGTCTTCTCGGCGCAGTACCCGACCCGCAGGGAGACATCGCTGCCGGGCGCCGGGGAGGCCGGGGTGACCGACACCCCCCCGTCCCCCGCGTGAGCCGCCGGAGCGAAGGAGACGACCGCCGCGGCCACCGCCGCCGCACAGAGAGTGATTCTTGCTGAACCCATCGTGAACCTCCAGACACCTGGAGACTCCCCCGTACGGCGGGGCGCCGCATCCGCAGCGGGGCCCGTGCTGCTCCGAACGGGTGGTGACGGGTTTCAGACCCGCTCGACGAGATCGGCGATCGAGTCCACGACCTTGGACGGCCGGTAGGGGAAGTCCTCGATCTGCTCCGGCCGGGTCAGCCCGGTGAGCACCAGGAACGTCTGCATCCCCGCCTCCATGCCGGCCAGCACGTCGGTGTCCATGCGGTCCCCGATCATCGCGCTGGTCTCGGAGTGGGCGCCGATCGCGTTGAGCCCGGTGCGCATCATCAGCGGGTTGGGCTTGCCCGCGAAGTACGGCTTCCTGCCGGTCGCCTTGGTGATGAGCGCGGCGACGGCGCCGGTGGCGGGCAGCGGCCCCTCGGTGGAGGGGCCGGTCTCGTCGGGGTTGGTGGCGATGAAGCGCGCGCCGTCCTGGATGAGCCGTACGGCCTTGGTCATGGCCTCGAAGGAGTACGTGCGGGTCTCACCGAGGACCACGTAGTCGGGCTCGTGGTCGGTCAGGACGTACCCGATGTCGTGCAGGGCGGTGGTCAGGCCCGCCTCGCCGATGACGTACGCCGAGCCGCCCGGCCGCTGGTCGTCCAGGAACTGGGCGGTGGCCAGGGCCGAGGTCCAGATGGACTCGACCGGCACGTCCAGGCCCATGCGCCGCAGGCGGGCGTGCAGGTCGCGCGGGGTGTAGATGGAGTTGTTGGTCAGCACCAGGAAGGGCCGTCCGGACTCGCGCAGCTTCTTCAGGAAGGCGTCGGCACCGGGGATCGGTACGCCCTCGTGGATGAGCACGCCGTCCATGTCGGTGAGCCACGACTCGATGGGCCTGCGTTCTGCCATGTGCGCGATCTCCTGCCGTACGCCCGTGCGCGGTGCTGCCTGGGCCCCCAGCCTAGACACTGGCCGGATCTTGGGGAACGGCCGTCTCAGCGGCGCCTTCCGGGCCTGCGGGCCAGCAGCAGCCCGCCGGCGGTGACGAGGAGGACGGCGGTGACGGCGGCGAGGACGGCGCCGGGGGTGCCGAGGCCGGTGCGGGCGAGTTCGTCGGCGAAGGGCAGATCCGGGAGGGGGCCCGGCC
>NZ_WVUG01000261.1 GCF_017614965.1 Streptomyces griseorubiginosus | reverse complement strand
GTGCGGGGGCGGGGGCTGATGATCGGGATCGAGTTCGTGGACACGGAAGCCGACGGGGGCGGCGACGCTGACGCCGACCTTCGCGATGGTCTCGCCTATGAGCCCTATGAGCCCTATGGGCCCTATGAGCCCGGTGGGGCCCGTGGACCCGGTGGGCCCGGTGAGTTCGGTGGGCCCCCTGCCTGTGCGCCCCGTGGACCGGGTGCGACCGCCAAGCCGGCTCCATGGTCCGAAGGCCCCCGTCCCGCCGCTCCCGACCTCGCGGCCGCCGTTCAGCGGGAGTGTCTGCGGCGCGGTCTCATCGTCGAACTCGGCGGGCGCCACGCCAGTGTCGTCCGTCTGCTCCCACCGCTGACGATCAGTGACGAGCAGGCGGCCGCGGTGCTCGATCGCCTGGCCGACGCCGTGGCTGCGTCAGCCCGAGCCCAGGCCGGGCGACCGCCCGCGCCACGCCGACCGAACGGGGCCCCTCCGCGCATCCGGCAGGACGAGCGAGCCCAAAGGGCAGGCTGGCGCGGCGACTGACGCTCGCGCGCCCCTGGTCACACCCAGGCCGACCTGAACTCCGTGACGCAGTACCCGATTCGCCTCCCCGCGAGTCAGAGCCACCCATGAGGACCACCTTGAACACCACCCCCGCTCCGGAGACCCCCGGACCTGCCACGGCCCCCCACGGCGCCACCGACGAACCGTGTGCCGACCCGAACCAGCCCACACCGATGGGAACAACACCGCGGCGGAGTGGAACGGACCTGGAGGAGCAGCGCAGGGTCCCCGCGCAGCGAAGGATCCCGTCGTGGGCGACGGGCACAGCCAACCCGCCCGAGCCCGCCGAAGATCCGTACCACTGCGTGGCCGACCTCCTTGAGCACCCCGATCCACACACCGCAGCCGACGCCGCGACCATCGAGAACCTGCTCCGCTGCTGGGTCCGCGAGACCGATCTTCCGGCCCCTGACAGCGGCACGCTCCGCATCCCCCTGTCCGCCAGCGGTACGGCCCTGCTCGTCCCGGTCCGCTACTGGTCCCCCTCGGGATGGCACCGCTTCGGCCTTCCGAGCCTCGCCGGCTCCTCCGATCAGTCCCCACCTGTCGATGCCGTCACCATCGCCGCCCTGCTCGCCCGCGAGACCGCCACATGCAGCACCCCGAACGCGCGGCCCGCTCTCCCTCCCTTCTCCGCGACGGCTTCCGACCTGGTCACCCGCGTAGCCGACTCCTCCCGTCGTACCGCCACTTTCATCCGTGAACGCCGGGAGCACCCTTCCGGCGGCTCCGACCTCTTCCTCTCCGCCGAGCAGGCACTCGTTCTCGGCCATCCACTGCACCCCACCCCGAAGAGCCGCGAAGGTCTCTCCGAGTACGAAGCGCGCCTGTACTCACCCGAGTTGCGTGGCTCCTTTCCCCTGCACTGGCTGGCCGTCGCTCCCTCCCTGCTCGCCACCGACTCCGCCTGGACCGAGCGCGGCCGCCCCGTCCCCGCCCGGCAGCTCACCAGTCGACTCGCCGAGGCCGAACTGGCCCTGCCGGACGGTCATGCGGCCCTTCCCCTCCACCCCTGGCAACTGCGCGAGGTCCGCCGCCGCCCCGAGGTCTCGGCCCTGTTCGACGCCGGACTGCTCCGCGACCTCGGCCCCCAAGGCTCTCCGTGGCACCCCACCTCCTCCGTACGCACCGTCCACCGCACCGGCGCCCCCGCGATGCTCAAACTGTCGCTGGGCCTGCGTATCACCAACTCCCGTCGCGAGAACCTCCGCAAGGAACTGCACCGGGGCGTCGAGGTCCACCGCCTGCTGCGCAGCGGCCTGTCCCAGCAGTGGCGGGCCGCGCACCCGGGATTCGACATCGTCCGTGACCCGGCCTGGCTCGCCGTCGACACCCCGGACGGCGAACCGGTGCGCGGCCTCGACGTGATGATCCGGCACAACCCGTTCCACGCCTCCGACGACGTCTCCTGCGTGGCCGGACTCGTCGCACCCCGGCCACTGGCCCCGTCCGCCCCTCCGGCGAGCCCGGCCCGCCGCCCGGAGGCCCACCCGCAGTCGATGCGGTCACGCTTGGCAACCGTCGTCACCCGCCTCGCCCTTCGGACGGGACGTCCGCGCGGAGCCGTGGCCGCCGAGTGGTTCCTGCGCTACCTCGAGCAGGTCGTCCGTCCCGTGCTGTGGCTGGACGCGGAGACAGGCATCGCCCTGGAGGCCCACCAGCAGAACACGCTGCTTCTGCTGGATGCCGACGGCTGGCCCGCAGGCGGCCGTTACCGCGACAACCAGGGCTACTACTTCCGTGAGTCCCGCCGCACTGAACTCAACGCCCGGCTGCCCGGCATCGGCGAGCGCAGCGACACCTTCGTTTCCGACGAGGTCACCGACGAGCGTTTCGCGTACTACCTCGCGATCAACAACGTCCTCGGCCTCATCGGGGCGTTCGGCTCCCAGCGCCTGGCGGACGAAGAGCTGCTGCTCGCCGCGCTCCGCCGCTTCCTCGACGACGTCGCCTCCGGTCCCGCTGCTCTGCGCACCTCGCTCCCGGCCCACCTGCTCGACTCGCCCGTCCTGCGGTGCAAGGCCAACCTGCTGACCCGACTCCACGGCCTCGACGAACTCGTCGGCCCGGTCGACACCCAGTCCGTCTACGTCACCATCGCCAATCCCCTCCGTCTGTGAGAACAACTGGTCGCACACGGCTTTCCCGAGCACCAACTCCCTTCATCGCTGAGGAACATGCCCCACCCGCACTTCTGAGAGGAGCGTCGCCGTGTCTTCCACCGACGCCAACGCACAGGCAGCGCCAGCCCCTGCTCCCCGTACCGACACAGACGCCGAGACCAGTCCCCTTCCGGCCGGGGGCGGCACCGTGAGCACGGACAGCGACAGCGAGGACACGCTGGAACTGCGCCTGCCCGACGAACTGATCGCGCTCTTCTCCGAGGAGGAGGGGGCCCACGCCGACGAGGCACCGGAGCGGCGTGAGATCAAGACCGCGCCCACTCGCGCACGCTCCATCGACGGCGACCTCCTCGACGACGTCGGAGACTGGGGGTCTGTGACCACACCGGCGGGCGCGTTCCACCTCGTCCCCGTGCACATCGAACGGGACCTTCCGCTGGTCAGCCGCTGGATGAACGACCCTGCGGTCGCCGAGTTCTGGAAGCTGGCCGGACCTCCGTCAGTGACGGAGAACCACCTGCGCGCCCAGTGCACCGGCGACGGACGCAGCGTCCCGTGCCTCGGTGTGCTGGAGGGCACCCCGATGAGTTACTGGGAGATCTACCGGGCGGACCTCGACCCGCTGGCCCGCCACTATCCCGCCCGACCTCATGACACCGGAATCCACCTCCTCATCGGTGCTGTCGCCGACCGTGGGCGAGGTCTCGGCGGCATCCTGCTCAGAGCAGTCGCCGACCTCGCTCTCGACAAGCGCCCCGTCTGCGCGCGCGTCGTCGCGGAACCCGACCTTCGCAACACCCCCTCCATCGCCGCCTTCCTGACCGCCGGTTTCCGGTTCTCCGCCGAGGTCGAGCTGCCCGCCAAACGGGCCGCTCTCATGGTCCGAGACCGGTTGCTGCGCGATCTGCTGTGACGCCGTGCCACGCCCTCGTCACTTTTGGTACACCGCTCGAGCCGATGCGGTTCCCACTTCGCAGCGCGGTTCGCTTCGACGCCGAAATTCACCGAACCGATGTCGAAACCGAGCGGCAGCGGCGCTCGCCCGTCCAGAACGGCACTCACTCCGTCCACCGACGGTCATCGACAGTCCTCGACGGTCCAAAGCAGTCGTATCCGAACCACGCCACGGCGCACCCGGCCCTGATGCCGCCCCTCGTCCCCGCCTTGATCGCCCCTTTGTCAGTGCGGCGCCGTAGGGTGGTCGCGCTATGACGAAGCCCTCACTCCCCGAACTCCTGCATGCTGCCGTCACTGCCGTCGGCGGTACGGAGCGCCCCGGCCAGGTGACCATGGCCGAAGCCGTCGCGGAGGCGATCGACGACGGCTCCCATCTGCTGGTGCAGGCCGGCACCGGTACCGGAAAGTCGCTGGGCTATCTCGTGCCCGCGCTCGCGCACGGGGAGAGAGTCGTCGTGGCGACGGCGACCCTCGCCCTGCAGCGTCAGCTCGTCGAGCGGGACCTGCCGCGCACGGTCGAGGCCCTGCACCCCCTGCTGCGCCGCCGTCCGGAGTTCGCGATGCTGAAGGGCAGATCGAACTACCTGTGCCTGCACCGCCTCCACGAGGGCGTTCCGCAGGACGAGGAAGAGGGCCTGTTCGACCAGTTCGAGGCGGCCGCACCCACCAGCAAGCTGGGCCAGGACCTGCTGCGGATGCGTGACTGGGCCGACGAGACCGAGTCCGGCGACCGTGACGACCTCACCCCCGGCGTCTCCGACCGCGCCTGGTCCCAGGTGTCGGTCTCGTCCCGGGAGTGCCTGGGCGCGTCGAAGTGCGCGTACGGCGCCGAGTGCTTCGCCGAGATGGCACGCGAGCGCGCCAAGCTCTCCGACGTGGTCATCACCAACCACGCGCTGCTCGCCATCGACGCCATCGAGGGCGCGCCGGTCCTGCCGCAGCACGAGGTGCTGATCGTCGACGAGGCGCACGAGCTGGTCTCCCGCGTCACCGGCGTCGCCACCGGCGAGCTCACACCCGGCCAGGTCAACCGTGCGGTGCGCCGCGCCGCCAAGCTGGCCAACGAGAAGGCCGCCGACCAGCTCCAGACCGCCGCCGAGGGCTTCGAGCGGCTCATGGAGCTGGCCCTGCCCGGCCGCCTGGAGGAGATCCCCGAGGACCTCGGCTACGCGCTCATGGCGCTGCGGGACGCCTGCCGCACGGTCATCTCCGCGATCGGTGCGACCCGTGACAAGTCCGTGCAGGACGAGGACGCGGTCCGCAAGCAGGCGCTGGCGTCCGTCGAGGCGGTGCACGACGTTGCGGAGCGCGTCACCAACGGCAGTGAGTGGGACGTCGTCTGGTACGAGCGCCATGACCGGTTCGGCGCCTCCCTGCGCGTCGCCCCCATGTCGGTGTCGGGCTTGCTGCGGGAGAAGCTGTTCGCCGACCGGTCCGTCGTCCTGACGTCGGCGACGCTGAAGCTGGGCGGCGACTTCAACGGCGTCGGCGCCTCGCTCGGACTCGCCCCCGAGGGCACGGAGGGCGACGACCTGCCCAAGTGGAAGGGCGTGGATGTCGGTTCCCCGTTCGACTACCCCAGGCAGGGCATCCTGTACGTCGCCAAGCACCTGGCGCGCCCCGCGCGTGACGGCGACCGGGCGGACATGCTGGACGAACTGACCGAGCTGATCCAGGCGGCGGGCGGCCGTACGCTCGGCCTCTTCTCGTCCATGCGGGCCGCCCAGCTCGCCGCCGAGGAACTCCGCTCCCGCATCCCGGAGTTCCCGATCCTGCTGCAGGGCGAGGAGACCCTGGGTGAGCTGATCAAGAACTTCGCGGCCGACCCGCAGACCTGTCTGTTCGGCACGCTGTCGCTCTGGCAGGGGGTCGACGTACCGGGCCCCAGCTGCCAGCTGGTCGTCATGGACAAGATCCCGTTCCCGCGCCCGGACGACCCGTTGATGAGCGCCCGCCAGAAGGCGGTGGAGGAAGCCGGGGGCAACGGTTTCATGGCCGTCGCCGCCACCCATGCCGCGCTGCTCATGGCTCAGGGCGCCGGCCGCCTCGTACGCGCGTCGGGGGACCGGGGTGTGGTGGCCGTACTCGACCAGCGTCTGGCCACGGCCCGGTACGGCAGCTATCTGAAGGCGTCACTGCCCGACTTCTGGTACACGACGGACCGTAACCAGGTCCGGAAGTCCCTGTCGGCGATCGACGCGGCCGCCAAGAAGGCGGAGGCGGAGGCGGAGGCGGAATGACGGGTGGGTAGCCTGACGCGGCGCCGCGTCAGGCTACCCACCCGTCCCCGATCTCCGGCCACCCGGGGGCCGGGCACAACACAGGGCCCCGGAACCGGCGCAGGGGTCCCGGGGCCCGGTCAGGGGGCGGCCGCCACAGAGCCGCCTGCCGCGGCCGTCATACGCGCCGCAGCACCGCCACCACCTTGCCGAGGATGGTCGCGTCGTCGCCGGGGATCGGCTCGTACGCGGAGTTGTGCGGGAGGAGCCAGACGTGGCCGTCCTCGCGCTTGAAGCGCTTCACGGTGGCCTCGCCGTCGAGCATCGCGGCGACGATGTCGCCGTTCTCCGCGACGGGCTGACGGCGGACCGTGACCCAGTCGCCGTCGCAGATCGCGGCCTCGATCATCGAGTCGCCGACGACCTTCAGGACGAACAGCTCGCCGTCACCGACCAGCTGGCGAGGGAGAGGGAAGACGTCCTCGACCGACTCCTCGGCGAGGATCGGGCCACCGGCGGCGATCCGGCCGACCAGCGGGACGTACGACGCGGCGGGCTTGCCGGCGGTGTCGGTGGGCTGCACGGTGGCGGCCTGGTCGGAGCCGCGCACCTCGTACGCGCGCGGGCGGTGCGGGTCGCGGCGCAGGAAGCCCTTGCGCTCCAGAGCCATCAGCTGGTGTGCGACGGACGAGGTGCTGGAGAGGCCGACCGCCTGGCCGATCTCCCGCATCGACGGCGGGTAGCCGCGCCGCTGGACGGAATCCCTGATGACCTCGATCACCCGGCGCTGCCGGTCGGTGAGTCCGGAACTGTCCGCCCGGATGCCTGGAGGTCGGCCCGGCAGGGAGCGCTTGTGCCCCTCGGGATTCACGGCTTCGTTCATCGCATGCACCGGCTCGAGTCGGCCCTGGGAGCGGTCCTGGGCAGTGATGGTGGCACTGTCTGCGGTGGTGGTCACGTCGGCCCCTCTCGATGGTCTCCCTGCTGGACAACGGTAGTTGCTTTCGAAAGGTTGCGCCAAACACACGTTCGAGTGAAAAAACGCGGATCGCCTTACTTGATCATGTGTCTGGGTGTATGGCTAACGCGGCACCTGGCGGACAAAAGGGCTCATTGTTGTACTCTTCACCGCCGGGGTGATGGCCTCGTGGGTTGGTGCCCAGTCTGCCATCCGGCGTCCCCGCAACCGGGAACCGGCCCCCATTTCTGCGGGAGTCGCACGCCCTCTCCTTGTGGCGCCCACGGTATCTCCCCAGGTGCCGTAACGGTACGCCTGTGCGCGTGTGCATTCCGTGCGGCGGAGCGGGCGTATGGCACATGCCAATGCGCACGCGACACGCGCGTACGGCGTGGATGTATGAGCCAATCCCCACATCTAGTGGTTGGATTGCAACAGCAGCCCAGAAGTTGTGGTCCCCCGGGTCTCCGGACCCATGGTCATCGCCTATGCTTGGGGCTGCTTCGAGGGGCCCGTGGGGCTCAGCGAGGCTATTGAGTCTGCTGTGAGGAGGGTTGGAGATCATGCACTGCCCCTTCTGCAGGCACCCCGACAGCCGCGTCGTCGACAGTCGTACGACCGACGACGGCACGTCGATCCGCAGGCGCCGTCAGTGTCCTGACTGCTCCCGTCGTTTCACGACGGTGGAGACGTGCTCGCTGATGGTGATCAAGCGGTCCGGAGTCACCGAGCCCTTCAGCCGTACCAAGGTCATCAACGGTGTGCGCAAGGCATGCCAGGGACGGCCTGTCACCGAGGACGCCCTCGCCCAGCTCGGCCAGCGGGTCGAGGAGGCGGTGCGGGCCACCGGAAGCGCCGAGCTGACCACCCACGACGTGGGGCTGGCCATACTCGGCCCGTTGCAGGAACTCGACCTTGTCGCGTATCTGCGATTCGCCTCCGTCTACCGGGCGTTCGACTCGCTCGACGACTTCGAGGCCGCGATCGCGGAACTCAGGGAGGAGACGCGACCCGCCGGCGCGGACGACGACGACCGCGAGGACGCCGGCGCGGGGAGCCGGGAAGACGACATCGGGCCCGGAGGGACCGCCCAGGTCCCCGAGCCCGCGCACGCCGCCGACTGATCGGCGGGCCGGAACGCGGGGCGCAAGGCACCTGTGTCCGGCCGGACGGCGGCGATCGAGACCTGTTGCGGGCGTAGCGAGTGGGTGCCCGCAACACCAGACAGAACACCGTGCCACGGGAACAACGGGGCACTTCAGGGCGTTTTAGCCCGTACAGGGAGGCGGCATGACAGAGACGGCGAGCGGTCCGGCACGGAGTTCCCGCGCCAAGGGCACCAAGGCGACCAAGGGACTGCGTATCGAGCGCATCCACACCACCCCCGGCGTGCACCCGTACGACGAGGTGGCCTGGGAGCGCCGTGACGTCGTCATGACCAACTGGCGCGACGGCTCGGTCAACTTCGAGCAGCGCGGCGTCGAGTTCCCCGACTTCTGGTCGGTGAACGCGGTCAACATCGTCACCAGCAAGTACTTCCGCGGTGCCGTGGGCACCCCGCAGCGCGAGACCAGCCTCAAGCAGCTGATCGACCGCATCGTGAAGACGTACCGGAAGGCCGGCGAGGACTACAAGTACTTCGCCTCGCCCGCCGACGCGGAGAT
This sequence comes from Streptomyces griseorubiginosus, assembly GCF_017614965.1. Taxonomy (GTDB): domain Bacteria; phylum Actinomycetota; class Actinomycetes; order Streptomycetales; family Streptomycetaceae; genus Streptomyces; species Streptomyces griseorubiginosus_B. The sequence goes on along the minus strand of NZ_WVUG01000261.1, from coordinate 4,231 downwards.
CTTCGAGCACGAGCTGGCGTACGCCCTCCTGCACCAGGTCTTCAGCTTCAACAGCCCCGTCTGGTTCAACGTCGGCACCCCGCAGCCCCAGCAGGTGTCCGCCTGCTTCATCCTGTCCGTCGACGACTCCATGGAGTCGATCCTCGACTGGTACAAGGAAGAGGGCATGATCTTCAAGGGCGGCTCCGGCGCCGGCCTGAACCTCTCCCGCATCCGCTCCTCCAAGGAGCTGCTGTCCTCCGGTGGCAACGCCTCCGGCCCGGTCTCCTTCATGCGCGGCGCCGACGCCTCCGCCGGCACCATCAAGTCCGGTGGCGCCACTCGCCGGGCCGCGAAGATGGTCATCCTCGACGTCGACCACCCGGACGTCGAGGACTTCATCGAGACCAAGGTCAAGGAGGAGGAGAAGATCCGCGCCCTGCGTGACGCGGGCTTCGACATGGACCTCGGCGGCGAGGACATCACCTCCGTCCAGTACCAGAACGCCAACAACTCGGTCCGTGTCAACGACGAGTTCATGAAGGCGGTCGAGCAGGGCGGCAAGTTCGGCCTCCGCGCGCGGATGACCGGCGAGGTCATCGAAGAGGTCGACGCCAAGGCCCTGTTCCGCAAGATGGCCGAGGCCGCCTGGGCCTGCGCCGACCCGGGCATCCAGTACGACAACGTCATCAACCACTGGCACACGTGCCCGGAGTCCGGCCGTATCAACGGCTCGAACCCGTGCAGCGAGTACATGCACCTGGACAACACGTCCTGCAACCTCGCCTCGCTGAACCTGATGAAGTTCCTCAAGGACGACGGCAAGGGCCACCAGTCCTTCGACGTCGAGCGCTTCTCCAAGGTCGTCGAGCTCGTCATCACCGCGATGGACATCTCCATCTGCTTCGCCGACTTCCCCACCCAGAAGATCGGCGACAACACGCGCGCGTTCCGCCAGCTCGGCATCGGATACGCCAACCTCGGCGCCCTGCTGATGGCCACCGGCCACGCCTACGACTCCGACGGCGGCCGCGCCCTGGCCGGCGCCATCACCTCCCTGATGACCGGCACGTCGTACAAGCGCTCCGCCGAACTCGCCGCCGTGGTGGGCCCCTACGACGGCTACGCGCGCAACGCCAGTGCCCACAACCGCGTCATGAAGCAGCACGCCGACGCCAACGCCACGGCCGTGCGCATGGACGACCTGGACACACCGGTGTGGGCCGCCGCCACGGAGGCCTGGCAGGACGTGCTGCGTCTCGGTGAGAAGAACGGTTTCCGTAACTCCCAGGCGTCCGTCCTCGCCCCGACCGGCACCATCGGTCTGGCGATGTCCTGCGACACCACCGGCGTCGAGCCCGACCTGGCCCTGGTCAAGTTCAAGAAGCTCGTCGGCGGCGGCTCCATGCAGATCGTCAACGGCACGGTCCCGCAGGCCCTGCGCCGCCTGGGCTACCAGGAGGAGCAGATCGAGGCGATCGTCGCCCACATCGCCGAGCACGGCAATGTGATCGACGCTCCCGGGCTCAAGCACGAGCACTACGAGGTGTTCGACTGCGCCATGGGCGAGCGGGCCATCTCCCCGATGGGCCACGTGCGCATGATGGCCGCGATCCAGCCGTGGATCTCCGGCGCCATCTCCAAGACGGTCAACATGCCGGAGTCGGCGACCGTCGAGGAGGTCGAGGAGATCTACTTCGAGGCCTGGAAGCTGGGCGTCAAGGCGCTCGCCATCTACCGCGACAACTGCAAGGTCGGCCAGCCCCTCTCCGCGAAGACCAAGGAGAAGGAGAAGGCCGAGGTCACGGAGAAGGCCGAGGCGACCATCCGCGAGACGGTCGAGAAGGTCATCGAGTACCGCCCGGTCCGCAAGCGCCTCCCGAAGGGCCGCCCCGGCATCACGACGTCCTTCACGGTCGGCGGCGCCGAGGGCTACATGACCGCCAACTCCTACCCGGACGACGGTCTCGGCGAGGTCTTCCTGAAGATGTCCAAGCAGGGTTCGACTCTCGCGGGCATGATGGACGCCTTCTCCATCGCGGTCTCCGTCGGCCTCCAGTACGGCGTGCCCCTGGAGACGTACGTCTCGAAGTTCACCAACATGCGCTTCGAGCCGGCCGGTATGACGGACGACCCGGACGTGCGGATGGCCCAGTCGATCGTCGACTACATCTTCCGCCGCCTGGCGCTGGACTTCCTGCCCTTCGAGACGCGCTCCGCGCTCGGCATCCACTCCGCCGAGGAGCGCCAGCGTCACCTGGAGACCGGGTCCTACGAGCCGTCCGAGGACGAGGTCGACGTCGAGGGTCTCGCCCAGTCGGCGCCGCGCGCCCAGGAGCTGAAGGCCGTCGCCACGCCGCGTGCCGAGGTCCAGGCGGCCAAGCCCGCTCCGAAGCAGGCCCACACCAGTGCCGAGCTGGTCGAGATGCAGCTGGGCATCCAGGCCGACGCCCCGCTGTGCTTCTCCTGCGGCACGAAGATGCAGCGGGCCGGTTCCTGCTACATCTGCGAGGGCTGCGGGTCGACCAGCGGCTGCAGCTGATGTGACCTAGCCGGTCAGGGCGGTGGCACCGGGAGTCCGGGCCACCGCCCTTCGCGCTCTTCGGGGCGGGGCCGCCCCTGTCAGGACGCCGTCTTCGTGTGCTTGAGAATTCCACTTTCCCCACAGAAGGATCACAGGTTACGCTCCCCCGGCGCACGACCGGCGCGAACATCGGGGTGGGGGACGTGGGGGACATGGTCGACGAATTCGCCGACACCAAGCAGGACATGGGCAGCGGTCCCGCAACAGGCGGCGGCAAGCCCGAGAAGAGCGTGGACACGGGGGCTCAGGTCATCGCGGCGATCGTGGTGGTCGTCGGCCTCGCGGGCGCCCTGTGGGTCCTCGGGGGAGGCCGGGACGCGGCGGGTGACACCAAGCCCGCCGTCTGCGACACCACGCATGACGCCAAATCGACCACGCACGTCGTTGCGGCAGGGCTGTGCACGGCGCTCAACCGTTCCGACCTGCCGACGCTCCTCGGCACGCCGGACGAGCAGGCGATCAGTGCCAGCGGCAACGTGAGCACGTTCACCTCCGCCGACGGAACCAAGACGGATTCCCCGGAGGCGGACGTCGACCTGAAGACCTACTCCCTGGAGCTCTCCGCGTCCGACGACGACTTCCCGGTGTCCGAACTGGCCGCCTTCCTCGGCGGCACGGTCCAGAGGAGGAGCTTCCTCGGCCACCCCGCGGTCCTCTACTCGGACCACACCACCGCTCTGCGCTTCAACCTGGGCGGCGGCAAGGTCCACACGGGCCCCGGAGGCGTCGCCCGCACGCTGATCGTCGCCAAGGACGCCAAGGACGGCGGCGGATCCTTCGAGGTGTCCATCTGGCGTCAGGACTTCGCGACACCCGACGACGCGGCGTTGTTCCGCGTCGCCGAGAAGGTGCTGCCGACGGTCCCGGGGTGGACCGCCGGCTGACCGGAGGTCAGGGCTGGTCGATCCGGCCCATGGTCCGGGTGAACGTCGCGGGGTCGTCCTCGTGGCCGTGGACGCCCGGACGGAAGTTCCAGGAGCCCGACTCGTCCCGCACGAACTCCCCGACGGTGGCCGCCGTGGCCCCGAGGACGTCTCCGAAGTCGTCCTCGGCGAGCACGGTGTAGCCCTCCCGTATGCGCCACCCCGGGTTGACCACGCTGACGAAGGTCCGGTGCGCCGCGCGCTGCTGGATCACGACGCCGACGACCACGCGCGCGTACCGGTCGCTGAGCCGGTCCAGCTCCAGCGTCATGACCTCGTCCCAGCCGAAACCCTTGCCGTCCTTGCTGTCCCGGTTGAGGTAGATGGTGCCGTCGGGAGAGCGGCTGTCGAAGTGCACCACATAGGCCGGATCGCCGTACGCGTCGCCCACCGGGTAGGTGGCGGCGACGATGTCCAGATCGGTGGGCGGCTGACCCGCCGGACTCGGATCCCACTTGAGGGCGATCTCGGCCTTGCGGATCCCCTTGTTGAGGCCGTTCACCACAGCTCCCCTTCCCCGTCTCCCCGTGTCCTCCTTGCGGCCCGAATCCCCGGGCGGACAAGGCCAGTTGTCCATCCTGCCACGTGTGCGCGCACATACGCGCGGGAGCTGTCCGCCGGAGCGTGACCGGCGCCACGCTCCGTGGCCTTACCATGGCGCGGTGCTGGTCAAGTGGATTCGCTGCACCGTGGTGGACCGCCGCGGGTTCGAGCGGGGGCAGCGGAAGTGGGCGGGGCTTCTGGG
>NZ_WVUG01000260.1 GCF_017614965.1 Streptomyces griseorubiginosus | reverse complement strand
GGGGGCGGGGTGGCCGCCCGGGCGGCCAGTGGCTGGATCAGGGCGGCGGCAACGGCCACGACGGTGACGGCCGCGACCCGTCTCGCTCTCGGTATCACAGGCGGTAACTCCTTGCGATGACGGCTCTGTTGGGTCCGACCCCGCGCGACCGTATCGCTGCCGAAAGGTTTACAGCAAGAGTCTTGAAACTCATAGCAAGAAGTTTCAACGCCAATCTTGACGTGCCCTTCTCAACTGCCCCACTCTCACCACTGGTTGAAACCCAAACACCCCTCATCGGAGCCGCACATGAACAGACACCACCCCCCAGGTGTCTTCCGGCGCACGGCGACCGCCGTGGCCGCCGGCACGCTGGCCCTCGCGGGCGCCGTCGCGCTGCCCGCCGCCGACGCGCACGCGGACACCACCGCCAAGGGCGACGTCATCGCCAACCTCTGGGAATGGAACTGGGACTCCGTCGCCTCCGAGTGCACCCAGGTGCTGGGCCCCGCGGGCTACGGCGCGGTGCAGGTCGCGCCCCCCGCGGAGTCCCTCAAGCAGTCCAGCTACTACTGGTGGGACGTCTACCAGCCCTACTCCTACGACCTGAACAGCCGCTTCGGGACGGCGGCGAAGTTCGCGTCGATGGTGAGCACCTGCCACAAGGCCGGCGTCAAGGTCTACACGGACGCGGTGATCAACCACACCGCCGCCCAGACCGGCACCGGCTACAACGGCACGACGATCAGCAGCAAGTACGACACCCGGGAGTGGGACCGCGCCGACTACCACGACTCCTCGGACTGCCCCACCTCCGACCTGACCATCCAGGACTACGCGAACCTCACCCAGGTCCAGAACTGCGAACTGCTCGGCCTGCCCGACCTGCGGACCGGCTCCGACCACGTCCGCACCGGCATCGCCGACTACCTCAACTCCCAGCTCGCCCTGGGCGTCGACGGCTTCCGCGTGGACGCGGCCAAGCACATCCCGGAGGCGGACCTGGCGGCGATCGAGTCGAAGCTGACGAACACGACGTCCGGGACGGCGCCGTACGTCTTCCAGGAGGTCTACCCGGGCTCGACCCCGCAGCCGGCGGACTACTACGCCTCCGGGGACGTCCTCGACTTCACCTACGCGAGCAAGCTGAAGTCGGCCTTCCAGGGCAACGTCAGCGACCTGGCGTCGATCGAGAGCAGCGGCATCCTGCCGGCCGCGAACTCGGTGTCCTTCGTGACCAACCACGACACCGAGCGCAACGGCCTGCACCTGTCCTACAAGGACGGGGACACCTACAAGCTCGCCAACCTCTTCCAGCTGGCCTACAAGTGGTCGACGCCGACCGTGTACGCCAGCTGGGAGTGGACGCAGAGCGACCAGGCCCCGCCGAACTCCTCGGGCTTCGTGACGAACACGGACTGCGCGAGCGGCTCCTGGTACTGCCTGGACCGGGACACCGCGGTGGTCGGCATGGTGGCCTGGCACAACGCGGCCGACAAGGCGGCCGTCTCCAACTGGCAGACCAAGTCCTCCACCGTCATCGGCTTCGGCCGCTCAGGCGCGGGCTTCTTCGCCCTCAACAACGGCTCCTCATCGGCCACTTACACCTTCACCACCGGAATGGCGGACGGCACGTACGCCAACGTGATCGACGGCGGCGCGAGCAAGGTGACGGTGTCGGGCGGCAACGCCTCGATCACCGTCCCCGCCAAGAGCGCGGTCGCCTTCTACAACGCCTCCTACACCTGCACGGTCGGCTGCGAGGACACCGGCGGCGGCTCCTCCGGCTCCACGGTCGAGGCCACCTTCAACGAGTACGCGCCCACGACGTCCGGCACGAGCGTGTACGTCGTCGGCTCCATCCCGGCGCTCGGCGGCTGGGACACCTCGAAGGCGATCCCGCTGTCCTCCTCCGGCTACCCGGTCTGGTCGGGCGAGGTGAGCGTGCCGATCAACACGTCCTTCACCTTCAAGTACCTGAAGAAGGACGGCTCGGGGAACGTCACCTGGGAGTCGAACGCCAACAGGTCCGCCACGACCACGTCATCGGCGGTCTCCCTGAACAACTCCTGGAACGTGGCGGACACGGACGCCACCGACGTCACCTTCCACGAGACGGCGACGACCGACTGGGGCACCAACGTCTACGTCGTCGGCTCCATCGCCTCCCTCGGCTCCTGGAACACGAGTGACGCGATCCCGCTGTCCTCGGAGTCCTACCCGACGTGGAGCAAGCTGGTGATCGTCCCCAAGAGCACGGCCTTCACGTACAAGTACGTCAAGAAGGACGGCTCCGGGAACGTGACCTGGGAGTCCGGCACCAACCGCTCGTTCACGACGGGCAGTTCGTCGGGGTACTCCACGAGCGACACCTGGAAGTAGCTCGCAAGGGGTGCGACCGCGCCATCAGTGGTCGCACCCCCTCCGACATCACCAGGGCACCTCCCCCGCGTCCTCGAAGAAGCCGCCACTCGGGCCGCCGTCGGGCAGGGTGGCGAGCCGGATCGCGATCGCGGCTCCCTGCTGCGGCGTGCGGACGCCGTGGAAGCCGTTGAGGTCGGTCGCGCAGTAGCCGGGACAGGCCGCGTTGATCAGGATGTCCGTGTCGCCCAGCTCCTTGGCGTACTGCACGGTCACCGCGTTGAGGAAGGTCTTCGAGGGCGCGTAGGCGACGGCGATCGGACCCAGGTCGATACCGGGCGTGGTCTGCCGGGTGAGGGAGCCGACGCTGCTGGACATGTTGACGATCCGCGGCGACGGCGAGCGCCGCAGCAGCGGCAGCATCGCGTTGGTGACGCGGATGACGCCGAGCACGTTGGTCTCCACCGCCGCCCGTACCGTCGCCACGTCGACCGTGGTGGGCAGCTGCTCCATGCCGCCGGTGATGCCCGCGTTGTTGACCAGCACGTCCAGGCGTCCGGCGCGGTCCTCGACCAGCTTCGCCGCCTCGGCCACGCTTCCGTCGTCGGTCACGTCGAGCGGTACCCCGAACGCGTCCACACCTGCCGCCCGTAGCTTCGCCACGGCGCTCTCGCGCCGCTCCTCGTCCCGGGCGCCGACCCCGAGCTGCCAGCCCAGGGCGCCCAGGCCCGCCGCGATCTCGTATCCGATGCCCTTGTTCGCGCCGGTCACCAGCGCGATCGTCTGTTCGCTCATACCGTCGATCCTGGTCGAGCCCCGTGGGCGCGGGCCAACACCGATCGGGTGGGCGGCGATACCGCCCGGGTATCGATCCAGGTGCGGCCGAGTACGCTGGCGGTGTGGAGACGCGTGAGCTGCGGTACTTCGTCGCCGTCGCGGAGGAGCTGCACTTCGGCAGGGCCGCCGCGCGGCTCGGGATGGCCCAGCCTCCGCTGTCACGGGCGATCAGCCTGCTGGAACGGCGCCTCGGCGCCACGCTTTTGGAGCGGACCAGCCGTGCGGTCACCCTGACCGAGGCCGGTGCGGTGCTGCTCAGGGAGGCCCGGGCGGCGCTGGACGCGGTGGAGGCCGCCGAGCGCCGCACCCGACGCGCCGCCCTCGCGGCGACCGGCCGCCCCGGCGTGGTCCTCGCCACCAAGGCCGGCGCCTCCAGCGAGCTGCTGGCGAAACTGCTCGACGCCTACGCCGCCGAACCCGACGCGGTCGCGGTCGATCTGCTGCTGTGCGGGATCGGCGAGCAGGAGGGCATGCTGCGCGACGGCCGGGCCGATGTGGCGCTGCTGCATCTGCCGTTCGACACCACGTCCGGCTTCGACACCGAGGCGCTCCGCACGGAGGAACAGGTGGTGATCCTGCCTGCCGGACATCCCCTCGCCTCGCGGACCGAGGTACGGACGGCCGAGGTCACCGAGCTGCCCGACCTGCCGCTGCCCCGCTGGCCCGAGCGCGACGGAACCTACCCGGAGGGTCCCGGACCACAGGCCCGGGACCACGCCCAGTTGCTCCAGCTGATCGCGCTCGGCCGCACCTGCTGGATCGCGCCCGAGTCGAGCCGGAACCAGCTGCCGGACGGCCTGGCCGCCGTGCCGGTGGTGGACGCCCCGGCGGTCACGACCGTCATCGCCTGGCCGCCGCACAGCCGCTCCCGAGCCGTCGCCGGCCTGGTCAGAGCCGCGACCCGGCTCTGACCAGCCCCGCGTGTTCCGTCACTCCGCCGTGAACCACACCGTCGTGTCCGCCGGCACCTTCGTCTCGCCGTCCGCCTCCGTCACCTCACCGCTGGCCAGCAGGACACGGCCGTACGCCGGAGTGGTCACCGACTCACCGCCGGTGTTGGCGACGCACACGAACTCCCCGCGCCGGAAGGCGAGTACGCCCTCGGGGGCGCGCAGCCACTCCACCGAGTCACCGGCGCCGAGGTCGGGGTGGTCACGGCGGACGGCGAAGGCCTCGCGGTACAGCTCCAGCGTCGAACCCGGCGTCCCCGTCTGCGCCTCCACGCTCAGCTCGCCCCAGCCGGCCGGCTGCGGCAGCCAACTCCCGCCGCCGCCGAAACCGTACGACGACCCCGTGCGGGTCCACGGGATCGGCACCCGGCAGCCGTCCCGGAAGCCGTCCTGGCCGGCGCCCCGGAAGTACGCCGGGTCCTGGCGCACCTCGTCCGGGAGGTCGACGACGTCCGGCAGGCCGAGCTCCTCGCCCTGGTAGACGTAGGCCGATCCGGGCAGCGCGAGCATGAGCAGCGTGGCCGCCCGGGCCCTGCGCAGCCCGAGTTCGCGGTCGCCGGCCAGCCGGATCTGGGTGCCGAGGCCGGGCGGGTTGGCGAAGCGGGTGGCGTGCCGGGTGACGTCGTGGTTGGACAGGACCCAGGTGGCGGGGGCGCCGACGGGACGCATCGCCTCGAGGGTGCGGTCGATGACCTCGCGCAGTTCGCTCGCGTCCCAGGCCGTCGCCAGGTACTGGAAGTTGAAGGCCTGGTGGAGCTCGTCGGAGCGGACGTAGTTGGCGGTGCGCTCGACGGTCGGGGTCCACGCCTCGGCGACGAAGATCCGCTCACCGCTGTACTCGTCGAGGATCAGCCGCCACTGGCGGTAGATCTCGTGCACACCGTCCTGGTCGAAGAACGGCATGACATCGTTGCCCAGCAGCTTCACCTGGTCGTGGGTGCCGAGGTCGGGCAGACCCGCCGCCTTCACCAGGCCGTGGGCCACGTCGATGCGGAAGCCGTCGACGCCCATGTCCAGCCAGAAGCGCAGGATGGAACGGAACTCGTCGCCGACGGCCGGGTGTTCCCAGTTGAAGTCGGGCTGCTCGGGGGCGAAGAGGTGCAGATACCACTCGCCGGGGGTGCCGTCCGGCTCGGTCACCCGCGTCCAGGCCGGACCGCCGAAGATCGACTCCCAGTCGTTGGGCGGGAGTTCGCCGTTCGCGCCCTTGCCCGGACGGAAGTGGTAGCGCTCGCGCAGGGGCGAGCCCGGGCCTTCCCTGAGCGCCCGCTTGAACCACTCGTGCTGGTCGGAGGAGTGGTTGGGCACCAGGTCGACGATGATCCGCAGACCCAGCTCCCGCGCGTCACGGATCAGCGCGTCCGCGTCGAGCAGGTTGCCGAACATCGGATCGACGGCCCGGTAGTCGGCGACGTCGTAACCGGCGTCGGCCTGCGGGGAGGCGTAGAAGGGGCTGAGCCACACGGCGTCGACGCCCAGATCACGCAGGTACGGCAGTCGGGAACGTACGCCTTCCAGATCCCCCATGCCATCACCGTTGCTGTCGGCGAAGCTGCGCGGATAGACCTGGTAGATCACCGCGTCCCGCCACCAGTCGCTGCGCTGGGCTTTGGCGGGGTGCGGTGCCGGGGCGATGGCGGTGTGCTGCTGGCTCATGGCGTCCTTGGTACGTAACAGGGTCATGGGGTCAGGTGTGACGAGACGGCCGCGGTGACAGCGGGGTCGGATGGACACCGCGGCCGTCTCGGGTTTCGGGTGCGGCGCCGTCGTGGTTGGTCGCGCAGTTCCCCGCGCCCCTTACGGGGCGCTGCTGAACCGGCGGATCAGCCCTTCGTTCCGCCGGCGGTGAGGCCGGTCACCAGGTTCTTCTGGACGAGGTAGAAGAACGCGGACACCGGTATCGCGATCAGCACCGCCGTCGCGGCCATCAGGTTGCGCTGCGCGTCGTGCTCGCTGACGAAGGTCTGCAGACCGACCGCGAACGTGTACTTCGTGTCGGACAGCATGAACGTCGACGCGAACGCGACCTCGCCGAAGGCCGTGAGGAAGCTGTAGAAGGCCGCGACCGCCAGGCCCGGCTTGGCGAGCGGCAGGATCAGTCGCGCGAACGTGCCGAAGGGGGTCAGCCCGTCGACGCGTCCGGCCTCGTCGATCTCGAACGGGATGGTGTCGAAGTAGCCCTTGAGCAGCCAGGCGCAGTACGGCACCGCGGTCGAGCAGTAGACCAGGATCAGTCCAAGGTAGCTGTCGATGAGCTCGAGGTCCGAGAGGATCTGGTACATCGGCACCATGAGTACGGCCACCGGGAACATCTGGGTGAGCAGAAGCACCCACATGAACTTCCGGTAGCCCGGAAAGCGCATCCGGGAGACCGCGTACCCGGTGGTGGCCGCGATCAGCACGCCGATGACCGTCGTGCCCAGCGAGACGATCAGCGAGCTCTTCAGCCAGTCGAAGAACTCGGTGTGCCGCAGCACGAACGAGTAGTTGGTGAACGTCATCTTCTTCCAGATACCGCCCGGATGGAGGTAGTCGTCCTTGTCCGGGCCGAGCGAGAGGAAGATCAGCCAGACGATCGGGAAGAGCGCGATCAGGCTGGCGACTATCAGGATGCCGTGCGAGGCGAGCTTCCCCGGCAGGCTCTGCTCGCCCCGGCGCCGGAAGCGCCGCCCGGCCGCTGCGGGGCGGGCCTCGCGCACCTCGGCGGAGGTCTCGACGGTGGTCGTACTCATGGGAACTCCTGCCTCAGATCGCGAGCTGCTGCTCGTTGCGGTTCAGCCAGCGGCGGTAGAACGAGGTGAAGACGATCAGGATGGCCAGCAGCAGCATGCCGTAGGCGGCGGACTGTGCGAAGTCGCGCGGCTGCTGTCCGAAGCCGAGGTAGTACGCCCAGGTGACGAGGATCTGCGCGTCGGGGGCCGTGTTGCCGAACAGCAGGAAGATCACCGCGAACTGGTTGAAGGTCCAGATGATGCCGAGGAGTACGACGGTGGAGCTGACCGACCTCAGACCCGGAAGAGTGACGAAGCGGAACCGCTGCCAGGCGCTCGCGCCGTCCATCTCGGCGGCCTCGTACAGCGAGGTGTCGATGGACTGCAGGCCGCCGAGCAGCGAGACCATCATGAACGGCACACCGCACCAGGTGTTGACCATGATGGCGGCGAACCGCTGCCAGAAGGTGTCCTCCAGCCAGTCCGGCGTCGGCAGGTGGAGCGTGTGCAGGAACGAGTTGATGATCCCGCCGTCCGCGAGCATGAACCGCCAGCCGAAGACGGTGACGAAGGTCGGCACGGCCCAGGGCAGGATCAGGACGAGCCGGTAGAAGGTGCGGCCGCGCAGCTTCTGGTCGAGCAGCAGGGCGAGTCCGAGACCGATCGTGTAGTGCAGGGTGACACACAGGGCCGTCCAGACGATCGTCCAGATGAAGTGCGACCAGAAGCGGTCGTAGGAGGTCGGGCCGAACAGGATGTCCTTGTAGTTGTCGAGCCCGATGAACTTGTACGTGGCGTCGATGTGGTTGACGCCGATCGTGCGCGCGGTGTTGAGGCTGTTGGCGTCGGTGAGCGTCAGATACAGGCCGTACACCAGGGGGTACAGCACGAGGACGCCGAGCACGACGGCCACGGGGGTGATCATCGCGTAGGCGTACCAGTGCTTCTGGTAGCCGCGCTTGAGGCGTTGGACGACGACTGTCATGGTTCTCGGCACCTTCGAGGGGATCAAGGAGTACGGCGCGCAGGCCGGTGGCCGCCGGGTCCCTCCCCCGTGTTCAAGGGATCCGGCGGCCACGCGGGGCTTACTTGCTGAAGTCCGGCACCAGCTTGGCGATGGCCAGCTCAGCGTTGCTCAGGCCCTTGTCCAGGGACTCCTTGCCGCCGGCGATCTTCGGCAGCTCGGTGTCCAGCGGACCCCACAGGGAGCTGTACTCCGGCAGCGCGGGGCGCGGCTGGGCGGCGGGCAGCACGGTCTGGAAGCCGGCGATGCCCGGGTCGGCCTTGACCTCGGCGGTGTAGGCGTCGTCACGCGTCGGCAGCGTGGAGTTCTTCAGCGCGATCTCGGTCTGGGACTTCGCGGAGGTCATGAAGTTGACGAACTTCAGGGCCGCCTTCTGGTGCGCGGAGTCCGAACCGGCGTACACCGACAGGTTGTGGCCGCCGGTCGGGGCACCCGCCTTGCCGGTGGAGCCGGCCGGGACGGTGGCGATGCCGAGGTTGGACTTGTCCTTGAAGGCGCTGCCCTTGTAGAAGTTCGTGATCTCCCACGGGCCCTGGATGATCGCGGCGACCTTGCCGTTGACGAACGCGTCCTGGATGTGGGCGTAGGCGTCGGCGGTGGTGTCCGCCTTGTGCAGGCCCTTGCCGGAGAAGAGGCTCAGCCAGGTGCCGTAGGCCTTCTTCGCGGCGTCCGAGTTGACGGTGATCTTCTTGGCGGAGGCGTCGACGGTGTCGGTGCCCTCGCCGTAGAGGAAGGTCTGCGCGTAGTAGGCCTGGGTGGAGCCCCAGTAGCCGTCGACCTTCGCCTTGTCCTTGACCTTCGCGGCGTCCGCCTTCAGCTCGTCCCAGCTCTTGGGGGCGTCGGTGATGCCGGCCTGCTTGAACAGGGCCTTGTTGTAGACGAGGGCGAGGGTGTCCGTGACCAGCGGGACGCCGTAGGTCTTGCCCTCGTACTGGGCCTGCTTGACCAGGTTGGGCTGGAACTTGCCCTGGTCGGCGAGGGCCTCGGTGCCGTCCAGCGGCAGGAAGTAGCCCTTCTTGGCGAAGGCGGGGGTCCAGCCGACCTCGGAACGCAGCACGTCCGGCGCGCCCTTGGAACCGGCGGCGGTGTCGAACTTGTTCTGCGCCTGGTCGAAGGGGACGTTGACGTAGTTGACCTTGATGCCCTTGTTGGCGGCCTCGAACTCCTTGACCAGGGCCTTGTAGGTGGGTGCCTCATTGGTGGCGTTGGAGGTGTCCCACCAGGTGATGGTGACCGGACCGTCCGACTTGCCGCTGCCGCTGTCGCTCCCGCCGCAGGCCGTCGCCGCGAGGGCGAGGGACGCCACCAGCGCGGTGGCCGCTATGCCACGCCGCATGAGTTCTCCTTGAGGGTGAGCCCGTGTTACTGCCGACTGCGCCGTCGCGGCGGCCGGGCGTCAGGGAACGTAACAGCGATGAAAGCTGCGCGAAAGACCTTGCAGCAAAAAACTGCAAGAGACGCCGGAAGTTACCTCGCCGTGACTCCTCATCAACCCCGACGAGACCCGACAACAGGCGGCTCCGCGGCCCTGAGCGGCCGGGAGCCGGGTTGTGCAAGACTCTGCAAGCTCTTGCCATCCGGCTCCGGCACGGGAATCATCCCCATGCGGGACAAGGGGCACCGACCAGAACAGAGGGACCGCGATGACGATACGGCCGGTACAGTCCGGTGCCGTGACCACACGGCTTGCCGACATCGCCGCTCAGGCGGGGGTGAGCGAAGCGACCGTCAGCCGCGTCCTCAACGGCAAGCCGGGCGTCGCCGCCACCACCCGCCAGTCCGTGCTCGCCGCCCTGGACGTGCTCGGCTACGAGCGTCCCGTACGGCTGCGGCAACGCAGCGAGGGCCTGGTGGGCCTGATCACCCCGGAGCTGGAGAACCCCATCTTCCCGGCCCTGGCCCAGGTGATCGGCCAGGCGCTGACGCGGCAGGGCTACACCCCGGTGCTCGCCACCCAGACCCCCGGCGGCTCCACCGAGGACGAGCTGACGGAGATGCTCGTCGACCGAGGGGTGGCCGGCATCATCTACGTCTCCGGACTGCACGCCGACACCACCGCCGACATGGAGCGCTACGAACGGCTGCGCGCCCAGGGCGTGCCCTACGTCCTCGTGGACGGCTTCTCGCCGAAGGTGCAGGCCCCGTTCATCTCCCCCGACGACCGCGCGGCGATGACGCTGGCGGTGACCCACCTCGTCTCCCTCGGCCACACCCGCATCGGCCTCGCCCTCGGCCCGAAGCGTTTCGTGCCGGTGCAGCGCAAGATCGAGGGCTTCGTCCGCGCGATGCAGGACCAGCTGGGGCTGACCGCGGAAAAGGTGGAGACCGACCTCGTGCAGCACTCGCTCTACACCCTGGAGGGCGGCCAGGCGGCCACCACCGCGCTGATCGCCCGCGACTGCACGGCCATCGTGTGCGCGAGCGACATGATGGCGCTCGGCGCCATCCGCGCGGCCCGCCAGCACGGCCTCGAAGTACCGCGGGACATCTCCGTTGTCGGCTTCGACGACTCCCCGCTGATCGCCTTCACCGACCCGCCCCTGACCACGATCCGCAAGCCGGTGCCGGCGATGGGCCAGGCGGCGGTGCGCACGTTGCTGGAGGAGATCGGCGGTACGCCCGCGCCGCACAGCGAGTTCGTCTTCATGCCGGAACTGGTGGTCCGGGGCTCGACGGCCTCGGCACCCGGCGACCGGAGTCGTCCTTAGGGCGGAGAAGTCACCGCTTTCCCCAGTGCGCTGGGAGTAGGCACGCACGTCCGTGTGTTGTAGAACATGCGCCCTGGACAAGACCGGGGGATGATCGGTGACAGAACGCATTTCTGGCAGACTTTGTGTCTATGGGTGACTCGACCGTGACCAGTCTGGAAGACCGTGATCAGACGGCCGTTCCGGACCCCGTCACGGCCCCGGACAGGCCGCGGTTCCTGCGCCGACTGCGCACCCCGCGCAGACCTCGCCTGTGGTTCGAGATCCTGCTGATCGGCGTGAGTTACTACACGTACTCACTCATCCGCAACGCGGTACCGGAGCAGCGAGACGAAGCCCTGCGCAACGCCGACTGGATCTGGAAGACCGAGCACCATCTGGGCATCGCCGTGGAGGAGTCGGTCAACCACGCGGTCAACTCCGTGACTTGGCTGATCGTCGGCATGAACTACTACTACGCCACCCTGCACTTCATCGTCACGCTGACCGTCCTGGTATGGCTCTACCGCAGCCACCCGGGCCGCTACGCGGCGGCGCGACTGGTGCTCTTCGCCACCACCGGTGTGGCCCTGGTCGGTTACTACCTCTACCCCCTCGCCCCGCCCCGCCTGATGAACGGCAGCACCTTCATCGACACGGTCACGGCTCACCAGACCTGGGGTTCGATGGCCTCCGGCGACCTCAAGCACATGTCCAACCAGTACGCCGCGATGCCGTCCATGCACATCGGCTGGTCCCTGTGGTGCGGCCTGACGATCTTCGCCCTGGCCAGGCTCCCCTGGGTCCGCATCCTGGGCCTGCTGTACCCGGCGGCCACCCTGATGGTCATCGTCGCCACGGCCAACCACTTCTGGCTCGACGCGGTGGGCGGCATCCTCTGCCTGACCTTCGGCTTCACGGTGGCCCGCCTCTGGTACGGCGCACTGCCGTACTCCCTCCCCCGACATGTCCCGAGCGCCCCGAAGAGGCGACCGCTGCCAACGAGGGTGTAACCACAGCGGAAAGGCGAGAAGCCGACCGCCGCCGACGAGGGTGTGACCACTCGCCCACGGCGGAAAGGGGACGGGGCGGGGGGTGTCCGCCCGCAGCGTCGGGCGTCAACAAACAGCACCGCATGACTAACAGCACCGCCCGACCGAGGACGGACACCCCCCGCCGCGGCACCGACCCCCCACGGCGAGCAGTGCGCGACGCAAGCCCCCACCGAACCCGCGCGGGCCGCCGCAGGCATACCCTTGGGCCCGTGCAGGAACGACACGACGCCCCCCTCGCCCCGCTCACCACCTTCCGCCTCGGAGGCCCGGCCAAGCGCCTGATCACCGCCACCACCGACGCCGAAGTGATCTCAGCGGTCCGCGAGGCCGACGCCGCCCGGACACCGCTCCTGCTGATCGGCGGCGGCTCCAACCTCGTCATCGCCGACAAGGGCTTCGACGGCACCGCCCTCCGCATCGCCACCACCGGCTACGAACTGCGCGGCACGACCCTCGAACTCGCCGCCGGCGAAGTATGGACCGACGCCGTCGCCCGCACCGTCGACGCCGGCCTGGCCGGCGTCGAGTGCCTGGCCGGCATCCCGGGCTCCGCCGGCGCGACCCCCATCCAGAACGTCGGCGCCTACGGCCAGGAGGTCTCCTCCACCATCACGGAGGTCATCGCCTACGACCGCCGCACCGCCGAGACGGTGACCCTCACCAACGAGGACTGCGCCTTCTCCTACCGCCACAGCCGCTTCAAGGCCGACCCCGAGCGCTACGTCGTCCTGCGCGTCCGCTTCCAGCTCGAAGACGCCGACGGCCTCTCGGCACCGATCAAGTACGCCGAGACGGCCCGCGCCCTGGGCGTGGAGCCCGGTGACCGCGTCCCCCTGGCGGACGCCCGCGACACCGTACTGAAGCTGCGCGCCGGCAAGGGGATGGTCCTGGACCCCGAGGACCACGACACCTGGTCGGCCGGCTCCTTCTTCACCAACCCGATCCTCACCGACGACCAGTTCGCCGAGTTCCACGCGCGCGTGCGGGCCCACTTGGGCGAGGGCACCGAACCGCCCGCCTACCCGGCGGCAGAGGGCCACACCAAGACCTCCGCGGCGTGGCTGATCGACAAGGCGGGCTTCACCAAGGGCTACGGCACCGGCCCGGCCCGCATCTCCACCAAGCACACCCTCGCCCTCACCAACCGCGGCGGCGCCACCACCGAGGACCTGCTGTCCCTCGCCCGCGAGGTCGTCACCGGAGTCCGCGAGACCTTCGGCATCACGCTGGTCAACGAGCCCGTGACAGTGAACGTCAGCCTGTAGCGCCCCGCCTCCAGCCCGCCC
>NZ_WVUG01000025.1 GCF_017614965.1 Streptomyces griseorubiginosus | reverse complement strand
CCCCTGATCACCCCCGCTGAGGAGACCGCATGACCGCCCCCCTGATGTCGCTCACCTGGACCGACCACCTCACCGGCCGCCAGGGGTTCCTCGTCGTCGACCGGCTGGTGCGCGGTGTCGCCAGCGGCGGGCTGCGCATGCGCGCCGGCTGCACCCTCGAGGAGGTCGCCGGGCTCGCGCGCGGGATGACCATGAAGGAGGCGCTGCACTACAACCCGGAGGGCCGCTACATCCCGCTGGGCGGCGCGAAGGGCGGCATCGACTGCGACCCCCAGGACCCGGGGGCGTACGGGCTGCTGGTGCGCTATCTGCGCGCCATGAGGCCGTACATCGAGAACTTCTGGACCACCGGTGAGGACCTCGGTCTCACCCAGGACCTGGTGGACCGGGCGGCGGCCGAGGCGGGGCTGGTCTCCTCCGTCCAGGCGGTGTATCCGCTGCTGGACGACGAGGCGACGGCCCGGCGGCGGCTCGCGGACGCGTTCGCGGTCGAGGTGGACGGCATCGGGCTGGACGAACTGGTCGGCGGCTGCGGGGTCGCCGAGTCGGCGCTGGCGGCCCTGGACCGGGCCGGTGTGCCGTACGCGGGCACGCGGGTCGCGGTGCAGGGCCTCGGCACCATGGGCGGGGCGACGGCGCGCTTCCTCACACGCGCGGGGCTGACCGTCGTCGCCGTCGCCGACGTCAAGGGCACGATGGTCAACCCGGCGGGCCTGGACGTGGAGACGCTGCTGGCCGCGCGGGACGCCTACGGCACCGTCGACCGCGCCGCCCTGCGCCCCGAGGACCGTGAACTGCCCGGCGACGCCTGGCTGTCCGCCGACGCGGAGGTGCTGGTGCCGGCGGCCGTGTCGTACGCGATCGATGTCGCCGAGCAGGAGCGGATCACCGCCCGCTGGATCGTCGAGGCGGCCAACATGCCGGTGCTGCCCGAGGCGGAGGAACTGCTCGCCGCGCGCGGGGTGACCGTGCTGCCGGACGTCGTCGTCAACTCCGGGACGAACGCCTGGTGGTGGTGGACCCTGTTCGGGGACATCGGCGCCGACGCGGACGAGGCGTTCGCCCACACCCGGCGCTCGATGCGGGCCCTGGTGGAGCAGATGCTGGCCCGCGCGGAGGCGGACGGGACGACACCGCGCGCGGCGGCCCACGCCATCGTCGCCGACCGGCTGCCCGTGATCGCGCAGCGGTTCGGGTGGTACCGGTGACACCCCGACCCGGCC
Organism: Streptomyces griseorubiginosus; assembly: GCF_017614965.1. Lineage (GTDB taxonomy): Bacteria > Actinomycetota > Actinomycetes > Streptomycetales > Streptomycetaceae > Streptomyces > Streptomyces griseorubiginosus_B. Next base: position 50,512 of record NZ_WVUG01000025.1, on the reverse strand, counting down.
TGTGACAGACCGGGCGGGGGTGGCGCGCCGAGGCCCCCGCCCCGCCGGTTCACCACCCACGCACACGCGCGTGCTCTTCTCCTGGAACTGCGCCACGCGCCCCTGCTGACCGGCTGGCGGCGGAGCATCCGGAACTGGCCGAACTGGGGGTCGATCCCCTGCTGGTGCACCCCGGTAGGGCGCTCGCTCTGGACGCGCACGGCGTGCTGGGGGCCGGATAGGGTCGGGCGGCGTGACGGTTCGACTGTGTTGTCTGCTGTGGGCCCGGCCGGGTGCCGGCGAGGCCCTGGGCGCGTACGAGGACAAGGTGCTGGCGCTGCTGGGCGAGCACGGCGGGCGGGTGCTGCAGCGGGCCCGCGCCGACGGCGCCGACGGGCGTCCGGACGAGATCCAGCTGATCGAGTTCAACTCGCGGGCCGGTTTCGACACCTTCATGGCGGACGGGCGGCGCACCGCCCTGGCCGGCGAGCGCGACGCGGCGGTCGCGCGGACCGAGCTGTACCCGGTTGAACTGGTCGGACAGCGGCCCGACCCCGCGCCATCAGCGGCGACGGAATAGGGTGACCGCGTGGCGAGAGTGCGGTTGAGCGTGGCGGAGCGGCGTGAGGAGTTGCTGCGGGCCGCCATCGAGCAGATCGAGGCGCGGGGCGTGGCGGCGGTCAGGATCGCCGACGTGGCCTCGGCGCTCGGCGTGAGCAACGCGCTGGTGCTGTATCACTTCTCGACCAAGGAGAAGCTGGTGGCCGCCGCGTTCACCCACGCGGCGGAGGACGACCTGGCCCATCTGCGCAAGCTGCTCGGCCGGCGCACCACGGCGCTGCGGCGGCTGCGCTCGGCCGTGCGCTGGTACGCGCCGACCGGACAGGCCAAGGGCTGGCGGCTGTGGATCGAGGGCTGGGCGGCCGCCCTGCGCGAACCCGTGCTGCAGGAGGTCACCCGTGACCTCGACCGGCGGTGGAAGGCGGCGCTGGCCGAGGTCATCGCCGAGGGCGTGGCCGCCGGTGAGTTCCGCTGCCCCGACCCGATGGGCACGGCCCTGCGGCTGACGGCCCTGCTGGACGGGCTCGCCGTCCAGCTGACGTCCTACCCGGGCGCGGTGTCACGGGCCCGCGCCCAGGAGTGGGTGGACGAGGCGCTGGCCGGCGAACTGGGGCTCGAGCGGGAGGCGTTGACCGCGCCGGAGCGGTGACCTCCCGCACGCGTCGCTCTCAGGCCACCGGGGCGATCCGCATCTTGATGTCGTCCGGCGACAGCGCTCCCTTGGCCGTCACATGGTCGCCCGAGGACTCCCCGCGCAGCCGGCGCCCGATCCACGGCACCAGGTACTCGCGCGCCCAGTGCACGTCGTCCCGCCGCACCTCGAGGGTGCCGCGCGGCGGCAGCGGGGGCCAGGGCTGGTCCGGGTCGGCCGGGACCTCCAGGCCGAGGACCTGACCCGCGCGCAGCGCCACGCGCGTGTGCCCCTCGGGTGAGAGGTGCAGCCGGTCGTCGTCCCAGGCCCTGCGGTCCTGCACGGTCTTGAGGGACCACAGGTCGAGCACGGGACAGCCGTACCGGTCGGCGATGGCCCGGACATGTCCGTTGTAGGTGGCGATCTTGCCGCGCAGGTGCTTGAGCACGGGCACGCCACGGGTGTCGAAGCCGGTCGTGACCATGACGGTGCCGGCGGCCCGGGTGAGCCGGGCGACCGCGCGCTCGAAGCGCTCGGCGACATCGTCCGGGTCGGTGCCGGGCCGGATGATGTCGTTGCCGCCGGCACAGAAGGAGACCAGGTCCGGGGCGAGTTCCTCGGCCTGCGGGACCTGGTCCGCCACGATCTGGTCGAGCAGCTTGCCGCGCACGGCGAGGTTGGCGTAGGCGAAGTCGCCCTCGGGCCGCCGGTCCGCCAGCAGCACGGCGAACCGGTCCGCCCAGCCGACCATGGCTCCGTCGGGGCCGGGATCGCCGACGCCCTCGGTGAAGCTGTCCCCCACCGCGACGTACGACCCGATCACTGCATTGCTGTCTCTGCTGTCACTTTTCGAATCGTCTGCCACGGCGGCCATGATTCACCTTCGAATGTGACCTACGCGACCGTAAGAAAGGGTTGACGGTCGGTGAGATAAGCCACGCCAAAGGGTTGCCCAAGGCAGGAATAACTCTCGGATCACCGATGTTGACGCGTCAATCGCCACGCACGACCACAACACCGAAGGCCGGACCCGGGGATCGAGGTCCGGCCTTCGGCGGCGTGTCGGGCGCGCGGTCGGCGGGGGGTCAGCCGACGGCGACGCCCTTGGAACGGAGGTAGGCGACCGGGTCCACGTCGGAGCCGTAGTCCGGCGTGGTGCGGATCTCGAAGTGCAGGTGCGGGCCGGTCACGTTGCCGGTCGCGCCGGAAAGACCCAGCTGCTGGCCCGCGCTCACACTCTGGCCGACCGAGACGGAGATCTGGGAGAGGTGGCCGTACTGCGCGTAGTGGCCGTCGGTGAGCTTGATGACGACCTGGTTGCCGTACGCGCCGCCCCATCCGGCGGTGACGACGGTGCCCGCGCCCACGGCCTTGACCGGGGTGCCGGTCGGGACGACGAAGTCGACGCCGGTGTGGTAGCCGCTGGACCACATGCTGCCGGCGACGTGGTAGCCGGTGCCGATGGTTCCGCCGGTCACCGGGAGAGTGAAGCCGGTGCTGGTCGACTCGGCGGTCTGGGTGGCCTTCGTCGCCTTCGACGCCTTCGAGTCGTTCGACGCCTTCGACGCCTTCGACGAGGAGGAAGCGCTCGACGAGGAAGAGGAAGAAGCAGCGGAGGTGGAGGACTTGGTGGCGCCGGTCGTCGCCTTGCCGCCGAGGGTGAGCTTGAGGCCCGGGTGGATCAGCGACGGATCGTCGCCGACGGCCTGCCGGTTGTCCGCGTACAGCTTCTGCCAGCCGCCCCGGACGTGCTGCTCGTCGGCGATCTTCGCGAGATAGTCGCCGGCCCGGACCGAATAGGTGCGCACACCCGTGTTGTTGGCGTTCGCCTTCTTCTCGGTCGCCTTCTTCTCGGCGACCGGAAGCGACTGGACGGTCTTTTCGGAAATCGACTGGGAAGCCGACTGCGCGGTGGCCGCGTGGGCTCCGGTGGCCCCTATGAGCGGGACGGCGAGAGCGGCGCCGCCGGTTCCGGCGACGGCAATGGAGCGGGTGAAGCGCTTGGGCTTCGGGCGGCGGTGCTTACCCTTCGCGGGCATGGCGAATTCCTCTCCGTCGCCTGCGAGGTGAGCTGTCGGGTGCGGGCTGGAGATGCCCGGCCGCGTTTTCGGCGCGGCTTTACCCCTAGCCGTTCCGGAGACCGGAACAGGCGTCGTACCTGTGGGTCCCCCGCTCCTGCCGTTCACGGGTGAGTTGTGCGGGCTCCGGGCGGCGGCAGGACTGGGCGTCCGTCCGGATTGGTGGCGAACGTAAGCGACCAGGACGCAAAGGGACAAGCGGCGGTTCCCTGCGCATGCGTTTCTGTTGATCGACTGCGGGAATTCACGGTCACCCTCCGTGAATTACAGTTCCACGCCTTTGTCCAAAGCCCCTTGAAACCCTTATGAATTACGTGAACATGACGTGCCACGCACCGTCACGGATATGACGCTCCTCACGTGACGGTGCTCCAGCATTCCCCATTCCAGAGCGAGTTGGAATGAAGACGTCAATTCGGACAGAAGACTCAGATACGGCGCAGTCGGATGACTTTCGCATCGAGGTCCCCGCGCAGCCCGGTGTCCAGTCCGTGATGCAGCAGTACGGCCCCGCGGTGAATTTCGCCCGTTTCAGGGGATTCGTAGGAGGCTGTCGGGTCGAGTCCGCGCAGCCGCAGGGCCGGCACGGGCTCGCCGTAGCTCTGCGCCTGGAGCCAGGCCAGGACGACCGACTCGTCCCCGCGCACGTACTGCACGGCGCTGAGCCCGCCCGTCGGGGGCCGCAGCCGGTGGAGGTCGCCGTGCTGCACCAGGGGCCGGATCTCCTTGTAGAGGCTCACCCAGTCACCGGCCTCGGCGAGCTCTTCCTCGGTCCACTGGGTGAGGTCTCCGCCGACGCCCAGCACACCCGCCATGGCGCTGACGAACCGGAAGCGCAGGGAGCTGACCCGGTCGTTGAGCTGGGTGTTGGGGCTGTCGGTGACCCAGGCGGCCATCACGCGCGCGGGATGGATCTGGCTGAAGCCGTGCTGGATGGCGAGCCGGTCGAGCGGGTCGGTGTTGTCGGAGGTCCACACCTGGTCGGTACGGCTCATGATGCCGAGGTCGATCCGGCCGCCACCGCCCGAGCAGGACTCGAAGACGACGTCCGGGTGGGCCGCCCGCAGCCGGTCCAGCAGCGCGTACAGCGCGCGGACGTGGTCGACCCACAGGCGCTGCGGGTAGGGGTCGCCGGGCCAGCCGGCGTCGGTGAAGCAGCGGTTGAAGTCCCACTTGACGTAGTCGATGGAGGCGCTGGACAGGAGCGTGTCCAGTTGCTCCCAGAGGTACTCCTGGACGTCCTCGCGGGCCAGGTTCAGTACGAGCTGGTTGCGGAACTCCGTGCGCCTGCGGCCCGGCTGGAACTGCACCCAGTCGGGGTGGGCGCGGTAGAGGTCGCTGTCCGGGTTGACCATCTCGGGCTCGACCCAGATGCCGAACTGCATGCCGAGGGCGTGCACGTAGTCGGCGAGCGGCGCGAGGCCCTTGGGGAAGCGGTCGGGGTTGGGCGTCCAGTCGCCGAGCCCGGCCCGGTCGCTGGTGCGCTTGCCGAACCAGCCGTCGTCGACGACGAACAGCTCGACGCCGATGCCGGCGGCCCGGCGGGCGAGCGCCCCCTGCTGCTCCTCGGAGATGTCGAACTCCGTGGCCTCCCAGGAGTTGAACAGCACCGGCCGGTCCCGGTCCGCGTCGGGGATGACGTAGGCGCGCTGGTAGGCGTGCCAGGCGCGGCTCGCGCCGCCGAAGCCGCCGTCGCTCCACAGCCCGGCGAAGACGGGGGTGGTGTACGACTCCCCGGCGCCCAGGAGCAGCAGCCCGGAGTCGTCGTACCCGGCGCCGCCGGTGATCTGCACCCGTGCGTCCGGGAGCTGTGCCACCGCGATCCGCCAGGAACCGGACCAGCCGAGCGCGCAGCCGTAGACCTCGCCGCGCTCCTCGGTGGCGTCGGTGTCGAGGGCGACCCAGGGCAGGTGCTGGTGCCCGGTGTGGCCGCGGCGGCTGCCGATGACCTTCTCGCCGTGGGTGAGCGGCGCGGCGGTCAGCAGGGACTCGGCGGCCCAGCGGCCGTCCAGCTGGGACAGCCGCCAGCCCTCGCGGTCGGGCAGCGTCCAGGTGGCGGCGTCGGCGCGCAGCAGCTCCAGGGGCGCCGGTCCGTCGTTGTCGAGGCTCACCCAGCGTTCCACGACGTCGTGCCGCATGCGGTAGTGCAGCGTGATGACGAGCCCGCCGTCGCGGAAGCGCAGCCGCAGATGGTCGCCCTCCGCCTCGTGCGCCTCGAAACGCCACTCGGTGCCGCGCCGCTCCTCGGTGCGCACGGACAGGGCGGGCCGGGCGAACCGGGGGCCGCCCTCGACCGGGTACTCCTCGCGGCCGTCCAGCGGGGACTCGAAGGGCCGGTAGACCGGCAGCGGGCGGACGGCGAGCGCCTCGGCGTCCGCGAGCGCGATCCGCGGGCCCCAGTGCAGGTGCAGCAGCTCGTCGTCCTCGGTCAGATGGACGGCGTACCCGCTGGCCGGACCGGTCAGGAGCCAGGTACGGCCGTTGTCGGAGATCTCCAGCATCAAGCCCTCACACGTTCGAACAGGTCCGATCAAGCGGCAACATCATCAACGTCCGCGGGCCTCGGCGGCAACGCCTGTGGACAACTCATTGCCCGGGGAACCCATGTCGTATCGTCGAGGAGGTGCCCGTCGTCGAGCCGCGCCGGCGGGGCCGACCCCGAGGAGGCCCCGTGACGCAGCAGGTCCCGTCGACCGAGCCCGAGCTGACCGCCGTACGCAACTTCCGCGACGTCGGCGGGCTTCCGACGGCGGACGGACGACGGGTGCGGCACGGAGTGCTGTTCCGCAGCGGCCATCTCGCGCACGCCACGGAGGAGGATGCCGCGTTCCTCTCCTCGCTGGGACTGCACACGATCTTCGACTTCCGCAACGCGGCGGACCAGAAGCTGGAGGGCCCGGACGTCGAGCTGCCGGGCGTGCGCAATGTGAACCTGCCGCTGACGGATCCGGCGGACGGCTCCGGGTTCTGGAAGATGGTCCGGGACGGCGAGATCGACCAGTTGCGGGAGATCCTCGGCGACGGCAAGGCGGCCAACCGCATGATCGTCTCCTATCGCACGATCATCCGGGAGCGCACCGCCGAGCACGCGCGTGTGCTGCGTTCGCTCGCCGAGGACAGCGTGCCCGCGCTGATGCACTGCGCGGCGGGCAAGGACCGCGCTGGCCTGTCCATAGCGGTGACCCTGCTCGCGCTGGGCGTCGAGCGGGAGGCGATCGTCGCCGACTACCTGGAGTCCAACGCCAAGCACCGCCGCTACAAGGTACGGCGCAGCAACTCCTCCGGCGCCGGCTACTCCCCCGAGGTCATGGAGCTGCTCAGCCCCCTGTTCGAGGCGCGCGTCGAATACCTGGAGGCGGCCTTCGAGACCATCGAGGAGACGTGGGGCGGCGTCGAGGCCTATCTGGAGCAGGGTCTCGGGGTGACACCGCAGATCCGCGAGCGGCTGCGGGAGCGGCTGCTCGACTGACAGTGAGGGCTACTTGGCGCCGACCGCGAACAGCAGATAGACGAAGGCCGCGAACAGGTGCCCGACGGCGATGTAGATGATCAGCCGCACCCACAGGGCGCGGGGGAACTTCTCTTCCATGTTGCTGTTGCTCATGGCATGTCTCCGGTGACGGGGCCCAGGCACAGTGTGGCCGTAGGACTCTGCAGCAGGGTGTGGACGAACAGGAGCTCGACGCCGTCGGCGTCCTGGGCGGCGATCCGGTGCGGGGTCAGCGAGTCGAAGTGCGCGCTGTCCCCCGGTCCGAGCCGGTGCGTGGTGTCGCCGAGGCGCAGCCGCAGCCGTCCCTGGAGGACGTACAGCCACTCCTCGCCGGGATGCACCCGCACGATGTCGCCCTGCGAGCCGTGCGGCACGCGCACCCGCAGGGCCTGCATCCCGCGCCCGGACGCACCGGCCTGCCAGTACGTCCAGCCGCCCGCGACGGTCGGTTCCATGTCGGCGGCGCGTACCACGGCGTCCCGTTCGGCGACCGTCTCGCCGAGCAGCTCCGAGACGGTCGTACCGTAGATACGGGCGAGGGCGAGCAGCACCGGAAGTGAGGGCTGGCGCTGCCCGGTCTCCAGCCGGGAGAGATGGGCCGGTGACAGCCCCGCGGTGCGCGCCGCCGCCTCCAGGGTGAGGGCGGCACGCCGGCGCAGGGCGCGGAGCTGCGGCGCGACGGCGGGCAGGACCTCGTCCGGCCCGGCCGGGGGCCCGGTCTCGGGAGAGCTCATGCTCCCCATTCAGCCGCACTCTTGCCTGTGTGGCAAATTTCTTGCCTCAGAGGCAAAAAGGCGGCTCAGGGCGTCATTCCGGGGCCGTCCTCGTCTCGTACGCCTTGTACCGTACGTCGGGGTCCGGGTGCCCGCGCAGCAGCCGCAGCAGCGACCGCCACTCCTCGGGCCAGCCGAGGGCGCCGGCCGTTCCGTACACCAGCTGCGCCGCGAGCAGACCGGGCACCGTGCCGCCGTCGCGGGCCAGCCGCTGGGCCGCCGCCAGCACGGCAGCGGCACGCTCGGGCCGGGCCCGGTGCGCCCAGCCAGTCTCCAGCCGGCCCGACACCTCGAGCGCGACCGCCGTTCCGGTGCCCTCCAGCGCCTGAGCCAGGTCCAGCAGCCGTCCGAGCAACTGGTCCGCCTCCTCGGTGCGGTCCACCAACCGGCGCAGCAGACCTGCCCGTTCGGGGGCCAGCAGCGGTTCCGGCGCGAGCAGCGCGGCGATCGCCTCCAGCACCTCGAGCCGTTCGACGGCGTTGTAGGAGGGCGACACCAGGGCCCTCAGTCGCTGCAGCGCCGGCAGATCCCGGTCCTCCAGCGCCTCGCAGCCGCCCTCGGGCGTCCGCATCGCGGTCAGCAGCCGGGTCACCGCGCCGTGGAAGGCACTGCCGGGAGCGGCGCCGCCCACCGGGTGGGGCAGGTCGGCGAAGACGAGGTCGCGCAGCACCGATGCCGCATGGCTCCAGTGCTCCCGGTCGTCCAGGTCGCACACCGTGCCGGCGATCCGGTCGGCCAGCCCGGGCGCGTACCGGGTCCAGGGGGCCAGCCCGCGCAGGAAAGCCCAGCCGGAGAAGTCCTCGTGCGAGGCCAGACCGGCGTCGTAGACCGCGTCCACCACCGCCGCGTACCGGCCACGCTGCGCCTCTGCCAGTTCCCAGGGCCCCACCTCGACGACGGCCCTGAGGACGCCGGGGGTGTCGTCGCGGGCGGCCGCGTCCAGCAGGTGCCAGGCCTCCGGCACACCCAGCAGAGGCGGAAGCGCGCGGATCACGGCGGTCCGGACGTCGGGGTGCGTGTCGGGGGCGAAGCCTCGCGCGAGCAGCGCCACCGCCTGCCGCGGCGGCAGGAACCGGGCCGCGAGGCGCACGGCCTCCTTGCGGGAGGTCACCTTCGCGGGCCGCTCCCCCGTCAGCAACGGGCTGAGGGCTGCGGCGAGCTCGGAGGGGGCGGTGAAGCGGGCGGCGCGGCTCGCCGCGTACACCGCGACCCGGGCCCGGTCACCGGCCGCTTCTTCCAGGAGCACCGGAAGCACGTCCTGCGGGCGGTCGGTCCAGGGCAGCGCGGCGAGCGCCGCCTCGGCGACGACCACCTCCTCGTCGTCCTTGTGCCGCATGGCGAGGGCCAGGCCCAGCTCCGGCACCGGGGCGGCGGCGCGGAGCGCGGCGGCCCGGTCGTCCAGGGGCCGGGAGCCGTCCTCGGTGATCTGCTCGGCGAGCCGTGCCGCGGCCCGCTGCTGGCGGGGCAGCCAGCGGTCGGCGGCGCCGAGGTCCGGCAGCGGGCGCGCGGCCCCGGCGACCAGGAAGCGCCCGTACGGCGGGGTGTCGGCCAGCAGCGCGTCCAGCAGGTCCGTGCGCTCGCGGGACAGTACCCGCCGTACCGGCGCGAGAACGACCGCCGACGGCTCCTGTCCGACGATCCGCGCCGCCCGTTCCCCGCGGGTGGCCGGTGCGGCCAGCCACAGCGTCGCGGCCGCCTCGAATGTCAGGTCGTCGCCGCGCTCCAGCGCCAGGGCGAGCATGTCCTGCAGCAAGGGCATCCGCCGGGCCCGCGGGCCGAACGCGGCGGCCAGGCCGAGCAGCAGCCGGAAGTCGGACCGGTCCGCCGCCGCCTCCAGCCAGGGGCGCAGCGCCTCGAACACCTCGTGCTCCTGGCCGCGCCGCAGGACGCGGTGCAGCGGCCCGAAGTCGGGTACGCCGACCCGGCCCGCGATCCGTTCCAGCGTGCTCAACGCCCAGGTACTCAGGGCCGTTTCGTCGTCCCTGGCATGCTCGACGAGGACGCGCTCGGCGAGGGTGCGCAATGCCTTCAGGGTGTCGGCCGAACAGTCCCGGGCCTGCAGGGCGTCGAGGGCGACACGGTCGAGAGGCTCGGCGTCCGCGGAGGTGAACAGCCGCGGATGCGTCTCGGCGAGCGCCTCCAGCGCGGCCGAGCGCACGAGGTCCTGGTCGTTGCGGAGCCGGTTCGCCGCGTCCAGCACCTCGGTGATCGCCTCCCGGCCGCCGTCCCGGCCCGCGCAGGCCACGAACAGCGGCCAGGCGGCGGCTCGGTCGTCGGCGTCGGGCCGCCGGATCGCGGCGATCAGGAAGGCGCGTGCCTCGTCGTACGGGCCGTGGGCGAGCGTGTCCAGGTCGTCCCAGGCGTCGACCCGCTCGCCGAACTCGGCGGCCTCCCTGCGCACTTCGGCCCAGCGGCGCTCGCGTGGCAGCAGGCCGAGCACGGACAGGGCAGGGTCCCAGTTCGTGCCCTCCGCGGTGACCGCGTCGAGGAAGGCCGTCCGTCTGCCCGGCGCCATGGCCTTCAGCAGCCCGGCGAGGTGGTCGCGCCGCTGTATCCAGTGGCGGCCCAGCAGCGGCAGGGACGGCGGCTCGGCGCGCACCAGCCGGCGCAGCACGCCGGGCGGCGGCACGGGCTCGTGGCGCGGTGGGTTCCGGCGCGGGGAGATGATCCAGCGCACGACCCGCTCGGCGTCGGCGTCGACGAGCGCGCCGAGGCCGCCGAACAGGCCGGGCGGCAGGGCGGCCGGGCCGTGCCGTTCCAGCAGGGCCAGGACCCCCTCGGGCAGCCGCGGGGCGAGTGCCGCGACCGTCGTGGCGTTCAGCCGCCACCACTCCTCCCGGGCCCGGTGGTCGGTCCGGTCGGCCAGGGCGCGTTCGGCGTGGGCCAGCACCGGGCCGGGGTGGCGCCGGGCGAGCCGGGGCCAGTTGTCCACGGCGTGCGCGAGCCGGGGCAGCTCCTGTGCGACGAAGGGCGTGGAGCAGGCGGGCAGCAGACGCGCGGCCTCGGTCTCGCCCCACTCCTCGCCGAGCCGAGTCACCAGCCGCTCGGCGAGCGCGCCGCGGCCACCGGAGGCGAGCAGACGGGCCAGCCGGCCCCGCAGGGCGGCCGGTGCGTCGTCGTACGCCGCCTCCACGGCCGCGTCGGGCACGGGCAGGGTGCGGGCGGCGCGCTGGGCGTACCCGGCGACGACCGGATCCGGGTCGGCGAGCCGGGCGGCGAGGAAGCCGGCGTCCCGGCCGACGAGGGCGGCCAGCGCGGCGAGGCGGCGCCCGTCGGGGCCGTGGGCTTCGAGTTCGGTGAGGAGCGGAGCGAGTTCCCCCTGCGCCACGAGCCGGCGCGCGGTCTTGGCGGTGAGGGCGAGACGGGCCGGGAAAGAGAGTCCTTCGAGTGCGGAGAGCAACTGCTCCGCGGTGGTCGGCATCCGGCGATTGTGTCGCACGGTGATCGCTCGCGCGATCGATTATTCGGGCGGCCGGGGGCCGTGGAACAACCCCGGCCGCCCGGCGTGTCAGCGATGGGCCACGGCCTGCTTCACCAGCGTCTTGCTGAAGTCCCACATCAGCCCGCCGCCGCTGTGCGCGTCGTCCATGACGGCCGTGAAGGCGTCCACGAACCGGTCGACCTCCGGCTCGCCGATGACAAGGGGCGGGATCAGCTTGATCACCTCCAGGTGGTCGCCGGAGACCTGGGTGAGGATCCGGTGCCGCTGCAGCAGCGGTACGACGACCATCTGCGCGAACAGTCCCTTGCGGGCTGCCTGCAGTATGGTCCAACGGCTGCGCAGCTTGAGCGACTTGGGCCTGCCGAACTCGATGCCGATCATCAGGCCCCGGCCGCGTACGTCGGCGAGCAGCTCGTACTTGTCGATCAGCGCCGCCAGCCGGGACTTCAGGAGGTCACCCGTACGGCGGGCGTTCGCGACGATCTGCTCGTCCTCCATGACCGACAGCACGGCGAGGCCGGCCGCCATGGCCTGGGCGTTGGAACCGAAGCTGGCGGAGTGGACCAGCACCCGGTCCATGGACGAGTAGACCTTCTTGAAGATCCAGTCCTTGCCGAGGGTGGCGCCGACGGGGACGTACCCGCCGGACAGGGCCTTGGCGACGCAGACCAGGTCCGGTTCGACGCCTTCCTCGTGCTGGTAGGCGTAGAAGTCGCCGGTGCGGCCGAGGCCCGTCTGGACCTCGTCGGCGATGAGCAGCGCCTTGTGCCGGCGCAGGAGTTCCTGGGCGGCGCGCAGATAGCCGGGCGGACTCTCGTGCACGCCCTTGCCCTGGATCGGCTCGACGATCAGGGCGGCTACGTCGCCCTTCTTCAACTCCCGTTCCAGCGCGTCCAGATCACCGAGCGGAACGGCCGTGTCGGGCAGCAGCGGGGCGAAGCCGTCGCGGAAGCCGTCCTCGCCGTTGACCGACAGCGAACCGGTGGTCAGCCCGTGGAAGGCGTGGTCGCAGTACAGGACGCGCGGCCTGCCGGTGGCGAACCGGGCGAACTTCAGCGCGGTCTCCACCGCCTCCGTGCCGCTGTTGCCGAAGAACACCCGGTCCAGGTGCGGGCTGTACGTCAGCAGCTTCTCCGCGAGCAGGCCCGGCAGCGGCTGGCAGTCGAAGCGGGTGAGGTCGGCGAGAGAGGCGTCGAGGACGTCGTGCAGCGCCTTGCGGACGACGGGGTGGTGGCGGCCGACGCCCATCACCCCGAACCCGGCGAGCATGTCCAGGTAGTCGTTGCCGTCCGCGTCCCAGAAGTGGGCGCCCTCGGCCCGCTCGTAGACCTTGTCGAAGCCGATCGTGTGCAGCATGCGCGGGAGTTGGTGGTTCAGGTACTTCCCGTGCAGCTCGTAGCGCTCGGCTCCGCGCTCGGCCAAGAGTGCGCCGAGGTCGAACTCCTTGGTCATTCAGCCCTCTCCTTGACGGTGCCGTCCGCCTGTTCCTCGACGGCCAGGGTGTCCTCGGCCTCCTTGACGGCGAGGCTCGCGCTGATCCGGCCGGCCACCTCCACCGGCGTGAGACCGATGTCGGCCAGCACCTCGCCGCGCTTGGCATGCGCGAGGAATTGCTCCGGGATGCCGAACCGCCGTACGGGCACGTCGACTTCGGCGTCCGAGAGGGCGAGCGCGACCGCCGATCCGACTCCGGCGGAGCGGCTGTTGTCCTCGACGACGGCGACCAGCCGGTGCTCGGCGGCGAGGCGCACGAGCGCCGGATCCACGGGCTTGACCCAGCGCGGGTCGACGACCGTGCAGGAGATCCCGCGCGCCTGGAGCAGCTCGGCGGCCTGCAGGCACACCGGTGCCATCACACCGACGGCGACCAGCAGCACCTCGGGGGTGCCGGGGCCGCGGTGCAGGACGTCGAGGCCGCCGATCCGGTCGACGGCCGGGATCTCGGGTCCCACCGACTCCTTCGGGAAGCGGACCAGGGTCGGCGCGTCGTCGACGGCGACGGCCTCGCGCAGCTGGGCGCGCAGCTGGTCGGCGTCGCGCGGCGCGGCGATCCTGAGGCCGGGGACGACCTGGAGGATCGACATGTCCCACATGCCGTTGTGGGAGGGCCCGTCGACACCCGTGACGCCGGCCCGGTCCAGGACGAACGTCACGCCGCAGCGGTGCAGGGCCACGTCCATCAGCAGCTGGTCGAAGGCGCGGTTGAGGAAGGTGGCGTAGACGGCGACCACGGGGTGCAGGCCCCCGGTCGCGAGGCCGGCCGCGCTCACCGCCGCGTGCTGCTCGGCGATGCCCACGTCCCACACCCGGTCCGGGAACCTGGCGGCGAACTTGCCGAGCCCCACCGGGTGCAGCATCGCCGCGGTGATCGCGACGACGTCCTCCCGCTCCTCCCCGATCCTGACGATCTCCTCGCCGAACACCGAGGTCCAGGACGGGGAGCCGGCCGGCGTGAGCGGCTCGCAGGTGAGCGGGTCCATCACGCCGACGGTGTGGAAGTGGTCCTCCTCGTGGGCGAGTGCGGGCTCGTAGCCGCGGCCCTTCTCCGTGAGGCAGTGGACGAGGACCGGCCCGTGGAAGCGTTTCGCCCGCCGGAGCGCGGACTCCACGGCGCCGATGTCGTGTCCGTCGATCGGGCCGACGTACTTCAGGCCCAGGTCCTCGAACATGCCCTGCGGGGCGAAGGCGTCCTTGAAGCCCTTCTTCGCGCCGTGCAGGGACTCGTAGATGGTGTTGCCGACGACGGGCGTGCGCAGCAGCACGTCCTTGCCCCAGGCGAGCACCTTCTCGTAGCCGTCCGTGGTGCGCAGGGTGGCCAGGTGGTTGGCGAGGCCGCCGATGGTGGGCGCGTAGGAGCGCTCGTTGTCGTTGACGACGATGATCAGCGGCCGGTCCTTGGCTGCCGCGATGTTGTTCAGCGCCTCCCAGGCCATACCGCCGGTCAGCGCGCCGTCGCCGATGACCGCGACGACATGTCCCTTCTCGCCCTGCACCTCGCGGGCCTTGGCGAGACCGTCGGCCCAGCCGAGCGCGGTGGAGGCGTGGCTGTTCTCGACGATGTCGTGCTCGGACTCCTCACGCGAGGGGTAGCCGGACAGGCCGCCCTTGCCGCGCAGCTTGGAGAAGTCCTTGCGCCCGGTGAGGATCTTGTGGACGTAGCTCTGGTGGCCGGTGTCCCACACGATGCGGTCGACGGGCGACTCGAAGACCCGGTGCAGCGCGATGGACAGTTCCACCACGCCCAGGTTGGGCCCGAGGTGCCCGCCGGTCCTGGCCACCGCGTGCACCAGGAACTCCCTGATCTCCTCGGACAGTTCGCGTAGTTCGCTCTCGGACAGCGCCTTCAGGTCTCGTGGTCCCCGGATGTTCTCCAGAATCGTCACGGTCGGGCCCCCTTCGGTCCGTGCTGTTCAACTCACGGTGACGGCCGGCTCCCCCGACGCGACGCCGTCCTGTTCCATCTGCTCGGCGATCTTCATCGCCTCGTCGATGAGGGTCTCCACGATCTTCGACTCGGGGACGGTCTTGACGACCTCGCCCTTGACGAAGATCTGCCCCTTGCCGTTGCCGGAGGCGACCCCGAGGTCCGCCTCCCGCGCCTCACCGGGACCGTTGACCACACAGCCCATCACGGCGACCCGCAACGGGACTTCCATGCCCTCCAGGCCCGCCGTGACCTCGTCGGCGAGCTTGTACACGTCGACCTGCGCCCGACCGCAGGACGGACAGGACACGATCTCCAGCCGCCGCTGCCTGAGCCCCAGCGACTGAAGGATCTGGATGCCGACCTTGACCTCCTCGGCGGGCGGGGCCGACAGGGAGACCCGGATGGTGTCGCCGATGCCCTGGGAGAGCAGCGCCCCGAAGGCGACCGCCGACTTGATCGTGCCCTGGAAGGCGGGACCCGCCTCGGTCACGCCCAGGTGCAGCGGGTACTCGCACTGGGCGGCGAGCTGCCGGTAGGCCTCGATCATCACGACCGGGTCGTTGTGCTTGACCGAGATCTTGATGTCCCGGAAGTCGTGCTCCTCGAACAACGACGCCTCCCACAGCGCCGATTCGACCAGCGCCTCGGGCGTCGCCCTGCCGTACTTCTGCAGCAGCCGCTTGTCGAGGGACCCGGCGTTGACCCCGATCCGGATCGGCGTGCCGTGGTCCTTGGCGGCCCGGGCGATCTCCTTGATCTGGTCGTCGAACTTCTTGATGTTGCCGGGGTTCACCCGCACGGCCGCGCAGCCCGCCTCGATGGCCGCGAAGACGTACTTCGGCTGGAAGTGGATGTCCGCGATCACCGGGATCTGCGACTTGCGGGCGATGGTCGCGAGGGCGTCCGCGTCGTCCTGCGTGGGGCAGGCGACGCGGACGATCTGGCAGCCGGACGCGGTGAGTTCCGCGATCTGCTGCAGGGTGGCGCCGATGTCGGACGTACGGGTCGTCGTCATCGACTGCACCGACACCGGGGCCCCGCCCCCGACCGGCACCGGCCCGACATGGATCTGCCGCGACACGCGCCGCTCGGCGATCGGGCGGGCCGGTACCTCGGGGACGCCCAGGGAGATGGCGCTCACGTCGTCACTCCCGGTTTCCCGCGACCGTCTCGCGCATCGCGCGCAGGGACTCCTTCAGCGACCCCATGGTCGCGAGGACGGCGGTGGGCTCGTAGCCGCAGTGCGCCATGCAGTTGGCGCAGCGCGGGTCCTTGCCGCGGCCGTACTTGTCCCAGTCGGTCTTCTCGATGAGGTCGCGGTACGTCGGCACGTATCCGTCACTCATCAGGTAGCAGGGGCGCTGCCAGCCGAAGAGCGAGTAGTTCGGGATCGCCCAGGCGGTGCACGGGAAGTCGACCTTGCCCTCCAGGAAGTCGAGGAAGAGCGGCGAGTGGTTGAGCCGCCACTTGCGGCGGTTGCCGCCCGCGAAGGCCTTCTTGAACAGCTCGCGGGTCTGCTCCACGCCGAGGAAGTGCTCCTGGTCGGGCGCCTTCTCGTAGGCGTAGGCGGGCGAGATCATCATCTCGTCGACCTCTAGGTCGTCGTTGAGGAAGTTGAGCACCTCGATGATGGTCTGCGGGGTGTCGGTGTTGAAGAAGGTCGAGTTGGTGGTGACCCGGAAGCCGCGCCGCTTGGCCTCCTTGATCGCCTCCACGGCCTCGTCGAACACGCCCTCCTTGGCCACCGACTCGTCGTGCCTCTCCCGCAGACCGTCGATGTGCACCGTGAAGGCGAAGTACGGGGAGGGCTTGAACTTGTCCATCTTCTTGCGCAGCAGCATGGCGTTGGTGCAGAGGAAGACGTACTTCTTCTTCGCCACCAACTGCCGGACGATCTCATCGATCTGAGGGTGCATCAGCGGCTCGCCGCCGGCGATGGACACCATCGGCGCACCGGATTCCAGCACCGCGCCCACGGCCTGCGCGACCGGCATGCGCTGCTTGAGCACGCCCGCCGGGTGCTGGATCTTGCCGCAGCCCTCGCACTTCAGGTTGCATGCGAAAAGAGGTTCCAGCTCCACGATGATCGGGAACTTGTCCCGCTTGCGGAGCTTCTGTTCGGCCAAGTATGTAGCGACCTTGATGGACTGGCGCAGCGGCATGGCCATCTGGCTCACCTCCGGGGGAGCAGCAAAGAACGGTGCCATTCGAAGAAAGCGGGAAGTACGGAACGAAGGACGCGGAAGGCTGATATTCCACCGCGCACCGTGCCGATCCGGACGAGTTCATGTTCAGGAGCGTCCACGACCACCCTTACGGCCGCAACCGGGCGCTCGCCGGTGCGCACGGCGCTCAGGAGCGTCGCCGCCGATTCCATGTCGACCGCGATGGCGCCGGTCGCGAGCAGGTCCGACCGTTCCTGACCGCGGACGACGTGATCGGAGCCGGTGAGCGGCCCGGTGTGGACGGTGCGGCCGGGCACGGCGCGCACCAGTGCCTCGACCAGCAGCTCGGTGCCGACGCACGGGACGGTCCCGCGCGGATGCCGGGTCTCCTCGGCGACGACCAGGTCGCCGGGGTGCATGCCGGGGGCCAGGCCGGCGCAGAAGCCGGTGGCCAGGACGGCGGCCCCGGCGAATTCCGGCCGGGACAGCACCCTGGTGGTGGAGACCTCGGCCGCCTCGGGCCCCATGCCGGTGCGCAGCACGGTGACCGGCCCGCCGGCCCCGCCCCGGTCGCTCGTGCGCAGGGCGAAGCGTTCGATGCCGAGCGCGCAGGCGATCAGCAGCGGGGCGGGAGCGGGCTCGGTGGTCATCAGCCCCCCTTGCCGACGGCCGCCACCACGGACGGCTCTCCGTGGACGTACCGGCCGAGGGCGGTCAGCGGGAAGACCTGCCGGTAGAGGTGGTAGTTGATGGAGAAGTCCCAGGGGAAGCCGGTACCGGTGAAGTACGGCTCGTCCCAGGAGCCGTCCTCGCGCTGGGTGGCCGCGAGCCACGCGACGCCGCGCTCGACGGCCTTGGACTCCTGCTCCCCCGCCGCGAGCAGGGCCATCAGCGCCCACGCGGTCTGCGAGGCGGTGGAGGCGCCCTTGCCGCTCCACTTCCTCGCGTCCTTGTAGGAGCGCAGGTCCTCGCCCCAGCCGCCGTCGTCGTTCTGCACCGACTCCAGCCAGGCGACCGCACGGCGGATCGCCGGGTGCGAGCCGGGGAAGCCGGCCGCGACGAGGGCGGGGACGACCGACCCGGTGCCGTAGACGTAGTTGACGCCCCAGCGCCCGAACCACGAGCCGTCCGGCTCCTGTTCGGCCAGCAGCCACTCGATGCCGCGCCGGGTGCGCGGGTCGTGGGAGAGGCCCTCGACGGCCAGCATCTCCACCACATGGGCGGTGACGTCGGCGGACGGCGGGTCGATGACCTCGCCGAAGTCGCAGAACGGCAGCCGGTTGGGGAAGGGACTGGTGTTGTCGACGTCGAAGGCGCCCCAGCCGCCGTTCCTGGACTGCATGCCGAGGTTCCAGCGCACCCCGCGCCCGATGGCCTTCTCCACCCGCTCCGGGTCGTGGTGTCTGACCCGGCGCAGCGCGAGGATCACCTCGGCGGTGTCGTCGATGTCGGGGTAGTTGTCGTTGTGGAACTCGAACGCCCAGCCGCCCGGCGGCAGCCCGGGCCGCTTGACCGCCCAGTCGCCGGGCCGGACGATCTCCTCGCCGAGCATCCAGTCGGCGGCCTTGACGAGTTGCGGGTGGTCGGCCGGGACGCCGGCGTCGACGAGGGCGATGGTGGCGAGGCAGGTGTCCCACACCGGTGACTGGCAGGCCTCGATCATCCGGGCCCCGTCCTCGCGCCACACCGCGAAGCGGTCCAGGGACGCCAACCCCTCGCGGATGACCGGGTGTTCGAGGTCGTAGCCGAGCAGGTACAGGGCGATGACCGAGTAGACGGCCGGCGGCTGGATGCCGCCCCAGCAGCCGTCGTTCTCCTGCCGCTCGATGATCCAGCGGGCCGCGGAGTTCATGGCCGCCCTGCGCAGCCGGCGCGGCACGACCTTGCGCAACCGGTGCAGCGCCTTGTCGAGACGCTGGAAGGCGCCGTCCCAACTGGCCACCGGGGCAAGGGGCCTGGGCGGATTGGGCTGGGCCGGGTCGGTGTGCAGTTCGTCGAGCGGGAAGGGCGCGGGCCGCACCGGCCGTTTCGCGGAGACGATCGTCAGCGGGACGATGGTCTGCCGGGCCCAGCACCCGAAGTCGTAGATGTTCAGCGGCATCCACTGAGGGAAGTAGATCAGCTCCGGCGGCAGTTCGGGCAGGTCCTCCCACTTCCACCAGCCGAACAGGGCGAGCCAGATCCGGGTGAAGACACGGGCCGCGGCGATGCCGCCCTGGTCCCGGATCCAGGCGGAGGCCTTCGCCATGTGCGGGGCGTCCGGCTCGTCGCCGGCCAGGCGCAGGGCGACGTACGCCTCGATCGTCGTGGACAGTTCGCCGGGTCCGCCGTAGAAGGTGGCCCAGGTGCCGTCCGCGCGCTGCTCGCCGCGGATGAAGAGTCCGGCGGCGTGCCGCGTGGAGTCGTCGAGGATGCCCAGGAACTGCCGCAGCAGCAGGTCCTCGGCGTCCATCGTCACATTGGTCTCGAGGTCGCCCTTCCACCAGCCCTGGGCGTCCTGCCGCGACAGCAGGAAGTCGGTGGAGCGTTGTACTGCGCGTACGGCGGCGTCGCGTACCCCCGCCGCCACGGGGGTGGTGCTGTCGGTTTCGCTGGCCGAGGCAGCTCGGGGCGATACGGCCCCGGTGCTTCCGTCGGTCGTCGCTGTCATGGCTTCCCCTTCGTGCAGTCGTGCGAGTCGTGCTGCTGTGGGTCCGCCGTCGGCCGGTGCCGGAAAGCTCCTGCCGGCACCGGCCGGCGACTACGCGAGGACTGTTCGACCGATAATGATCATCTCTTCCGTACGACGACGAAGTCGGCGAGCGCCGCGAACCGGTCCCGTACCGGGTCGGGCATGTCGATGGCGTTCAGGGCCTCCACGGCGACCGTGTGCTGGCGGCGGGCCTCCTCGGCCGTCCACTCGCGGCCGCCAGCCTTCTCGATGAGGGCGGCGCGGGCGGCGAACTCCTCCTCGGAGAAGTTCTCGAAGTCGCTGCTCTTGGCGTCGGCGGCGAGGATCTCGCCGAGCCGCTCGGAGGCCGGGCCGCCGGCCGCGAGCGCGGCCACCACCGGCAGGGACTTCTTGCGCTGGCGCAGGTCGCTCCAGGTCTGCTTGCCCGTGGAGACCGGGTCGCCCCAGATGCCGAGCAGGTCGTCGACGGCCTGGAAGGCGAGTCCGAGGTGGTAGCCGTACTTCTCCAGCGTGTCCGCGGTGCGGTCGTCGGCGCCGCCGAGCACCGCGCCGATGGAGGAGGCGCAGGCGAGCAGGGCGCCGGTCTTGTTGCCCTCCATCTCCAGGCACTCCTCGACGCTGACGCGGTCGCGGTGCTCGTAGGAGATGTCCTGGGCCTGGCCGTCGATCAGCGCGCGGGTGGCGGTGGTGAGGCGTCGGGTGGCGCGGCCGGCCTCGACCGTACCGAGTTCCAGGAGGACCTCGTTGGCGAGGGCGAACAGGGCGTCGCCGACGAGGATCGCCTGGGCGGGGCCGTGCACCTTCCACACGGTGTCGCGGTGGCGGCGCTGTTCGTCGCCGTCCATCAGGTCGTCGTGCAGCAGGGAGAAGTTGTGGACGAGTTCGACGGCGACGGCGCCGGGGATGCCGACCTCGGGCGCGGCGCCGGTGACCTCGGCGGACAGCACGGCGAGGGCGGGGCGCACGGCCTTGCCGCCGTCGCCGTCGGCGGGGTTGCCCTGCGCGTCGATCCAGCCGAAGTGGTAGGCGGCAACGGTGTCCATGGGAGGGGCCAGACGGTCCACGGCCGCCCGCAGTACCGGTGTGGCAAGGGTCCGGCCGCGCTCCAGGAGCGCGGTCACGTCCACTGCGGTCGCTCGATCGGCCGTCTCGGCCGGGGGCACAGTGGGCACAGTCTCTCCTCTTGTTGCGGTACCGGGGGTGCGGGGGCCGCCTGCCGCATGCTGGTCGAGCATCAGGCCGCCTCCTCGAACTCGAAGAGGTGGCGGGGGCGGGGCCGGCCCAGGGCGGCGAGCGCGGCGTCCGCCGCGCTCACACCGCTGCGGACCGCACTCTCCATGGTCGCGGGCCACCCGGTGGCGGTCCACGCTCCGGCCAGGTAGAGGCCGGGGGCTTTCGTACGGGCGCCGGGCCGCAGCCGTCCGACGCCGGGGGTCGGAGCGAACGTCGCCGTGCGCTCCCTGGTCACGAAGAAGTCCCGCACCACGGCGCCGCGGGCACCGGGAAGCAGTCGCTCCAGTTCGGGCAGGTAGCGCTCGCGCAGTGCCGCGACCGGTTCGTCGATCTCGTCCCGCGCCGCCGACTGCGACAGCGCGAGGTACTGGCCCTCGCGCAGCCCGGAGGCGTTGGTGCGGTCGAAGACCCACTGCACCGGGCTGCCGAGGGCCGCGAAGAAGGGCTTCGTGAGCACCTTGCGGTCGTAGACGACATGGACGTTGAGGATCGGCGCGGTGCCGATGCGCAGAAGATTTTCCGGAGCGTCGAGCGCGCCCTCGGGCAGCAGGTCATGCGCCTCGCGCTGGGGTACGGCGAGCACGACCGCGTCCGGTGTGAACGTCTCGCCGGGAACCTGAACGCGCGGGTTCCCGTTCTCGTCAGTAGAGATGGAGGTGACGCGTGTACGGACCTCGGTACGCACGCCCGCGGAGTCGAGCGCCTTGCGGGCCAGCCGGTCGTGCAGTTCGCCCAGCGGGACGCGAGCCCATCCGATGTCGGCCGCTCCCGGGTCGGACAGCAGACCGGTCTTGAACACCATCGCGGCGAGCCCCAGCGAGGCGTCGCCCGCGACCGCGTTGAGGGTGGCGACCCCGACCAGGTCCCACAGGGCCTCGACGGCACGCGCCGACTGACCGTGCGCGGTCAGCCAGGTGCCGAAGTCCTGCGTGTCCAGGGTCGGATCGGCGAGGTCGAGCCCCTTGAGCGCGAGCGCGGCACGGCCCACTTTGGCGCGCTCGGCGAGCGAGAGATGCGGATACGTCGCCAGGCTGCGCCCCAGATGCAGCGGCACCGGCAGGGCGTCGCGCCGCAGCCTGCCCAGCCGCCGTCCCTCGGGCTTCGCGAGGTCGAGCACCGGCACGTCGAGACGATCCTGCAGCGGTGCGAGCGCCGTCGCCTCGATCCGGTCGAGGAACCAGCGGTAGGCGGTGCAGCAGCGCAGATAGACGTGCTGTCCGTTGTCGACGGTCAGGTCGCCGCGCTGGAAGGAGAAGGCGAGCCCGCCCAGGCGCGGCCTGCCTTCGAGCAGGGTGACGCGCACGCCGGCGTCGGCGAGGGCGAGGGCAGCGGTGATTCCGGCGAGACCGCCGCCGATCACGACGGCGTCCCGCCCGGGTCGTCCCGGGATGTCGGCGACCAGTCCCTCGGACCGCGTGCCGTCGTTCATCGTGCGCCCTCCCCTGCGCGACCGCCGTGGTGGAACCGTGCACGGTCGGCCGTCGCAGTCAGGGACGCCGTCCCCAGGCGGAGGGTTGCGTGCCGCTTTTCTCCGCCCGCATCACCTTGGACCGGATTGTCCATCAGGCGCGCCTCCTGACGGTCCTCCGTGTCACGTTCCGGGCGTCCAGGCCGGACAGCCCGCGCACGGCGACGTAGGCCTTCTCCCGGCCGGGCAGCGAGACCCGGCCGCGCAGCACGGCCTCCGGGTCGCGCTCGATGCGGTCGAGCAGCCGGCGGTAGATGCCGGCCATGGCGGCGACACAGGCGCCGCTGCGCCGGTCGAGCATGGGCAGCAGCCGGTAGCCCTCGGCGAAAAGGGCGCGGGCCCGGCGCACCTCGAAGTGCACGAGGCCCGCGAAGTCGGAGCCCTCCGGCGGGGTCGGGCCGTCGAACCCGGCCGAGCAGCCGAACTTCGCGAGATCGTCGGAGGGCAGGTAGGTGCGGCCGCCCTCGGCGTCCTCGCGGACGTCTCTGAGGATGTTCGTCAGCTGCAGCGCGAGGCCCAGGGTGTCCGCGTACTCCGGGGCCCGCTCGGCGCCGCGCGCCCCCGGTTCCGTACCGAACACGCCGAGCGAGAGGCGGCCGATCGCGCCCGCGACGCACCGGCAGTAGACCTTCAGGTCGTCCCAGGTCTCGTAGGTCTCGCCGCGCACGTCCATCAGCACGCCGTCGATCAGCTCGTCCAGGCCGCCGAGCGGGACCGGGAAGGTCTCGGCGGCGTGCGCGAGGGCGACCGCGACGGGATCGGTGTCGTCCTCGGCGACCTCCCCCTCGCGCACCCGGGTCAGCAGCGCCCGGGTGTCCTCGAGTCTCGCCGCCTTGACCTCGTCCGCCAGGTCTCCGTCGCCGATGTCGTCGACGCGCCGGGAGAACGCGTACAGCGCCGACATCGCGCGCCGCTTCGGCGTCGGCAGCAGTCTGATGCCGTACGCGAAGTTGCGCGCCTGATGTCCGGTGACGGCCTCGCAGTAGCGGTAGGCGGCGAGTACCGGTGCGGACACGTGTTGTTCGAACTCCACGGTCCGGATCACCCCTCTCCTCGCAGAGTCACGCCCACCTCGCGCAGCAGCTGGACCTTGCCGGGCTTGGGCGGGCCGGGAAGTACGTCGTATTCGGCGGCGGCGATCGCGCGGACCGCCGCCCTTCCCCCCGCCACGAACCCCGCGAGCAGCAGCTTCAGCCTGCCCTGGACGCTACCCACCAGGGGAGCGCCTTCATTCAGGAGAACGCGGGCGCGTTCTGCTTCGTATGCGACCAGTGCGCGCACCGATGCGCCCGCGGTGGCCGTGGCGAGATCCGCCTCCTGGACATGGAACCGCTTCATGTCCTCGGCGGGCAGATAGATGCGGTCGCGGCCCAGGTCCTCGGCCACGTCCTGCAGGTGTTCGACGATCTGGAGTGCGGTGCAGATCGCGTCGGAGAGGCGGATCCGCTCGGGCGTCGAGGTGCCGGTGACGGACAGCACCAGACGGCCGACGGGGTTGGCCGACAGTTCGCAGTAGGCGAGCAGGTCGTCGTAGGTCTCGTAGCGGCTGACGAGCTGGTCCTGGCGGTTGGCGGCGATCAGTCCGCGGAAGGGCTCGGGGGTGAGCGAGCGGCGGCGGACGGTGGCCTGCAGCCGGCGCAGGAGGGGGTGGCGGGGTTCCCCGGTGAAGACGCGGTTCAGGTCGGCCTCGAAGGCGTCCAGGAGGAGCAGCCGGTCCTCGGCGTCGGCAGGCGACACGCCGAGCAGCCTGGCGTCGGCGCCGCCGGGGGCGAGATCGCCGTCGCCGATGTCGTCGACGAGGCGCGCGAAGCCGTACACGGCCATGAGATCGTCGCGCCAGGCCCGGGGCAGGAAGAAGGGGGCCACGGGGAAGTTCTCGCCCGCGGCCTTGTCGAGCGTGCCGCGCTCCGTGTCGGGCAAGCGCGACGTGCCGGTTCCCGTCACCGCTCGCTGCCCGGCGCGGGGACGGCACAGGCTGCTGCGTTGAGCTGGGGAGTTTCCGTAGCCATTGCCGTCACATCTCCCGTTCTACACCGCCGACCCAATACACACTATTTCGGACACGCCGCCCGGCCGTCCGTGCGACTGTCCCGCTTGTGGGTGTCGCGCATTATCGCCCCACTTTGCCGCGTTTCGGGACCGGTACAGCTTACGTTGTACAACGCAGCGAGCTTCCCTGGGGTGTCCTGCACATCACAACAACACACCGATTGGTGTCAAGATTCCTAAGGCGAGCCCGAGTTGACGTTTCCTTTGCAGACGCCGGGCCCCGCCGCTGGGGTTGCGGCGGGGCCCGGCGATCCGTCTGACAGTTGTGTCCAGGCGGGAGTGGGCTACTTGCCCGTGAACTTCTCGTACTCCTTGAGGACCTCGTCGGTCGGTCCGTCCATGCGCAGCTCGCCGCGTTCCAGCCACAGCACCCGGTCGCAGGTGTCGCGGATCGAGTTGTTGTTGTGGCTGACCAGGAACACCGTGCCCGCCTTCTTGCGCAGCTCGCGGATGCGTTCCTCCGAGCGCTTCTGGAACTTGCGGTCGCCGGTGGCCAGCGCCTCGTCGATCATGAGGACGTCGTGGTCCTTGGCGGCGGCGATGGAGAAGCGCAGCCGGGCCGCCATACCGGAGGAGTACGTCCGCATCGGCAGGGTGATGAAGTCGCCCTTCTCGTTGATGCCCGAGAAGTCGACGATCTCCTGGTAGCGCTCCCTGACCTGCTCGCGGGACATGCCCATGGCGAGACCGCCGAGGATGACGTTCCGCTCGCCCGTCAGGTCGTTCATCAGGGCCGCGTTCACGCCCAGCAGGGACGGCTGGCCGTTGGTGTACACCTTGCCGCTCTCCGCGGGCAGCAGCCCGGCGATGGCGCGCAGCAGGGTCGACTTGCCGGAGCCGTTGGAGCCGATCAGACCGACGGCCTCCCCGCGGTAGGCGACGAAGGAGACGCCCTTGACGGCGTGCACCTTGCGCACCCCGCGCTCCTCGCCGCGCTTGAGGATGCGGCTGAGGGCGGCGGTGGCGCTGCCCTTGCCGGTCTTGGCGCCGTGCACGCGGTAGACGATGTGCAGCTCGTCCGCGATGACGGTGGGGATCCGCTCCCCCTGCTGCTCGGTGCTCGGCTCAGCCACGGCCGTACCTCTCCTCCGCCTTCCAGAAGTACACGAAGCCGCCCAGGGCGAACAGCGCGGCCCAGCCGCCGGCGACCGCCCAGACGTGGTCGGGCAGGTTCTCGGCGCCGTAGCCGTCGATCAGGGCGAAGCGCATCAGGTCCATGTAGATCGCGGTGGGGTTCCACTGCAGGACGTTCGCCAGCCACTGCGGCTTGTCGGCCAGCATGACGGGGATGGAGAACATCACGCCGGACGCGTACATCCACGTCCGCATCACGAACGGCATGAGCTGCGCGAGGTCGGGGGTCTTGGCGCCCGCCCGGGCCATGATCAGCGCGAGTCCGGTGTTGAAGAGGAACTGCAGCGCCAGCACCGGGACGATCAGCAGCCAGGACAGGTCCGGCAGACTGCCGAAGCCGGCGGCCACCGCGAACAGCACGATCATCGAGAAGAGGAGTTGCTGGAGCTGCTGCAGGGCGAACGAGATCGGCAGCGAGGCGCGCGGGAAGTGCAGCGCCCGCACCAGGCCCAGGTTGCCGGAGATCGCCCGCACGCCCGCCATCACCGAGCTCTGCGTGAAGGTGAACACGAACACGCCCGTCACCAGGAACGGGATGTAGACGTCGCGCGGCAGACCGCGGTTCGCCTTGAGGATCAGGCCGAAGATGAAGAAGTACACCGCGGCGTTCAGCAGCGGGGTCGCCACCTGCCACAGCTGGCCCAGCTTCGCCTGGCTGTACTGCGCGGTCAGCTTCGCCCGGGAGAAGGCCATGATGAAGTGACGGCGGTCCCAGAGCTGGCGGACGTACTCGGCGAGGGAGGGGCGGGCGCCGCTCACGGTCAGCCCGTACCGTGCGGCGAGCCGGCTCGCCGTGAGGCCCTCGTCGGGCGACACGGCCGCGCCGAGGGCGACCCTGTCGTCGTGCGTTGTCTCACTCACTGGTGGATAACCTTCGTCTTCGTGATGCCCGGCCTGTGCGGGCACGTCATCAGCCCGGTACCCCGATGGGGCCCGAACGCTCTCGGGAACGCTCGCTTCCGTGGGATCGAGCTTGTCAGATCACGGGGGGCCGGCCCAGTCGGGTCAGCCGCCACACGGTACGCCACTTCATGGGCCGGCGCGGGCCGCACGGGGTGCTCCAGCCCTCCCGGAACCCGCCGAACCAGGCCCTCAGCGCGGGCCGCGAGGGGCGGCGGACCAGGGTGAGCAGCATCCACACCCCGAGGTAGACCGGGACGAGGGGCGCGGGGAGGTTGCGGCGGGCGAGCCAGACCCGGTTGCGGGCGACCATGCGGTGGTAGACCGCGTGCCGCGAGGGGGCGGTCGTGGGGTGGTACAGCACCATGTCGGACCGGTAGTCGATCATCCAGCCCGCGTCGAGGGCCCGCCAGGCGAGGTCGGTCTCCTCGTGGGCGTAGAAGAACTCGTCCGGCAGTCCGCCGACCTCGGCGAAGACCCGGGTGCGGACGGCGTTGGCGCCGCCGAGGAAGGTGGTGACCCGGGAGGAGCGCATCGGGTCGGCGGCACGCAGCCGCGGGACGTGCCGGCGCTGGGTGATCCCGGTGTCGGGGTCGGCGATGCGGAAGCTGACGATGCCGAGCCTCGGGTCGGCAGCGAAGGCCTGCCGGCACAGCTCGGCGGTGTCGTGGCCCGCGAGGAGGCCGTCGTCGTCCAGGAACATCAATATGTCGACATCGCGACCGCCGGGGCCGAAGGCCTCGATGCCGACGTTGCGGCCGCCGGGGATGCCGAGGTTCTCGGGCAGCTCTATCGTCCGTACGCCGTCCGGGACCTCCGGCACGGGCGAGCCGTTGCCGACCACGACCACCTCGACCGGGTCGCCGTCCTGCTTGGCGACCGAGTCGAGGAGGGCGCGGAGTTCGTCGGGGCGGTTGCCCATCGTGATGATGACCGCGCCGACCTTCATGCCGCTCACTTCAGCCTGCTGGAGGCGAGGATGGACACCAGGTGCAGCAGGGTCTGCAGCAGCGCGATGCCGGCCAGGACGGCCACACCGAGCCGGGAGAAGAACAGGTCGCCGCGCGCCTGGTCGACGACGGCCAGTACCAGGATCAGCAGGGACGCCTCGATGCCGAGGATCAGCCGGTGGAACTTGAAGGCCGCGGCGGCCCGGCGGGCCAGCGCCATGCCGGAGGAGCGCATCTCGGCGGCGGCCTCCTTGACGGGCGGCAGACCGCCCTGGTGCCGGGCGACCTGGACCAGGTCGGTCTCGGCCTTGATCAGGATGGCGCCGAGCGCGGCCAGCGTGCCGAGGAACGCCCACAGCCAGTCGATGCGGCCGCCGCCCCACAGGTCGGCGGCGCGCAGCCCGAAGCCGACGAGCACGGCGGCGTCGGTGAGGTAGGCGCCGACCCGGTCGAGGTAGACGCCGTTCAGCGAGTACTGCTTCTTCCAGCGCGCGATCTCGCCGTCGACGCAGTCCAGCAGCAGATACATCTGGACGCAGAACACGCCGAGCACGGCGCCCGCGATCCCCGGCACCAGGAGCGCCGGGGCCGCGAGCACGCCGAAGACGGTCATCAGGTACGTGAGCTGGTTGGGCGTGACCCTGGTGTTCACCAGGTAGCGGTCGACCCGCAGGGACACCTCACGCATGTAGAGGCGTCCCATCCAGTGCTCACCGCTGCGCCGGTCCTTGACCCCGGCGGGGTGGACGACCGGACGGAGTTCAGCTACCGATGGCCTTGACATAGTCGGCGTAGATGTCCTTGATCTGGTCGGTTTTGAGGTCGAGGTGTTCGAGGATGGTGTAGCGGCCGGGCCGGGTCTCCGGCGCGAACTCCACGGCGCGGACGAACTCGTCCACCGTGAAGCCGATCTCCTCCGGCAGCACCGGAAGCCCGTGCCGGCGCAGCACCTCGGCCATGGCGGCCGACTCCTCGTGCGCGCCCCGCAGGAACATCGCGAAGGCGGCACCGAGGCCGCACTGCTCGCCGTGGGCCGCGGCGCGCTTGGGGTACAGCAGGTCGAAGGCGTGGTTGATCTCGTGGCAAGCGCCGGACGACGGACGGGAGTCGCCCGACACCGACATGGCGATGCCGGTGAGGACCAACGCCTCGGCCAGGACCTGCAGGAAACCGTCGTCTCCGACGCCGCCCGGGTGCCGAAGCACCGCCTCTCCGGCCTGCCGCGCCATGGCCGCGGCCAGGCCGTCGATCTTCTCGCCCTTGACGCGGTTGGCCAGCTCCCAGTCGGCGACCGCGGAGATGTTGGAGACGGCATCGCCGATGCCCGAGCGCACGAAGCGCACTGGAGCCTCACGGATCACGTTGAGATCGATCACGACCGCGATCGGGTTGGGAACACCGTACGATCCGCGACCCGCGTCGTTGTCGAGGGTGGCGACCGGCGAGCACAGGCCGTCGTGCGCGAGGTTGGTGGCCACGGCGACCAGCGGGAGACCGACGCGTGCCGCCGCGAACTTGGCGCAGTCGATGATCTTCCCGCCGCCGAGTCCGACGACCGCGTCGTAACGACCGGCCTTTATGTCGCTCGCCAGCCGGACGGCGTCGTCGATGGTGCCGCCGCCGACCTCGTACCAGGTGGCGCCGGGCAGCGTCGGCTCCAGACGGGAACGCAACCGGGCACCCGAACCGCCGCTGACAGCGATGGCGAGCCGCCCGGACTGCGAGATGCGCTCGTCGGCGAGCACACAGGCCAGGTCGTCGAGGGCACCCGCGCGGATGTCCACGACGACCGGTGAGGGAATCAGCCTCGTCAGTACTGGCACGCGATCTCCCGTCCGCGGGCGAGATCGTCGTGGTTGTCGATCTCGACCCACTTGACGTCGCCGATCGGCGCCACGTCGATCCGGAAGCCGCGGTTCACGAGCTCCTGGTACCCGTGCTCGTAGAACTGCTGCGGGTCGCTCTCCCAGACGGTCTTCAGGGCGTCGGCCAGCTCCGGTGCGGCGTCGCCCTCGATGAGGGTGACGCCGATGTACTCGCCGGTGGCCTCGGCGGGGTCCATCAGCTTGGTGATCCTCGTCATGCCCTGGTCGGGGTCGACGACGACCTTCATCTCCTCGTCTGCGAGGTTCTTCACGGTGTCCAGGGCCAGGATGATGCGCCGGCCCTCGCCGCGCGCGGCGAGCAGGGTCTTCTCGACGGAGACGGGGTGGACGGTGTCGCCGTTGGCGAGGATCACCCCGTCCTTGAGGGCGTCACGGCCGCACCACAGGGAGTAGGCGTTGTTCCACTCCTCGGCCTTGTCGTTGTCGATGAGGGTGAGCTTGAGGCCGTACTTCTGCTCCAGGGCCGCCTTGCGCTCGTACACGGCCTCCTTGCGGTAGCCGACGATGACGGCGACCTCGGTGAGCCCGATCTCGGCGAAGTTGCCGAGGGTCAGGTCGAGCACCGTGATCGAGTCCTCTATGCCCGCGGGCCCCACCGGCACCAGCGCCTTGGGCAGGCTGTCGGTGTAGGGGCGCAGACGCCGCCCGGCGCCCGCCGCCAGCACGAGGCCGATCATGCGGTTTCTCCTTCGTCGTGTACGGCGGGCGCCCCGGCGGACACCCAGAAGCGGATGCTCTCGACGAGCACCACCAGGGCGACGGCCACGGCGAGGACCGTGAGCGCGGCCTTGAACTGCGAGGCGGTGAGCGCGGCGGCCAGGACCGTGACGAGCAGCGTCCGTCCCTCGTGCCCCCCGACGGCGCGCACCAGCCAGGCCGGGGGCGCTCCGGCGTTGCCACGGATGCGGTACACCGTGTCGTAGTGATGGTAGGCGACCGCGGCCACCAGCCCGAAAGCCGCGGGCAGCACTCCGTTCACCCCGGATTCGGCCGCCAGCACCAGGACGGTGCCGTACTCGGCGGCACGCAGGACGGGGGGAACGAGCCAGTCGAGGGCGCCTTTGAGGGGACGGGAGACGGCGACGGCGGAGAGCAGGACGTAGCCGACGGCGGCCAGTGCGGTGGGCCAGGCGGCACCCCAGAGTGCGGCGGAGATCACTACGAGGAGGCCGCCGGCGACGGCAGTGACGGGTGCCGGGACGCGGGGGGCGACCCGTGCCGTCAGTTCGGCGAGCGGCCCGCTGTCCGCGAGGTCCGCCAGCGCCCGCGCGGCCCGGTCGGTGCGCCGTGCCTTGCGGGTCAGGGACCGCAGGACCCGGCCCGCCGTGGTGTAGGTCGCCGCGAACGCGCAGCCGATGAGCAGGGCGTAGAAGGTGATCCGGGGAGTCGTGGCCGCCGTGAGGACCGCGATCATGGCCCAGCGCTCGCCGATCGGCAGCACGATCATGCGCCGTACCCACACCGTCCAGCCGACGCCGTCGAGCTTGTCCGAAAGGGCCGCCGTGGGGCTGGTGTTGGCGGTGGCGTCGTGGTTGGCCTCGTTGAAGGAGAAGTCCACGACGTGCCGGCAGGTCTGCAGGACCATCGCGCCTAGGGCCAACGCCCATACGTCGTCGCCGCCCCGGGCCGCTCCGAGCGCGAGCCCGGCGTAGTACGCGTACTCCTTGATCCGGTCGAAGGTGGCGTCCAGCCAGGCGCCCAGCGTGGAGTACTGCAGGGAGTAGCGGGCCAACTGGCCGTCGGTGCAGTCCAGTACGAAGGACGCGATCAGCAGGAGGCCGGCCGCGACGAACCCGGGCCGGGTGCCGGTGGCCGCGCATCCCGCGGCGATCAGCGCGGTGAGCAGGGAGGCGGTGGTGACCTGGTTGGGGGTCAGACCGCGGCGGGCGCACCAGCGGGCGATGTAGCGGGAGTAGGGGCTGATGAAGAAGGTGGTGAAGAAGCCGTCCCGGGACTTCACGGCCGACTTCAGGCGTACGGCCTCGTCGTCGACGGCGGCGACGGCCTGCCGTGCCTCGTTGCGGTCCTGCGGGTCGGCGGGGACGGTGGCGACCAGACTGCCGAGTTCGGGGTGGTGCACCTCGGCGCCGTCGTCGGCCAGGGCGGTGACGACACGGTCCGGGAGGCTGTCCACGGCCAGGGCCGTGCCGCCGCCGGTGGAGTTCACCGGGGCCAGGGCCGCGCCGCCGCCCGTCGGGCTCTCCTCGGCCAGGGCCCTGACGAGGGCCGCCCGGCCCTCGGGCTGTGCGGTGACGGCGCCGGGGACGGCGGCGAGGGCGAAGCGCGGGTCGGTCAGACCGAGACGCAGGGCGTGCGGATGGCCGACGAAGCGGGCGTCGACGAGGGCCACCCGCTGGTCGTGCGGCGCCTCGGCGACGAGCCGCACGGCGTCGACGGCGTCGACGGCGGTCCGTACGTCGAAGCCGAGGGACCGCAGATCGCCCTCGATCGACGATCCGGGGACCGGCTGACCGGTGAGGATGGCGGTCGACAACCGAACTCACTCCCTGGGTGCCGACGCGGGGCGCCGGTCATGTGCACGGGTGGGGCGCCCCTTGGCTGCACCAGGCGGGCGGCATGTCGGCAGAGGCTATCGGATGCCCGGAGTACGCCGTTCACCGGCCGTTCATGAGCCGATCAACGCCGCCTCCCCCGGCCTTTGCCGCGATCATCATCGGTGATCGGGGGTCCCGCCCACAAACCGCGCTTCGCAGACCGGGCATCCCGGACATCGGGTCCGCCCCGCGGCCTCGGCATAGGGTGGGCGTCCATGACATGGCTGATCACAGGCGGGGCGGGATACATCGGGGCCCATGTGGCGCGGGCGATGGCCGGGGCCGGGGACACGGTCGTCGCCCTCGACGACCTCTCGGCCGGGTACCCCGGGCGACTGCCGGCCCACGTCCCGCTCGTCGAGGGGTCGGCGCACGAACCCGCCCTGCTCAAGCGGGTGTTCGCCGAGTACGACGTGACGGGCGTCGTCCATCTCGCCGCGCGCAAGCAGGTCGCCGAGTCGGTGGCGCGGCCCACCCGCTACTACGAGGAGAACGTCGGCGGACTCGCGAGGCTCCTGGAGGCGACCGCGGAGGCGGGGATCAGCCGGTTCGTCTTCTCCTCCTCGGCGGCCGTGTACGGGGACCCGGACGTGGAGCTGATCACGGAGGACACCCCGTGCGCCCCGGTGAACCCCTACGGCGAGACCAAGCTCACCGGCGAGTGGCTGGTGCGGGCGGCGGGCCGGGCGCACGGCATCGCGACGGTGTGCCTGCGCTACTTCAACGTCGCGGGGTCCGCCGCGCCCGAGCTGGCCGACACGGGTGTCTTCAACATCGTGCCGATGGTCTTCGACCGGCTCACCCGTGACGAGGCCCCGCGGATCTTCGGCGCCGACTACCCGACACCGGACGGCACCTGCGTCCGCGACTACATCCATGTCGCCGACCTCGCCGAGGCGCATCTGACCGCGGCACACCGCCTGGAGGCGGGCGCGAGCGGCGATCTGACGGTCAACATCGGTCGCGGCGAGGGCGTTTCCGTGCGCGAGCTGATCACGGTCATCGGCGAGGTGACCGGCGACGACCGCGCCCCGGTGGTCGAGGGCCGCCGCCCCGGTGACGCCCCGCGCGCCGTCGCCTCCGCCGCGCGGGCCGCCCGGGAACTGGGCTGGACGGCCCGACTCGGGGTGCGGGAGATGGTGGAGTCCGCCTGGCGGGGCTGGCAGCACCACCACGGCGCGTGAACCGGCCTGCGGCCTGTCCGCGCCGCACCTCCCGGCGGGAACCGGGCGACCCTGCGGAACACGAGGCGCGGCTGTGCCACTGAGGCCGGTGGTGCGCCCCCGGAGCGGAACGCAGCCGTCCGGCGCGCACGCGCGTCCTTAAGCCCCACAGCCCCACCCCGGACGGTTCCCCGCCGACCGCACCGGGCACGATCACCTACCGGGCCCCTCGTCCGGCGTCGACCGGTGACGGCCGTGGCCCGCGGAGCGCGCGGGACATGCGGGCGTGCCGGGAAGTGCCGGGAGTGCCGGATTCGTGCGGCACACTTGGGGCGCGAAGACCGATGCGAAGGATGGGTATGCCGATCACACCTGCCACCGCGACGCACAGTCCGTCGAACGGCACCGCAGACGCGATTTTGCTGGAACTGGTCGACGAGGACGGCGTCACGATCGGCACCGCGGAGAAGCTCGCCGCCCACCAGCCACCGGGCCGGCTGCACCGCGCCTTCTCCGTCTTCCTCTTCGACGAGCACGGCCGGCTGCTGCTGCAGCGGCGGGCGCTCGGCAAGTACCACTCCCCCGGTGTGTGGTCCAACACCTGCTGCGGCCACCCCTACCCCGGAGAGGCGCCCTTCGCGGCGGCGGCCCGGCGGACGTTCGAGGAGCTGGGGGTCTCCCCGTCGCTGCTCGCCGAGGCGGGCACGGTGCGCTACAACCACCCGGACCCGGACTCGGGGCTGGTCGAGCAGGAGTACAACCACCTGTTCGTCGGCATGGTGCAGTCCCCGTTGCGGCCCGATCCGGAGGAGGTCGGCGAGACCGCCTTCGTGACCCCCGCCGAGCTGGCCGAACGGCATGCCAAGGACACCTTCTCGTCCTGGTTCATGACCGTGCTCGACGCGGCCCGCCCGGCGATCAGGGAGCTGACGGGCCCGTCGGCCGGCTGGTGACCCCCGTCAGGGCACCCGCGCGGGCTTGAGCGGCAGGGCGGCCCAGATCACCTTGCCGCCGCCCGCCGTGTGCTCGACGTCGCACACCCCGCCCGCCTCCCGGGCGATCTCGCGTACCAGCAGCAGACCCCGGCCACCGGTCTGCCCGTGGTCCGCCTCCAGGGCGGTGGGACGGTAGGGATGGTTGTCCTCCACGGACACCCGCACCCACTCGGCCCCGACGGCGACCTCCACGGCGAGCACCGGCGACAGCAGCGCCGCGTGTTTGACGGCGTTCGTGACCAGCTCCGAGACGATGAGCAGCAGACCGTGCGCCAGGTCGTCGGAGACGGGTACGCCCTGGCGGTGCAGCAGGTCCCGCACGGCGTGCCGGGCCTGCGGGACCGAGGCGTCCACGGCGGGGGCGGTGAACCGCCAGACGCCCTCGTAGGGCAGCGGATCCGGTGGCTTCGGACCGGACCCGCCCCCGTGGTTCTCCATCGTCCGGTCGCCACCCTCGCGCTCGATTGTCACCACACGTCGAGTGTTGGTAACGAAGCGCATCGCTCCCGAGGACTGAACAGAAGTCAGCGACTATCGAGCGTTCGTGACCGTCCACGCACGAGCAGGTCGACTGTGGGACCGTTCTTGTCCCACCAGGTGTCGTAACTCTCGCCGATCCCTTCTTGATCACGCCCACGACGCGGCGGTTAGCATCCGGCCATGGAGCCCCAGCTGCTGCACACCGTCGCCGACGCGGTCGCCACGGTCGTCATCCGTCATCCGGCGAAGCGCAACGCCATGACGGCCGCGATGTGGGCGGCCCTGCCGCCGCTGCTCGACACCCTCGCCGCCGACCCGGAGGTCCGTGCGCTGGTGCTGACGGGAGAGGGCGGGACGTTCTGCGCCGGGGCCGACATCTCCACGCTGCGGGAGTCGCCGGAGGAGGCGCAGCGGCTCGCGGTGCGGGCGGAGGAGGCCCTGGCGGCCTTTCCCAAACCGACGCTGGCCGCGATCCGCGGGCACTGCGTGGGCGGCGGGGCCCAGCTGGCGGGCGCCTGCGATCTGCGGTTCGCCATGGAGGGCGCGCTGTTCGGGGTGACGCCGGCCAAGCTCGGGATCGTGTATCCGGCCTCCTCCACCCGGCGGTTGGTGTCGCTGGTGGGGCCGGCGACCGCCAAGTACCTGTTGTTCTCCGGTGAGTTGATCGACACCGACCGGGCGCTGCGCACCGGCCTGGTGGACGAGGTGCTGCCCGAGGGCGAACTCGCCAAGCGGGTCGCGGAGTTCACCCGGATCCTGGTCTCCCGCTCGCAGCTGACGCAGGCCGCGGCGAAGGAGTTCGTCGGCGGGCGGACCGACCGGGACGCGCACTGGCGCGAGCAGGCCCGCGCCGGCGGCGACACCGAGGAGGGGGTCGCCGCGTTCCTGGAACGCCGTCAGCCGCGCTTCACGTGGTCGGCTCCTGGCCGAGGATGAACCGGCTGCGCGAGCGCATGAGTTCGACGACGTCCGCGGGCGCCTTGTGCGGGGATCCCGCGTCGTAGGGCGGCTGCGGGTCGTACTCGATCCCGAGCTGCACGGCCTGCGCGACGAAGTCACCGGCGACCCGGCCCAGCAGGGCGAGGCCCATGTCGATGCCGGAGGAGACCCCGGCCGCGGTGACGTACTTGCCGTCTACCACCACCCGCTGCTCCGTCGGCTCGGCGCCGAGCCGCTTCAGCTCGTCCAGGGCGAGCCAGTGCGAGGTCGCGCGGCGCCCGCCCAGCAGGCCCGCGGCGGCGAGCAGCAGGGAGCCGGTGCACACGGACGTGGTCCAGGTGCTGGTGGCGTCGGCGGCGCGGATCCAGTCCAGCAGGGCCGCGTTCTCCATCTGCGGGCTCTGCCCCGGCCCGCCCGGGACGACCACGACGTCGGGGGCCGGTACGTCGGCGAGCGTCCTGTCGGCGGTCAGCGCGAGCGTGCCGTTGTCGGTGCGTACGGGGCCGCACCGCTCGGCGACGAAGAGCAGTTCCGCGTCGGGGAGCCGGCCGAGGGTCTCGTAGGGGCCGACGGCGTCGAGGGCGGTGAAGCGGTCGTAGAGGACGATGGCGATCTGCATCGGGAGCCTTTCAGCCGGCGGGTACGGGACGGAAGCGGCGGCGGTACTCCGCGGGCGCCGTGCCGAGGGTTCTGACGAAGGCGCGGCGCATGGCCTCGGAGGTGCCGTAGCCGCAGGCGCGGGAGATCTCCTCGACCCCGTCGGAGGTGTCCTCCAGCAGGCGCCGGGCGTGTTCCAGCCGGACCCGGTCGACATAGCGTCCCGGTGTCATGCCGGTCTCGGCCTGGAAGGCGCGGGCGAAGTGGCGCGGCGACAGGCTCGCGCGGGCCGCGAGGGCTTCGACGCCGAGGTCGCCGTCGGGGTGCTCGGTGATGAACTGCTGGACCTCCCGCAGGGGTTCACGACGGGCCGTCTGCGCGGCGAGCTGGGCGCTGAACTGGGCCTGGTTGCCCGGCCTGCGCAGGAAGACGACCAGGTGCCGGGCGATGGACAAGGCGGTCTCCCGGCCGGTGTCCTCCTCGACCAGCGCGAGGGCCAGGTCGATGCCGGAGGTGACGCCGGCGGAGGTGGCAAGGTGTCCGTCGCGGATGTAGATGGGGTCGGGGTCGACCTCGACGGCCGGGTGGTCACGCGCGAGCCTCCCGCACACCGACCAGTGGGTGGTCACCCGGCGGCCGTCCAGCAGGCCGGCCCCGGCCAGCAGCAGCGCGCCCGTGCACACGGACACCAGCCGCTCGGCCCGCGGGCCGTGCTCGCGCAGCCAGTCCACCACCCGTGGATCGGGGTCGCGGGTGCCCGCACCGCCCGGGACCAGCAGGGTGTGCGCGGCGGGGGCGTCGGCGAAGGAGTGGTCCGGTACGAGCGTGAGCCCGCTGGAGGTCCGCACGGCCCGGCCGTCGGCACTGACGGTGCGGATCCGGTACGTGCCCGGGCGATGCAGTTCGGCGCCGTTGAAGACCTCCACCGGGCCGCTGACGTCGAGGCTCTGCACGTCGTCGAAGAGAACGACCAGGACGGTTCGCATACCGTCCATCCTTGGGCGCCCCTGCGATGGCCGCAACGACGAGCACCCCACCTTTCCTGCCATCCCGTGGGGCGGGCCGCGGAAGCTGGGTACCCGCATCCCTCCGGCCGTGGCGGCCGGGAGAGGAAAGGGGAAGTTCCGTGTTCCGTGCGATAGCCGACGTACTGCGCCAGATCGGTGGCGCGATCGCCACCGTCGTGACGCTGCCCTTCCGGGCCCTGGCCCGGCTCTTCGGCGGGGCCTCGGGCTCCGCGCGGGGGCACCGGGCCTGATCCCGCCCGCCGCGGCCCGCCGCGTGCCGCCCTGATCCCCGACTGTCGGTGCCACCTGCCACAATTGCGGCGCAACCTCAGTGAGAAGGCGGTACGGGATCGTGACGACACCCGGGTCTGCGGCAGCAGGGTCCATCGAAGGCAGGATCGCCGAGGAGCTCGGCGTACGGGAGCGGCAGGTCAGGGCCGCCGTCGAACTGCTCGACGGCGGTTCGACGGTGCCCTTCATCGCCCGCTACCGCAAGGAAGCGACCGAGATGCTCGACGACGCGCAGCTGCGCACGATCGAGGAGCGGCTGCGCTATCTGCGGGAGCTGGAGGAACGGCGGACGGCGATCCTGGACTCGGTGCGTGAGCAGGGCAAGCTCACCCCCGAACTGGAGGCGCAGATCCGGGCCGCCGAGACCAAGGCGCGCCTGGAGGACATCTACCTGCCCTTCAAGCCCAAGCGGCGCACCAAGGCGCAGATCGCGCGCGAGGCTGGCCTGGAGCCGCTCGCCGAGGGGCTGCTGGCGGACCCGACGGTGGAACCCCTCGCCGCCGCGGCCGCGTTCGTCGACGCCGACAAGGGCGTCGCCGACCCGCAGGCCGCCCTCGACGGCGCGCGGGCGATCCTCACCGAGCGGTTCGCGGAGGACGCCGACCTGATCGGTGAGCTGCGCGAGCGGATGTGGGTGCGCGGGCGGCTGGCGGCGAAGGTGCGGGAGGGCAAGGAGGAGGCGGGCGCCAAGTTCGCCGACTACTTCGACTTCGCCGAGCCGTTCACCGAGCTGCCCTCGCACCGCGTCCTCGCGATGCTGCGCGGCGAGAAGGAGGAGATCCTCGACCTCGTCCTGGAGCCGGAGGAGCCGACGGACGGGCCCTCGTCGTACGAGGCGATCGTCGCCTCGCGGTTCGGGATCGCCGAGCGGGGCCGGCCGGCCGACAAGTGGCTGATCGACACGGTCCGCTGGGCCTGGCGGACCCGCATCCTGGTGCACCTCGGCATCGACCTGAGGCTGCGGCTGCGGACGGCCGCCGAGGACGAGGCCGTCCAGGTGTTCGCCGCCAACCTCCGCGACCTGCTGCTCGCCGCCCCGGCCGGCACGCGCGCGACGCTGGGCCTGGACCCGGGTTTCCGTACGGGTGTGAAGGTCGCCGTGGTCGACGCGACCGGGAAGGTCGTCGCGACCGACGTCATCCACCCGCATGTCCCGGCCAACAAGTGGGACGAGGCGATCGCCAGGCTCGCCCGCCTCGCCAAGGAGCACGCGGTCGAGCTGATCGCGATCGGCAACGGCACCGCCTCCCGCGAGACCGACAAGCTCGCGGGTGAACTCATCACCAGGCACCCGGAGTTGAAGCTCACCAAGGTGATGGTCTCCGAGGCCGGCGCCTCGGTGTACTCGGCGTCCGCGTTCGCCTCGCAGGAACTGCCCGACATGGACGTGTCGCTGCGCGGCGCGGTGTCCATCGCGCGCCGGCTGCAGGACCCGCTCGCCGAACTGGTGAAGATCGACCCGAAGTCGATCGGTGTCGGCCAGTACCAGCACGACCTGTCCGAGGTGAAGCTCTCGCGCTCGCTGGACGCGGTGGTGGAGGACTGTGTGAACGGCGTCGGCGTGGACGTCAACACGGCGTCGGCCCCGCTGCTCGCCCGGGTCTCCGGCATCACCTCCGGGCTCGCCGAGAACATCGTGGCCCACCGGGACGCCAACGGGCCGTTCAAGTCCCGCACCCAGCTCAAGGGCGTCGCGCGGCTCGGTCCCAAGGCGTACGAGCAGTGCGCGGGCTTCCTGCGGATCCGGGGCGGCGACGACCCGCTGGACGCGTCCAGCGTGCACCCGGAGGCGTATCCGGTGGTGCGGCGCATGGTGAAGACGTCCGGACAGGAGGTGGCCTCGCTCATCGGCAACACGGGCGTGCTGCGCTCGCTGCGGCCGGGGGACTTCGTGGACGAGACGTTCGGGCTGCCGACGGTCACGGACATCCTCAAGGAGCTGGAGAAGCCGGGGCGTGACCCGCGGCCCGCCTTCAAGACGGCCACCTTCAAGGAGGGCGTCGAGAAGATCTCCGACCTGTCGTCCGGGATGGTGCTGGAGGGCGTGGTCACCAATGTGGCGGCCTTCGGTGCCTTCGTCGACGTGGGTGTGCACCAGGACGGGCTGGTGCACGTCTCCGCGATGTCGAAGAACTTCGTGAAGGACCCGCGCGAGGTGGTCAAGCCCGGGGACATCGTCAAGGTGAAGGTGCTGGACGTCGACATCCCGCGCAAGCGGATCTCGCTCACCCTGCGGCTGGACGACGAGCCGGCCGCGCAGGGCGGCCGGCAGGGCGACGGGGGTGAGCGTCGCCAGCGGGGCGGGCGTCCGCCCCAGCAGCGCCAGCAGGGACGCGGCGCGGGCACCGGCGGTTCTCGTCAGGCACCGCCGCCGGCCAACAGCGCGATGGCGGACGCCCTGCGCAAGGCGGGTCTGCTCGATCCCAAGAAGCGGTAGCCGAAGGGTTCGTGACCGTGATGTCCGCTTCACGTGCCATCACCTGGGAAGTGGCCGGCAGCCGGGGCTACGAGACCGCCTGGGTCGACTTCGGGGACGGTGAACTGCGGGCCCGTGGGCGGGCCGTGGGCACCGTTCCGGAGCCGTACTGGGTGACGTACGAGCTGGAGACCGGCGCGCGGTTCGTGACGCGCCGGCTGCGGGTGACGGCGGAGACGGAGGCGGGGGCGCGGACCCTGGATCTGGTCCACGACGGGCACGGGCGGTGGACGGCGGACGGCGAACCGCTGCCCGGTGTCGACGGCGCGCTCGACTGCGACCTGGGGCTGTGCCCGCTCACCAACACCATGCCGGTGCTGCGGCACGGCCTCCATCTGGAGCCCGGGGAGCGGGAGTTGCTGATGGCGTGGGTGTCGGTGCCGGGACTGGTCGTACGGCCGTCGCCGCAGACGTACACCCACCTGGGCCGGACCGACGGCGGTGGGCACGTCCGCTTCGCCTCCGGTGACTTCCGCAGCGATCTGGAGTTCGACGCGGACGGCTGTGTCGTCGACTATCCGGGGCTGGCCCGGCGACTGCGCGCGGGCGCCTGAGCGGGCGAGGCCCGCCCGTTGCCGCTCAGCTCCCCGCGGGGGGCTGGGCGGTTCCGTTCATCCGGGCGCGGTTCTCCGCGAGCAGTTCCTGGACCCGGCGTTCGACCTCCACCGGGTCCACCCCCAGCGCACGGCCCATGTGCACGGACCAGACCTCCGAGCGGACGTTGGTCTCGAAGTCGAGGTCGGCGCGGACGTTCTCGCGGGCGGCCTGGCGGTTCTGGCTCACCATGACGAAGGTGGACAGGAAGATAGCCTCCAGACTGACGATCATGGTGAGCAGGCCGAAGGGGTACGGGTCCCAGACGGCCCCCTTGCCGAACGCCCCCTCGTTGCAGACGATCCACACCGCGAACCACGCGGCGTGCAGATAGACGAAGGTCATGGTGCCGGCGAACGCGGTGATCGCGTCCGCGACGCGGTCCTGGGTGCCGCGCATCCGCGCGACGACGACCTGTTCGTGCTTGATCCGCACCGCCGGCCGCTTCGCCGAAGTGCCCATGGCCTCTCCCTGACTCGAGACGCTAGCGTTCGGTGACCTTGCCCGCCGACACGTCCAGGCGGCGGGTGACACGCACCGCGTCCAGCATGCGGCGGTCGTGGGTGACCAGGAGCAGGGTGCCCTCGTAGGAGTCGAGGGCGGACTCCAGTTGCTCGATGGCCGGCAGGTCGAGGTGGTTGGTCGGCTCGTCCAGGACGAGGAGGTTGACGCCCCGGCCCTGCAGCAACGCCAGGGCGGCGCGCGTGCGTTCACCCGGTGACAGGGTCGCCGCCGGGCGCAGCACATGCTCCGCCTTGAGGCCGAACTTGGCGAGGAGGGTGCGTACCTCGACCGGTTCGGTGTCGGGGACCGCGGTGGAGAACGCGTCCAGCAGGGACTGTGTGCCGTGGAACAGCCGGCGGGCCTGGTCGACCTCGCCGACCAGGACGCCGGAGCCGAGGGCGGCCGCGCCGGCGTCCAGGGGGACGCGGCCCAGCAGGGCGCCGAGGAGGGTGGACTTGCCGGCGCCGTTCGCGCCGGTCACCGCGACCCGGTCGGCCCAGTCGATCTGCAGGGAGACCGGCCCGAAGGTGAAGTCGCCGCGCCGTACCTCGGCGTCCCGCAGGGTGGCCACGACGGACCCCGAGCGCGGGGCCGACGCGATCTCCATGCGCAGCTCCCACTCCTTGCGGGGCTCCTCGACGACCTCGAGGCGTTCGATCATCCGCTGGGTCTGGCGGGCCTTCGCGGCCTGCTTCTCGCTGGCCTCGCTGCGGAACTTGCGGCCGATCTTGTCGTTGTCGTTGCCCGCCTTGCGGCGCGCGTTCTTCACGCCCTTGTCCATCCAGGAGCGCTGCATCTGGGCCCGGTCCTGGAGGGCGGCGCGCTTGTCGGCGTACTCCTCGTAGTCCTCGCGGGCGTGCCGGCGGGCGACGTCCCGCTCCTCCAGATAGGCCTCGTAGCCGCCGCCGAAGAGGTTGATCTGCCGCTGCGCGAGGTCGAGTTCGAGGACCTTGGTGACCGTGCGGGTGAGGAACTCGCGGTCGTGGCTGACGACGACGGTGCCGGCGCGCAGGCGCGAGACGAAGCGTTCGAGGCGTTCCAGGCCGTCCAGGTCGAGGTCGTTGGTGGGCTCGTCGAGGAGGAAGACGTCGTAGCGGGACAGCAGGAGGGAGGCGAGGCCCGCCCGGGCCGCCTGGCCGCCGGACAGGGAGGTCATCGGCTGGTCCAGGTCGACGGCGAGGCCCAGTGAGTCGGCGACCTCCTCGGCCCGCTCCTCCAGGTCGGCGCCGCCGAGGTTCAGCCAGCGGTCCAGGCTCGTCGCGTAGGCGTCGTCGGCGCCGGGCGCCCCCTCCACCAGGGCCTGGGTGGCCTCGTCCATCACGCGCTGGGCCTCGGCGACTCCGGTACGGCGGGCGAGGAAGGCGCGGACGGTCTCGCCGGGCCGCCGCTCCGGCTCCTGCGGAAGATGCCCCACGGTCGCCGTCGGCGGGGACAGCCGCAGCTCGCCCTGCTCGGGTGCGAGCAGCCCCGCGAGCATCCTGAGCAGCGTGGACTTGCCCGCTCCGTTGGCACCGACCAGCCCGATCACGTCGCCGGGGGCCACGACGAGGTCGAGCCCGGAGAACAGGGAGCGGTCACCGTGCCCGGCGGCGAGGTTCTTGGCGACGAGAGTGGCGGTCACAGGGGGCGATCCTAGTCGGCGGGCGTCCCTGGGCGCTTCGCGCCCCGATGGGGCGCGGGACTGCGTCCGCCATGCGGCAGCCCTTCCCGGCGCACCCGGCGGAGCGTTACCGCGTCACCGCCTCCACCAGCACGCTCCCCGTCGTCCGTGCCACCACGAAGGACTCCCCTCGCACCGCCTTGGCGTCCAGGGCGATGCGGTGCCGGCCCGGTTCGAGGATGCCGTCGAAGACCTCCCGGACGTGGGAGCGGTAGAGGCGGTCCAGGCGGTACGCGGTGAGGCGGACCCGGCAGGGGGAGGTGACCTCGACGCCCGCCTCGCCGTCGGCGGCGACCAGCCGGGTCAGCCTGCGCTGTTCCACCGGCCTGCGGTCCAGGGCGTTCTCGATCTGGGCGACCAGGAGCGGGATGATCGGGGCGAGGCCGTCGACATAGGCGACCTGGACACCGGCCTGCTCGAAGGCGCGGCGCACGGCGGCCCGTTCCTCCTGGGTGACCGCGCGGCCGAAGGCTACGGCTCCGTAGGACCGCAGTTCGTCGGCGTGGACGTCGGTCGCGTCATGGGCGATGTCGGCGCCGATGCCGATGGTGCGCAGGGCCGCCGCGAGTCTGGCCAGTACGGCGACGCGGGCGCCGATGAGCAGGACGCGGCGCCGCCCGCCCTGTGCCTCGGCGGCGAGCAGGGCCTGCCGGTACTCGGCGCCCCGGAACCGGAACGGCCCTATGCCGTGGTAGCCGTTGAGCTCCAGGTCGGCGTGCTCGTCGGTCTGCCAGGCGAAGTCCCGCCAGACATAGTCCTCGCCGTCCCGGTCGATGACCGCGGTGACGGCACCGCAGGCCAGGTCGGCACACTCGGGGCAGCCGTAGATGACGTGCCGGCCGCCCGGAAGCGGGGCCTGAGCCTCCAGCAGCAGACCGCGGACCTGTTCGGTGAAGATGGCGGGCGGGATGTCGGAGGCGAGCGGGGAGACGGCGTCGAGGTCGGAGAGCCGGAACAGCAGCGGGCGTCCGTCGACGAGGAAGTCCACGAAGTCCCGGTGCACCTGGTAGTCACCGTTGGCGAGGACGTCACCGGCACGCATCGCCGGTGCCAGGCCGAAGGTCGCGTACTCGGCAGACATGCTGTGAGTATTCCCACCCCGGAGGCACTCCGCGCAC
Source organism: Streptomyces griseorubiginosus (assembly GCF_017614965.1). Lineage (GTDB taxonomy): Bacteria > Actinomycetota > Actinomycetes > Streptomycetales > Streptomycetaceae > Streptomyces > Streptomyces griseorubiginosus_B. Next base: position 7,296 of record NZ_WVUG01000025.1, on the reverse strand, counting down.
GGCATGGGACATTCCGCTACCGCGGGTGGGGAGGCGCGTGTGGCAGGCGGCCGGAGCTGTGGCCCCGGCCGCCTGACGCTCGCTCAGCCGCCTTGGCCCGCGGGGCCGGGAACGCGGTGCGTGCCGCTCGGCCCTCGTACGCCGTCCAGGCGCCGGGGTGACGCGGTCGCCGACGCCTTGCCCGAGGCGGCCCGGGCGAAGGCCGCCGCGCCGCCGACGAGCATGACACGGGCCGAGGTGCGGGACAGGTCCAGGGTGAGGGTCGGCTTGTCGGCCGGCGGGTCGATGAGGTCCTTGTCGGTGCCCGCGACGATCAGCGCGAGACGGTGACCGGCCGGGACGACATGGTCGGTGGCCGCGAGGTCCAGGGTGATCGTGTACGCCCTGCCCGGGGTGAGCGGGACGCCCTTGCGGTCGGAGGCGTAGTTGCCGAGGTCCGCCCAGCCGCGGCTGAACACGGTGTAGTCGACGCTCGCCGTCTTGGCCGCGGTGCTCCGGAAGCAGGCGCTGTCGCCCGAGGTGCTCGCGCCCCAGCAGGAGCGGTCGGTGAGGGTGGTGATGCCCTCGGCGGCGTCCGCGTAGTCCCGGACGGTGTCGGGGCCGAGGTCCACCAGGACGGCGGAGAGGTGGGCCGTCGGGGTGGTCGGGGTCGCGGTGACCGTCACCTTCGAGGAGCCGGACAGACGCAGGTCGCGCGTGAGGGGCTTGGTGATGAAACCGGCCTTGTCGGGGGTCGTCTTGTCGATCTGGGCCGCCCAGTCGGTCTCGCTCAGCTGGGGGTTGTCGGTGAAGGTCGCCGTGCCGGAGCCGCGGGTCAGACCGAGGGCGCCCACGCCCGGCTGGGTTCCGGCGGCCGGGCGCAGGGTCGCGGTGGCGGTGCCCCGCGGCGGCCAGATGGTGGAGGTGACCCACTGGTCGGGGTGGCGCTCGATGTCGGCCATCGGCTCACGGTCGACGCCGTTGTCGTAGCCGAGGAGTTCGTGGTCGAACCAGCGGTGCAGGGTGTCGACCCAGGCGCCGCGCCGGTAGTCGAAGGGGTCGACGTGGCCGGTCTGGGAGAGCCAGATCTTGCGCTCGACGCCGCGCTTGGCCAGCGCGTCCCACCACTGCCCGAAGTGCTTGGTGCGGACGTTGAGGTCCTGCATGCCGTGCACCAGGAAGACGCTCGCCCTCACCTTGCCGGCGTCCTTGACGTAGTCCCGCTCGGTCCAGAAGGGGGTCCAGTCGCCGGTGCGCGGGGCCCCGGCGACGATCCTCTGCTGGACGGCGGCGCACTGGGCGCGGGCGCCCGGGCTCTCGACGTAGTCGGAGAGCCAGTCGGGTCCGGAGTCGTACAGCGGGGCGCCCTTGGCGAAGTAGTAGTCGTACCAGGAGGAGATGGCGCTGATCGGGACGATGGTCTTCAGGCCCTTGACGCCGGTGGCCGCGACGCCGTTGGCGATGGTGCCGTCCCAGCTCTTGCCGATCATGCCGGTCCGGCCATTGGTCCAGTTCGCCGTGGCGCGGACGGTTCCGGTGCGCGTCGTGTACGCCCTGGCCCGGCCGTTCAGCCAGTCGACGACGGCCTTCGCGGACTGGATGTCGCTGCGGCCGCCGACGTCCACGCAGCCGTCGGAGCGGTTGGTGCCGGCGAGGTCGACACCGACGAAGGCGTAGCCGCGCGGGACGAAGTAGTTGTCGTAGAAGAGCGGCATCTGGACGACGTCGCCGTTCGCGTCGTAGGTCTTCTTCTGGCTCTCGTTGCCCCGGCCGCAGCAGGAGTAGTAGGGGCTGGCGTCCATGATGACCGGGACCCGGCGGTGGTGCTGGGCGGGTTCGCGGGGGCGGACGATGTCCACGGCCACGCGGTCGGTCTTCCCGTCGCCGTCCGCGTCGAGGCCGGTGTCCACCCATACGGCCTCGCGGATGGCGTTCGCGTAGGAGTAGACGGGTTGGCTCTCCCGTGGGGCCGCGTGGGCCGCCGCCGGGGTGAGGAAGGCTGCCATCAGGACGGCGATGGCCGCCGTCGCGAGCGGTCTCCAGGTCGTGAAGCGCGTGCGTGTCGGCATGCGCGGGACGTTACATCGGTCAACTCCCGTGCAGAAGAGGGCAGTAGACGGCCAGATGGGGCGGGTGTGGCCGGATGACGCCCCTGGCGCGGCGCCGCGCGTGACGGCCGAATGGCGATCGTGTGACACATGTGGCCATGGACATGCTCAGCCCCACAGGGACTCAATAGGCTCCGCACATCCGAACAGACCCATGTGCCCCTACCACTTGGAGCTTTCGTGCACCGCAGAATCATCGCGCCGGGCGCCCTCGCCGCCGCCACCCTGATGCTGGCGATCCCGGCGTCGGCCGCGAGCCACACCCCCGGCGCTCCGGGCATCGGCGATCCCTACTACCCGGCCTACGGCAACGGCGGATACGACGTCTCCCACTACGACCTGCGCCTGCAGTACCAGCCCGCCACCGACGAGTTGGAGGGCACGGCGACGATCCTCGCGAGGACCACGCAGGACCTGTCGAGCTTCGACCTGGACTTCCTGCTGGACGTCAGCGAGGTGCGGGTCAACGGCGCGAAGGCCTCCTTCACCACCTCGGGCCAGCACGAGCTGGTGATCACGCCGAAGACGCCGCTGGACAAGGGCACGTCGATCACCGTGGTCGTGCGCTACAGCGGGGTGCCGTCGACGAAGAGCGCGTACGGCTTCAACACCTGGCACCGGACGCCGGACGGGGCGGTCGCCGCGGACGAGCCCGAGGCGGCCTGGTGGTGGTACCCGAGCAACGACCACCCGCTCGACAAGGCGACGTACGACGTGTCGGTGGCGGTGCCGGACGGGACGCAGGTCATCTCCAACGGGCTGCTGCAGTCGACGAGTTCGAAGCTCGGCTGGACGCGGTACAACTGGCGGGAGAACAAGCCGCAGGCGACGTACCTCACCACGCTGGCGATCGGGAAGTTCGACATCACGACGAGCACCTCCGAGGGCGGGGTGCCGGTCGTCAACGCCTACAGCAAGGACCTCGGCGACAACGACGGGGCCGCGCGGGCGAGCGTGGAGCGCACCGGGGAGCTCGTCGACTGGCTGAGCGGCTATTTCGGGCCGTATCCGTTCAGTTCGGCGGGCGGGTACGTGCCCAACACGACCACCGGGTACGCGCTGGAGACGCAGACGCGCGTGTACTACAGCCCGAAGCAGTTCGCGAACGGCTCCAACACGTCCGTGGTCGTCCATGAGTTGGCGCACCAGTGGTACGGGGACAGCGTGTCGCTCAAGGGCTGGAAGGACATCTGGATCAACGAGGGGTTCGCGCGGTACGCGCAGTGGCTGTGGTCCGAGCACGAGGGTGAGGGGACGACGCAGCAACTGGCCGACTACGTCTACGACTCGCATCCGGCCGGCGACGCGTTCTGGACCGTCAAGCCGGGGGATCCGGGGCCGGACGACCAGTTCGACATCGCTGTCTACGACCGGGGGGCGCTGGCGATCCAGGCGTTGCGGAACGCGGTCGGTGACGATGCGTTCTTCGCCGTTCTGAAGGGGTGGCCCCGGGAGCACGCGTACGGCAACGCTTCCGTGGCCGACTTCGAGGCGTATGCGGAGCGGGTGTCGGGGAAGTCGCTGGGGGCGTTGTTCGACACGTGGCTGTTCCAGCCGTCCAAGCCGGCGGTGCGGGCGGCCACGGCCGTTTCGATCGCCCCGTCGGTCGCGACTGCTTCGCAGCCGAAGTCGTGGAAGAAGATCGCGGCTACGAACAGCGTGCACTGAGGGGGTGCCGGGTTCGGTTGTGTGGGGGCTGCGGGGCCGTTTGGGTTGGTCGCGCAGTTCCTCGCGCCCCTTACGGGGCGCTGTCGTACACGGTGACTTTGATGCCGCGTTTTGTCAGGCGCTCGGTGATCAGCGGCTCGATCCTTGACCACTTGCCGCCTGCCAGACCGCAGCCTATGCGGGGCATGTGGACGGAGGCGCCCAGCGCCAGGACCTTGTCGGCGAGTCTGCCGAGGGCCGAGTCGATGGCCTCATAGCGCACCGGGACGCCCTTGCTGCCGGTCCTGATTCCGCGCTGCCCGATCATGTTGGCGACCCACACATAGGGCTCGACCTGCACGAACTGAACCGCGCCCAGCCCGAAGTCGTTTCCCGCGCGGCCCCGGTGCCAGGCGCGGTAGGCGGCCTCGGGCTGCGGCCAGCGGCGGGACACGGCGAGCACGAATCCCTTGCCCCATCCCCCGATGTCGTTGCAGACATGGGCGATCACCTTGACGCCCCTGGCTGACGGAACGGTGGCGTCACCCCGGACGTAAGCGATCTCCGACATGGCGCCACCGTACGGCCCGGCACTGACAGCGGGCCGCTGGTTATCGCGTCGGCCGTTCGCTGTCCGCGGCGGCCTCGACGCGGTGGCGGACGGCGAACCAGCCCGCTGCCAGCATCGCTGCGATCAGCGGGATGAGGAGCAGGGTCTTGCGGCCCACCTCGGGGTCGTTCCACATCAGGGCGAGGACGGCGAGGAGGAAGGCGATCGTGGTGAGCTCCGTGACGGGGCTGCCGGGGAGGCGGAAGGACGGGCGGGTGAGCAGACCCGACCGGGCCCGGCGGACGAAGACCAGGTGGCAGATCATGATGATCACCCAGGTCGACACGATGCCCAGCGAGGCGACGTTCAGCACGATCTCGAAGGCCTGGCTCGGCACGAGGTAGTTGAGGCCGACGCCGAGCACGCACACCGCGCAGGTCAGCAGGATGCCGCCGTAGGGGACCTGGCTGCGGTTCATGCGGGCGGTGAACCTCGGCGCCGAGCCCGCCGTCGCCATCGAGCGCAGGATGCGGCCCGTGGAGTACAGACCGGAGTTCAGCGAGGACATCGCCGCCGTGAGGACGACGAGGTTCATCACGTCGCCCGCCGCCGGCACGCCGATCCTGGACAGGACGGTGCCGAAGGGACTCTCGTCGGCCGAGTAGACGGAGCCGGGGAGCAGCAGGGCGAGCAGGACGACCGAGCCCACGTAGAACAGGCCCACCCGCCACATGATCGAGTTCACCGCGCGCGGGACGACCTTCTCCGGCTCCGCCGTCTCGCCCGCGGCGACGCCGACCAGTTCCAGTGCGGCGTACGCGAAGATCACGCCCTGCATGACGAGCACCACCGGCATCACGCCGTGCGGGAGGACGCCGCCGTGGTCGGTGATCATGCCGACGCCGGGCGTGCGGCCGCCGACCTCGTGCCGGGTGGCCAGCAGGAAGACGCCGATCAGCATGAAACCGACGAGCGTGGCGACCTTGATGATCGCGAACCAGAACTCCATCTCGCCGAAGATCCTCACCGAGATCAGGTTCACGGCCAGGACCACCGCCAGCGCGGCCAGCGCGAGCGCCCACTGCGGGATGCTGGTGAACAGGCTCCAGTAGTGGGTGTAGAGCGCGATCGCGGTGATGTCGGCGATCCCGGTGGTGGACCAGTTCAGGAAGTACATCCAGCCGGCGACGTACGCGCCCTTCTCGCCGAGGAACTCACGCGCGTACGACACGAAGGAGCCGGAGGACGGGCGGTACAGGACCAGCTCGCCGAGGGCGCGGACCACGAAGAAGGCGAAGACGCCGCAGACGAGGTAGGCCAGCGCGAGCGCGGGTCCCGCGGTGTGGAGGCGGCCTCCGGCGCCGAGGAAGAGGCCGGTGCCGATCGCGCCGCCGATGGCGATCATGTTGACGTGGCGGGCCTTGAGGTCCTTGCTGTAGCCGGCGTCGCCCGCGTCCGCGGGCGCCTGGGCCGCGTCGGTGCGGGACCCGGCCGTTGCCGTGGTCACGGCGTCCTTGCTCACGGGGATCCACTCTCTGGTGCGTCCGAGCGGATCACGCTCGGCTGTCCGGACGTACGAGGCCGGCGCTCCCGGTGGGGCGCGGACCATCTCGCCGCCTTCCCAGGCGCCCGGCGCCCAAGCGATGGCATGGATCACATGGCGGCACTTCTCACAGGCCCCTCACGTCTCCGGCACAAGGTTTCGCAGCACTGGTGTGACAGCGATACTGCTGCACATGACGACCGACACCGGGGAGCCGACGCTCACCATCGACGAACTGGCCGCGCGGGCCGGCATCACGGTCCGCACGGTCCGGTTCTACAGCACCAAGGGCCTGCTCCCGCCCCCGGTGATCGGTCCGCGGCGGGTCGGCCACTACGGGCCGCAGCACGTGGCGCGGCTGGCGCTGATCGAGGAGCTGCAGCACCAGGGCATGACGCTGGCGGCGATCGAGCGCTACATGGAGCAGCTGCCGGCCGGCCTGAGCCATCACGACCTGGCGATCCACCGGGCGGTGGTGGCCTCCTGGGCTCCGGACACCGTGGAGACGGTGACGCCCGAGGAGCTGCGGCGCCGGGCGGGGCGGGCGCTGAGCGGGGACGAGGTCGAGCGGCTCGCCGCGATGGGCGTGGTACGGGCCGACGGGGACGCCTACCGCGTCGACTCCGGACTGCTGCGGCTCGGCGTGCAGCTGCTGGACGTGCCGCTGTCCGAGGAGGCGATCCTGGCGGCGCGCACGGTGCTGATCGAGCACTCGCGGGCGGCGGCGCACGAGTTGTCGCAGCTGTTCCGGGGCGAGGTGTCGGAGCGGGCCGAGGCGGACGTGAAGTCGCTGTCCGCGCACATGCAGCCGCTGGTGGTGCAGGCGCTGCTGACGACGTTCCAGCGCTCGCTGAAGGAAGAGGTGCTGGGCTGGCTCACGGACGCGCAGGACGGCCGGCCCGCCTGACCCGCGCGGGCCCGGTCACCTCACGCGGGCCCGATCACGTCCGCAGGGGTACGTCGACCAGCAGCGGGCCCGTCAACCCGCCCGCGCCCGCGACGAGTTCGCGCAGGTGATCGGCGCTGTCCGCCCGTACCGCGTCGACGCCGAAGAAGCGGGCCGCCTGGGTGAAGTCGAGGTGCCCCAGGTCGGTGCCCGGGCAGGGACCCTGGTGGCCCAACGCCTCGTAGGTCTCCTGCACGGTGCGGTACGCGCCGTTGCTCATGACGACGAAAAGGACGGGGGCGTTCTGGCGGGCCGCGCTCCACAGGCCCTGCAGGCCGAACAGGCTGGAGCCGTCGCCCAGGACGGCGACGACCGGGCGGCCGGGTTCGGCGAGGGCGCGGCCGACCGCGGCGCCGATGCCCCAGCCGAGCCCGCCGCCCACGGTGTGGGTGTAGCTGCCGGGCCGTTCGAGGCGGACGAGACGGCGGACCAACAGGCCGACGGTGATGGCCTCTTCGACGACCACGGCGTCGGCCGGGAGTCCGCGGGCCACGGCGTGGGCGGCGGCCAAGGGGGCGAGGGG
>NZ_WVUG01000259.1 GCF_017614965.1 Streptomyces griseorubiginosus | reverse complement strand
CCTCCCAGGCGGGCATGCCGTGCTGGGGGACGACGTGGGTGGGCCGGAATCCGGGCGTGGTCATCGCGGCCCTACTTCCGCATCACGGCCGGTTCGTGCCGGCGCAGCAGCCGGGACACCGCGAACCAGAAGACGGCGGACAGCACGACCAGCATGGCGATGTTCAGCAGCCACACCCCGGTGGAGTGTTTGAACAGCGGGTCGGAGGTCAGGTCGCCCGGCACGATCCGGGACAGCCCGATAGTGCCGGCCATCGCGCCGAGCGCCCAGCGTGAGGGCACCAGCCAGGACAGCTGTTCGAGGCCCGGTACGCCGTGCAGCTTCAACAGGGCGCCGCAGAAGACGACCTGGACGATGGCGAGCAGCACCAGCAGCGGCATCGTCACCTCCTCCTTGCGTACCAGGGCGGAGACCAGCAGGCCGAGCATCATCGCCGTGAACGCCAGCAGGGCGACCGCGACGGTGATTTCGACCAGGGGCGGCATCAACACGCCTTTCCCGCCGGGCGCGTTGAGATCGACGCCGAGCAGGGCGACAAGGGTCAGCACGACGGCCTGCAGCACGGTGACCGTGCCGAGGACGACGACCTTGGACATCAGGTACGCCGATCTGGACAGGCCCACGGCGCGTTCGCGCTGGTAGATGGTGCGCTCCTTCACCAGTTCGCGCACGGCGTTGGCCGCGCCGGTGAGGACTCCGCCGACGCACAGGATGAGCAGGGCGTTCATCGCCGTGTCATGGGTGAGTTCGCTGCCGGCCAGGGCGCGGGCCATGGCGCCCATCACGAAGGGCAGGGCGATCATGATGGCGAGGAAGGTGCGGTCGGCGCTGAGCGCGGCGGTGTAGCGGCGCACCAGGGTGCCGAGCTGGGCGCCCCGGCTGCGTGGCCGGGCGGGCGGGGTGATGACGACCGGGCCGGAGCGGGGCACCCGGGGCTGGGCGGTGGCCTCGGTGATGTAGCGCCGGTGGAAGGGCGAGAGGCGGAAGTCGCCCGCCCAGTCGCGGTCGGTGTCCCGTTCGAAGGCCTCGAAGGCCTCCGGCCACTGTTCGAAACCGAAGAAGGCGAGGGCGTCCTCGGGCGGGCCGTAGTAGGCGACCTTGCCGCCGGGTGCGAGGACCAGGAGGCGGTCGCACACGTCGAGGCTGAGCACGCTGTGGGTGACGACGATGACCGTGCGTCCGTCGTCGGCGAGGCCGCGCAGCATGTGCATCACCGAGCGGTCCATGCCGGGATCCAGACCGGAGGTCGGCTCGTCGAGGAAGAGCAGGGAGGGCTTGGTCAGCAGTTCCAGGGCGACGCTGACGCGTTTGCGCTGGCCGCCGGAGAGGCTGTGCACGGGCTGCCGGGCGCGCTGCTCCAGGCCCAGCTCACGGATGACCTCGTCGACGCGGGCCCGGCGCTCCGCCTTCGCGGTGTCCTGCGGGAAGCGCAGTTCGGCCGCGTAGGACAGGGCGCTGCGGACGGTGAGCTGGGCGTGCAGGATGTCGTCCTGCGGGACCAGGCCGATGCGCTGGCGCAGCTCGGCGTAGTCGCGGTAGAGGTCGCGGCCGTCGTAGAGGACGGTGCCGTGGTCGGCGGGCCGCTGCCCGGTGAGCGCGTTGAGCAGCGTGGACTTTCCGGCACCGCTCGGGCCGACGACCGCGAGCAGGCACTTCTCCCCCACCGGGAAGGAGACGTGGTCCAGCAGCGTCTTGCGGCCCCGGTCGACGGCGACCGCGAGGTCCTGCACGTCGAGGGAGACCTCACCGGTGTCGACGTACTCCTGCAGGGTGTCGCCGACGAGGCTGAACGCCGAGTGGCCGATGCCGACGATGTCGCCGGGGCCGATCGGAGCGACGGTGACGGGTGTGCCGTTGAGGTACGTGCCGTTGTGGCTGCCGAGGTCGGCGATCTCGTAGCTGCCGTCGGGCAGGGCACGCAGTTCGGCGTGCCGGCGGGAGACGCTGAGGTCGTCGATGACCAGGTCGTTGTCGGTGGCGCGGCCGATGCGCAGGGTGCGGGTGGGCAGCGGCCGTACGGTGGTGGGCTGGCGGAAGGTGCCGGTCAGGCCGGGCATCGACACCGCCGAGGGGCGTTCGACGACCGCTGGCGGGCAGCCGAGCAGGACGGCGCGGGGGCCGTCGGAGGGGTTGCCGAAGCGGATGACGCTGCCGGGTCCGACGCTCCACTCGTGGACGCGGCGGCCGTCGGCGAAGGTGCCGTTGGTGCTGTTCTCGTCCTCGACCAGCCAGTGGCCGTCCTCGGGCCGCAGCACCGCGTGGTGCCACGAGACCCGCGCGTCGTCGAACACGATGTCGCTCAACGGGTCGCGGCCCACGTGGTAGTCGTGGCTCGGGCTCATCACCGTGGAGCCCGTCTCGGTCTCCAGCACGAGTTCAGGCGCTGTCGGAGCGACCGGCCGCTCTGCCATGCGGAAAATACTACCGATTCGTCCACATGTGCGCCTGGCACGAGGAGCGGTGCCGGAGCTCAGCCGACGGGCATGAACAGCGCCGGGACGACCCGCTGCATGCGCAGTGCGTCGACGGACTCGGCGAGCAGCTCGTACTCGGTGGTCTCGTCGCAGATGGCGACCCGCACCAGTCTCCCGGCGGCCAACTCGTCGGCGACCAGCTCCTGTTGGGAGAGGTCACCGGACCACCAGCGCAGCGCGGTCGGCACGTCCGGCACGGTCTCGGCGACCGGGACCAGTGAGCCGGGCGGAAAGTGTTCGGCCTCGGGCTGCGGGTCGAGACGGTCGGCGATCCAGATGGCGCGGTCGCGCAGCCACCACAGCGCGAGGGCCAGGGTGGGGGCACGATAGGTGCCCAGGGGTACGCCGATACGCTGCCCGGCGCAGACTCCGTACGCGGTGACGTGGCATAAGAACTCGTCGTGCATGGTCATTCCCCCGCTGCTCGTTCGCCTCTCGGCCTTTCCTCGCTTTCGTGCGGCTCATGTGCGGTACGTGACGGCCTCTTCGCTCGCCGTGAAGTCCCTCAACTGTTGAGTATGTTCACTACTGAAACAGTGTCACCATGCTTTTCCGGCCAGTCTCCTGGCATATTCACCGGGGCAGTTGGCCGAAACACGCGCCGGACGGTTCATTACCCGAGGGGTAATCGACGCACCGCCCCGCGCCGGGCAGGGTGGTCGTACCGGGTCGCCGAGACCGCGATCCGGGCTCTGACCAGCAACGACTACCTCTGTGGAGGCTGATCGCCATGTCCGCGAACACCGACCGTTACGACAATGCCGTCGCCCGCTACTTCGAGGCCTGGAACGCGGGCGAGCCGGAGGAGCTGGCCAAGGCGGTCGCCGCCGCGTGGACCCCGGACGGTTCCTACACCGACCCGCTGGCCGATGTCACCGGTCACGAGGGGATCGCCGCCGTGATCGCCGCGGCCCATGAGCAGTTCCCCGGGTTCTCCTTCCGGCCGGCCGGCCCGGTCGACGGCCACCACGACACGGCGCGCTTCTCCTGGGAACTGGTCAACGAGACCGACGGCTCGGCGCCGGTGGCCGGCTTCGACGTGGTCACGCTGGACGAGGACGACCGCATCCGGGCCGTGCTGGGCTTTCTGGACCGGGTGCCGGCCGGGGCGTGAGCACGCGGCCCGGGCGATGAGTTTCCCCGCTCCCGGTGGTCTCCTGTACACGACCACCGGGAGCGGAGGAACCACCATGGTGACGACCGGAAAACTCGACGAGCAGTTCACCGCCGTCCTGCGCAAGAGCCCCGCCGAGGGTGGCTGGACCTATCTGGTCTGGCCGAAGTCCGTCGACTTCTTCGGCACCCGCGGGCTCGTCAAGGTCCGCGGCACGATCGACGGACACCCCTTCCGCAGCTCCTTCATGGCCCTGGGCGACGGCACCCACAAACTGCCGGTCAAGGCCGACCTCCGCAAGGCGATCGGCAAGACGGAGGGCGACACGGTGACCGTACGCCTGGAGGAGCGGCTCTAGGCCCGGGCAGCCTCCCGGTAACGGCGGGGGGCTACGCCCATGGAGCGTTTGAAGGCGTTGCTGAAGGCGCTTTCGGAGGTGTAGCCGACGGAGCGGGCGAGCGCGGCGACGGGGGCCGTGTCCTGCCGCAGGGCGCGGGCCGCGAGACTCATGCGCCAGTTCAGCAGGTACGTCAGCGGGGGCACCCCGGCCGCCTCCTTGAACCGTACGGCGAAGGTGGTGCGGGACATCGCGGCGGCGCGGGCCAGCTCCTGAAGCTGCCAGGGGTGTCCCGGGTCGGCGTGCATCAGGCGCAGGGCCGGGGCGAGCCGTTCGTCGGCGAGGGCCCGCAGCCAGCCCGGCGGCAGCCCGTCGGCCTCGGCGAGGCAGACCCGCAGCACCTGCACGAACATCAGCTGGGCCAGCTGGTCCGAGGCGAACTCGCCGCCCGCCCGGCGCGTCTTCATCTCCCCCACCAGCTGCCCGACCAGCCAGCGCAGCACGGGCGCCTCGGCCGCGTCGGCCGTCACGTGGATCAGCTCCGGCAGCGCCCGGCGCAGCAGCTCGCCGCTGTCCCGGCTGAGGTCGATGTGCCCGGAGACGCAGGCGACGTCCTCGCCCTCGCCGAGCCGCCCCATGCGGGTTCCGGGGTCCATCGCGACCTGGTCGGAACTGATCGGCTCGATGCCGGGCCCGCTGCACAGCACGTACGGCCGCCTGCCGTCGGAGACCACGATGTCCCCCTCGACCAGCGGCAGGGGCTCGCCACCGTCCGGCGGCAGCAGCAGGCACCGCCCGCGCACCACGGCGTTGACCTTCAGTTTGTCGCGCCCCACGAGCCGGATCGCCCAGTGCCCTCCGGCGAGGAAACCCCCGGAGAACACACTGCGGGCGTCGGCGACGGCGAGGGCGTCGGAGAGCGGATCCGCGGTCATGCTCGAACTATCACGCAAGTAATGCGGATTCTCAAGCATTCATCGTACGGATCGACGGTCCTACGGTGGCCTGGTCAGTCCATTTCGAGGAGAGCCAGACATGACCACCACCGCACAGCGTCCCGTCCGCTCCGGCTTCGGCGCCGCGTCCACCGCCGAGGAGGTGATCAAGGGGATCGACCTGACCGGCAAGGTCGCGATCGTCACCGGCGGCTACTCGGGGATCGGCCTGGAGACCGCCCGGGTGCTGCGCGCCGCCGGCGCCCAGGTCGTCGTACCGGCGCGGGACCTCGAGCGGGCCCGGGCCGCGCTGACGGACGTGCCGGGGGCCGAGACCGAGTACCTGGACCTGCTGGATCCGGCGTCGATCGACGCCTTCGCGGAGAAGTTCCTGGCCTCCGGACGGCCGCTGCACCTCCTGGTCAACAGCGCCGGGATCATGGCGACTCCCCTGACCCGGGACGCGCGCGGCTACGAGGCGCAGTTCGCGACCAACCATCTGGGGCACTTCCAGCTGGTCCGGCGCCTGTGGCCGGCGCTCGTCGCGGCAGGCGGCGCGCGGGTCGTGTCGGTGTCCTCCCGGGGCATCCGCTTCGGCGGCGTCGACTTCGACGACCTGCACTTCGAGCACCGGCCCTACGAACCGTTCGTCGCCTACGGCCAGTCGAAGACGGCCAACGCGCTGTTCGCCGTGGAGCTGGACCGACGCGGGCGCACCGAGGGCGTGCGGGCCTTCTCGGTGCACCCCGGCATCATCATCGACACCGGGCTGGTCAAGCACCTCGACCCGGAGATCGTCCGGGCCTCTGGCACGGTCGACGAGGACGGCAGGCCCGTGATCGATCCCGGGCGTCAGTGGAAGACGGTGCAGCAGGGCGCGGCCACCGGTGTCTGGTGCGCGACCAGCCCCCGGCTGGCCGGCCTCGGCGGGGTCTACTGCGAGAACTGCGACGTCAGCCCGCTGGTGACGCCCGAGACCGAGGCCGCCTGGTACGAGAGCGAGCGGACGCCCGGCGTGCTGCCGGGCGCCGTGGACCCGGAGGCTGCGGCCCGCCTCTGGGAGGTCAGCGAGCGTCTTACGGCGTGACGATCGCGTCGATGCGGGCCAGTTCGCCGGCGTCGAAGTCCAGGTTGCGGGTGGCCGCGACGCTGTCCTCGATCTGCTGCGGGCTGCTCGCGCCGACCAGCGCGGAGGTCACCCGGCCGCCGCGCAGCACCCACGCGAGGGCGAGCTGGGCCAGGGTCTGTCCGCGGCTCTTGGCGATGTCGTCGAGGGCGCGCAGCTTGGCCACCAGGTCCTCGGTGACCGCGTCCGACTGCAGGAACGGGCTGTCGGAGGCGGCCCGCGAGTCCTCCGGGATGCCGTCGAGGTAGCGCGAGGACAGCAGGCCCTGCTCCAGCGGGGAGAAGACGATGGAGCCGACCTGGAGCTCGTCGAGCGCGTCCAGCAGGCCGCCGTCCTCGGGGCGGCGGTCGAGCATCGAGTAGCGCGGCTGGTGGATCAGCAGCGGGGTGCCCAGCTCGCCCAGGATGCGGGCGGCCTCCCGGGTCTGCTCGGCCGAGTAGTTGGAGATGCCGACGTAGAGCGCCTTGCCCTGCTGCACCGCGGAGTGCAGGGCGCCCATCGTCTCCTCCAGGGGAGTCTCCGGGTCGGGGCGGTGCGAGTAGAAGATGTCGACGTAGTCCAGGCCCATCCGGGCGAGGCTCTGGTCCAGCGAGGACAACAGGTACTTGCGCGAGCCCCACTCGCCGTACGGGCCGGGCCACATCAGATAGCCGGCCTTGGTGGAGATCACCAGCTCGTCGCGGTAGCGCGCGAAGTCGTCCTTGAGCGCCTCGCCGAAGGCCAGCTCGGCCGCGCCGGGCGGCGGGCCGTAGTTGTTGGCGAGGTCGAAGTGGGTGACGCCGAGGTCGAAGGCGCGGCGCAGAATGGCCCGCTGGGTCTCGACCGGGCGGTCGGGACCGAAGTTGTGCCACAGGCCGAGCGAGATCGCGGGGAGCTTCAGGCCGCTGCGTCCGGTGCGCCGGTAGGGCAGGTCCGCGTAGCGGTCGGGGTGTGCGGTGTACAACGCGACTCCAGAGGGGTTGGCACAGGGCTTTCTCGTTCCGACAAACCGGTACCCCATCTTTCGCGACCTGGGGGCAGTGGTCCAACAGGAGAATGCGATGGAACTCAGCAGATAGGCTGCACAATCATGGAACTCCGCCATCTCCAGCACTTCGTCGCGGTCGCCGAGGACCAGCATTTCACCCGGGCCGCCGAACGGCTGATGGTCTCCCAGTCGGGGCTGTCGGCCTCGATCCGGGCGCTGGAGCGGGAGTTGCAGACGCCGCTGTTCGTGCGCACCACCCGCAGGGTGACGCTCACCGAGGCGGGGCGGGCGCTGCTGGGCGAGGCCGAGCGGATCCTGGCGCAGGTGCGGGCGGCGCACGAGGCGGTCGCGGCCGTGCAGGGGGTGCTGCGGGGAACGCTGTCGGTGGGGACCGAGCAGTGCATCGCGGGCGTGCATGTGGCGCGGCTGCTGGCGGCTTTCCGGCACCGGCATCCGGACGTAGAGATCCGGCTGCGGCAGGCGGGTTCGGGGGAGCTCGCCGAGGAGGTCGCGGCGGGCCGGCTGGACCTGGCCTTCGCCTACCGTACGCAGGCGGACACCGACCAGCTGCGCTCGGTGTCGCTGACGGCCGAGCCGATGACCGTGCTGTGCCATCCCAGCCACCGTCTGGCGCGGGACGGCGCGGCGGTGACCCCGGACGATCTGGGCTGCGAGGTGTTCGTCGACTTCCAGCCCGACTGGGGCCCGCGCCGCACCACCGACGCGGCCTTCACGGCGGCGGGTGTACGGCGCACGGTGGCGCTGGAGGTCAACGACGTGCACAGCCTGCTGGACCTGGTGGACGAGAACCTCGGCGTGGGCGTCGTCCCCCGGCACTTCCGGCACAAGCGCGAGGCGCTGACCGCCCTGCCCGTGAAGGGCACCGGCGAGACGGTCTACGAGACGGTGGCCCTGCTGCCGCCGGCCCAGGCGACCAGTCCGGCCGCGCGGGCACTGATGGCGCTTCTGGAACAGGCGACACAGGACGGCGTGTGATGCGCGATGGTGGAGTCATGCATGCAAAGGACATCCTCATCGACGGCTACGGCCGCATCCGGGAAGAAGTCCAGGCCGTCGTCGAGGGGCTCGGCCCGGACGAACTCAACGCGCGCCCCTCGCACGACGCCAACTCCGTCAGCTGGCTGGTCTGGCATCTGACCCGGGTCCAGGACGACCACGTCGCCGACGCCTTCGGGCTGGAGCAGGCCTGGCTCACCCAGGACTGGTTCAAGCGCTTCGGCCTGGACCTGCCCCGCCACGACACCGGCTACGGGCACAGCTCCACGAGGGTCGGGAAGGTCCGGGTCGACTCCGGCGAGCTGCTGACCGGCTATTACGACGCCGTGCACGAACAGACCCTGGCCGTTCTCGGTGACCTGGCCTCGGGCGACCTGGACCGCGTCGTCGACGAGCGCTGGGAGCCGCCCGTCACCCTGGGCGTCCGGCTGGTCAGCGTCCTGTCCGACGATCTGCAGCACGTCGGACAGGCCGCCTATGTGCGCGGGCTGCTTCAGAGCGCTGCCGCGTAGCCCGGCAGGACGACGTCCTCGATGAGGGCCTTGCGCTCGTCGAACGGGATGAACGCGCTCTTGACGGCGTTCACCGTGACGGTGCGCAGGTCCTCGGCCGTCCAGCCCGCCTCCTCCACGAGCAGGGACATCTCCCGGGTCATCGTCGTGCCCGAGACCAGACGGTTGTCGGTGTTGAGGGTGACCCGGAAGCCCAGGTCCTTCAGGGCCGTGATCGGGTGCTCGGCGATCGAGGTGGCCGCACCCGTCTGGAGGTTGGAGGTCGGGCACATCTCCAGCGCGATGCGGCGGTCGCGCACCCAGCCCGCGAGCCGGCCGAGCTTGCCGTCGACGATGTCCTCGGTGAGGCGCACGCCGTGGCCGATGCGCTGCGCTCCGCACACCTGCACGGCCTGGTGGATGCTGGGCAGTCCGTGCGCCTCGCCGGCGTGGATGGTGAAGGGCACGCTCTCGCGGCGCAGGTGCTCGAAGGCGTCGAGGTGGTCGGCGGGCGGGAAGCCGTCCTCGGCGCCGGCGATGTCGAAGCCGACGACGCCGGCGTCCCGGAACGCGACGGCCAGGTCGGCCGCCTCGCGGACCCGGTCGAACATCCGCATGCCGCACAGCAGGGTGCCCACCCGGACGGGCGTACCGGCGGCCGCGGCCTTCGCCATGCCGGCCGCGAGCCCCTCCTGGACGGTCTCGACGACCTCGCTGAGCGCCATACCGCCCCGGGTGTTCAGCTCGGGCGCGTAGCGGACCTCCGCGTAGACGACCCCGTCGGCCGCCAGGTCGAGCACGTACTCCTCGGCGACACGCAGCAGGCCCTCGCGGGTCTGCATGACGGCCAGGGTGTGCTCGAAGGTGGCTATGTAACGCACCAGATCACCGGAGTCGGCGGCCTCGACGTACCAGGCGGCCAGCTCGTCGGGGTCGGTGGTGGGCAGGGTGTGACCGACCGCGGCCGCGAGGTCCACCACGGTGGCGGGGCGCAGGCCACCGTCCAGGTGGTCGTGCAGGACGGCCTTGGGGAGGCGAAGGATCACATCGGCGTCTACGCGCGTAGCGGGCATGGCGGGCGCTTTCTACGACAGGCGGTTCTGGGGGGAACGGGGGTTACTCGGCGGGCTGGAGCAGGTCCCAGCGGTTTCCGTACAGGTCCTGGAAGACGGCGACGGAGCCGTAGGGCTCATGCCGCGGCTCCTCCAGGAAGGTCACGCCGGCGGCGAGCATCCGGGCGTGGTCGCGGGCGAAGTCGTCGGTGTGCAGGAAGAAGCCGACCCGTCCGCCGGTCTGGTCGCCGACCCGGTCACGCTGCGCCTCGCCCTTGGCGCGGGCGAGCAGCAGGCCGGTGCCGTGGGCGTCGGCGCCGGGACCGACGACCACCCACCGGGAGCCGTCGGGGCGCGGTGCGTCCTCGACGAGCCGGAATCCGAGGGCCTCGGTGTAGAAGCGGATCGCCTCGTCATAGTCGTCGACGACGAGGGTGACCAGGGCGATGCGACTCATCGGGGCCTTTCGGGTGAGCGGTTGACGGGTGAGGTTATACGTAAAACTCGGGGAGCGCCAGTCGGTAAAACTCGGGGAGCGCCAGTCGGTGCGGGAAAGGCCCTCCGGCCGCCCCGGCCCGCCTTCACAGGACGGGCCGGGAGGTACCGGTGCGGCGGCCGGTCAGTCGCTCTGTCCGCGCAGGGCGCCCAGCCGTCGCGATTCCTCGTCCGTCAGCCGCAACGCGCCCGCGGCGACGTTCTCGACCAGGTGGTCGGGGTTGCTCGTACCGGGGATGGCGAGGACGTGCGGGCCCTGGTGCAGGGTCCAGGCGAGCCGGACCTGGGCGGGAGTGGCGCCATGGGCTGCGGCGACGGCGCGTACCGCGGCGTCGTGGTGATCGGCGGCGGCGCGCGGACCGCTCTTGCCGGCGACGGCGTAGAACGGCACGAAGGCGATGCCCTGCTCGCCGCAGAGGCGCAGGACTTCGTCGGTGACCGGGTTCGGGTCGTCCAGCGCGTACCGGTTCTGCACGCTCACCACGGGCGCGATGGCCTGCGCCTCGGCCAGGTGCACGGGTTCGACGTCGGACAGGCCCAGGTGCCTGATGAGGCCCGCCTCGCGCAGTTCGGCCAGGGCGCCGAAGTGCTCGGCGACGGACTCCTGCCGCATCCGGCGCAGATAGACCAGGTCGAGGTGGTCACGGCCGAGCTGGCGCAGGTTCTCCTCGACGTGGCCGCGCAGTTGGTCGGGCCGGGCGGAGGTGCCCCACTCGCCGTGGTAGTCGCGGAAGGGGCCGACCTTCACGGCGACGAGGAGGTCGTCGGGGTAGGGGGCCAGGGCGCTGTTGATGATCTCGTTGGCGGAGCGCAGCTGGGAGAAGTAGAAGGCGGCGGTGTCGATGTGGTTGACGCCGAGTTCGATCGCCCTGCGCAGCACGGCGATCGAGCGGTCCCGGTCGCTGGGGGTGCCGAGGTGGAAGGCGGCGCTGCCCGTCAGCCGCATGGCTCCGAAGCCGATGCGGTTGACGGTCAGGCCGGCGAGTTTCCAGGTGCCCGCGGCGTCCGCGGTGATCGTTTCGGAGGTCATCGGCGGAGTTTCGCACACCTCCTGTGCTCCGCCGATCGTTTTACGGATACGTGTAGGAATTGAGGACGTCGACCGCCGAGGCGGGGTTGCCCAGGTCGTAGCGGTCCACGGCGAGGAAGTTGGGCTTCTTGCGGGCGGCCGGCTGGCAGAACCGCTGGGCGCGGTCGGCGAGTTTGGCGTTGTCGGTGCCGGCCGTGCCGGCGACGGCGGCGTCCCGGAAGTGGTTCATGACGAACAGGGGACGGAAGCCGCTCTCCGTGCGGGTGAGCGGGACGTTGGTGTTCGCGTCGTACCAGCGGCTGTAGCAGGACCAGTCGGAGGAGCCGACGCCGGAGCCCATGGACCAGTAGTTCTCGACGGTCCACTCACGCTGGTACATCACGCCGAAGCTGTCCCGGGTCAGCCCGGCCGACTCGTCGGAGGAGCGGCTGTGGTCGGTGAAGATCAGCAGCCGCTGGTTCGCGGCGATCAGGTCGGCCAGTCGGGGCCAGCCGTGTTGGCGGACACCGGTGCGGTCGGGGCGGTACAGGACGTCGTACAGGCCGCTGACCCGGGCGAGTTCGGACCGCAGGACACCCGGATCGACGTAGTCCTCGAGGAAGACGGTGACCATCTGGTCGGGGTGGGCCCTGAGGAAGTCGACCATGCGCTGGAGGTCGACCCAGAGGGCGACGGGCCTGCTGACCAGGGTGCAGCTGTCGTGGCAGAGGATGGCGCCGTCCGGGGTCTGGTGGATGTCCAGCATGAATCCCCGTACGCCGTCGGAGAGTTGCTGGTTGATGCCGCGCGCCTGGTTGGGGAAGAAGTTGACGAACGGCGGTGCGAAACCGCCGTCGACGCCGTTGGCGTAGGCGTTGTGGGCGGTGAGGAACGTGACCTGGTCCAGGGTGCGTTGGTCCTGGGGCGGCATGGGCGCGGTCGGCGTGGTGACCGGGGTGAGGTACCAGCCCGACAGGTCGCCGGAGGCTCCGACGGCCAGCTGGGCGGGGTAGTTGGCCCCGGAGGGCTTGGCGGCGACCGTCACGTAGCGGTCGGTACCGGGTGCCTTGAGCGAGTACTGGTCGGTGCCTGAGGGGGCGATCTCCCATGCCGCGTCCGGGCTCGCGCAGGTGAGGGTTCTGGCCTGGTCGCCGGAGCGGCCGAGACAGCTGCCGGCGGTGTCGGTGCTCTCCAGGAGGTACGACGATCCGCTCGCCGTCAGTCTCCACTGCTGGTGGTCCTCGTTGCCCTCGGGTCTGTGCTGTTCGACGGCTCCGGCGTTGTCGGCCGCGTTCAGACCGGTCGTGGCGCTCTGGACGTAGTAGAGGCCGGGTGCCGGAACCGCTGCCGCCGCGTGGGCCGGGGGCGCCACGACCGTTGCGGCGAGCGCCGCGGCCGTGGCGAGCAGGGCGTGGGGGGTGCGCATGGTGGTGCCCTTCGTCCGAGGTGAGAATCGGGTGATCAGGTGCATGACACCACAAGGAATTCCGGTTCGGGAACAGCTGGTTGAACCGCGCCTCCGTGACCACAGCCGGCGGCGATACGGCGCCTCGGCACGATCGGCTCCTTCGTGGAACACGGCCGTACCCGGTGAGGGGCACGGCCGCGGTGGGGGGTTGCCGAGCCACACTCAACTCCTTTGGTCTGTACCAGTCAAGGGTGTAGACCAGTCAACCCTGTTCTCGTTCCGGAAGGTGCGCGCACGTGACGAACCCCGGTGCGAAGACACCGGGGTTCGTAGGGCTGTGACGGGCCGTCAGGCGAGGAGCCTGCGCTTCTGTTCCTCGAACTCGGCTTCGGTCAGGACGCCTTGGGCCTTCAGGTCGCCGAGCTGCTTGAGCTGGTCGATCTTGTTCGTCATGTCGTCGGCCACGGG
>NZ_WVUG01000258.1 GCF_017614965.1 Streptomyces griseorubiginosus | reverse complement strand
GAGCCGGAGCCGGAGCCGAAGCCGAAGCCGAAGGCGGAGTCGCGGCTTGAGCCGAGGCTGATGCTGATGTCGGGACCGGTGTCGGGGCTGGTGCCGACGTGGGGCGGGTGTCCGTGGGCCTCGTGTTGGCGGAGACCCCGGAGGTACGGGAGCCGGGCGGGCGGCCGCCGCCCGGGGCGGTCCCGGCCGGGGCTCCGCCCGGGGTGCGTGGCGGGGCGCCGCCCGGGCGACGCGTGTCATGGCGGCCCGGCGGGCGGGTCCCCGGCCGGGTGTGCGCTGCCCTGGTCATGACCTTGTGCATGGGTGTCCCCGTTTCCATGTGCGTTTCCATGAGCCCGGCCGAGCGGTGGTACCGGGCGGTAACTTCCTGTTGCGGATCTTGTACGGAACGCGATGGCGACAGCAAGGAAGCGGCAAGCCGGGTCGGGGCGGCCGGAAGGTTCACCTATCAGGGTGATGAAGGGGGTTGCAGGCCCGTGTTCACGTGGGGGGCGTGGGTGAACCATGGGCCCGGGGTTGACGGCCTCGGCGTCATCGGCGGGGACTCGAAAGGGGACGCCCGCACGTATCCTGAAGGCCCTGTCCAGCGGAGCCCTCGATCACGAAAGCGGCCAGACATGCGCGTCTACGTCCCCCTGACCCTCCCCGGTCTCGCCGAGGCGTACAAGACGGGAGAGCTTGGGGCCGGGCCGCTCGTCGCCTACGCCGTCACCCCCGCGCTGCGCGAGTGGTATCTCTCCGACGACATCGAGGAACTGGAGTACGCGGCGCTGAACCGCGCCGCCGTCGCCTCGCTGCGTCTGCTGGCCGCCGACCCCGGGGCTCCCCGGCGCCGGGTCGTGGTCGCCGTCGACGTGCCCGACGGGGCGGCCTGGGCCGACCCGGACCGCGGACTCGACCCGGCCGCGCTCGGCGAGGTCCGCGTCAGCCAGGCCGTACCGCTGGCCAAGGCGGCCGCCGTGCACGTCGACCTCGATGACGCGGAGACGGACGTGGCCGCGGCGGCCGAGGCGCTGGAGGCGGCGGACCGCGGGGACGACGACGCCCAGTTCGTGGTGGACGGGGCCGAGGACCACGAACTGCTCTGGTACGCCACGCAGGAGATCCCGAACCTGGTGGGCCTCGCGGACTGAGCCCTCCGCACACCCCATCGACGGTCACCAACCTCGATCGACGGTCACCAACCTCGATCGACCGTCGACATCACCCCCTGATCGGCCGCCGTCCGCGCATCCCGATCGGCCGCCGTCGGCACGCCTCGATCGGCCGTCGTCCGCACACCTCGATTGGCCGCCCTCGGCACACCTCGATCGGCCGTCGTCGGCACACCTCGATCGGCCGCCCTCGGCACACCTCGATCGGCCGCCCTCGGCACACCTCGATCGGCCGCCCTCGGCACACCTCGATCGGCCGCCGTCCGCACGCCCCGATCGACCCGCCGTTCTCTTGATTGTCAGTGGCGGCGGGTACGTTTTGGGCATGGGGAAGAACGCAGGGGCGCACATCGTGTGGGACTGGAACGGGACGCTGTTCCACGACAACGACGCGATCATCGGGGCGACGAACGCGGCGTTCGCCGAGCTGGGGCTGGCGCCGATCACGATCGAGCAGTACCGGACGCTGTACTGCGTTCCGGTGCCGAAGTTCTACGAGCGGCTGCTCGGCCGGCTGCCGACGGACGCCGAGTGGGAGATCATGGACATGACCTTCCACCGGTACTACAGCGAGCACCGCGGGCGGTGCGCCCTGACCGAGGGGGCGACGGAGCTGCTCGCCGGATGGCGGTCGGCGGGACGCAGTCAGTCGATCCTCAGCATGTACGGGCACGAGGACCTCGTGCCCCTGGTGCGGGGGTTCGGGATCGAGGCGCACTTCATACGCGTCGACGGCCGCACCGGACCCTCCGGGGGAAGCAAGGCGGAGCACATGGTGCGCCACCTCGCCTCGCTCGCCACGGTGGATCCGGCCCGGACGGTGGTCATCGGGGACGCCGCCGACGACGCGGTTGCCGCACGGCACGTGGGAGCCCGGGCCGTGCTGTACACCGGGGGTTCGCACAGCCGGGCCAGCCTGGAGGAGGCCGGCGTGCCGGTGGTGGACACGCTGGCGGAGGCGGTCGTGGAGGCCGAGCGCCTGGCCGCGTGACCACTGCCGGCCGCACCACCGACGGTTGCACCACCGGGCCGGCTACGTCACCGGCGCCTTGGCCCGCAGCACCGTCAGGAACTCCCGCATCCACGCCGGATGGTCCGGCCAGGCCCGGGACGAGACCAGGGTGCCGTCGACGACCGCCTCGGTGTCCTGGAAGGTCGCTCCGGCGGACTGCATGTCGGGCTCCAGCGCGGGATACGCGGTGACGCGGCGGCCGCGCAGGCTGTCGATCGCTGCGGTGAGGAGGGGGCCGTGGCAGATCTGGGCGACCGGTTTGTCGGCGTCGAAGAAGGACTTGAGGATCTTGCGCAGCTCGGGGTCGTTGCGCAGGTACTCGGGGGCTCGGCCGCCGGGGATGACGAGGGCGGCGTACTGGCCGGGTTCGACGTCGGCGAAGGCGAGGTCGGCGGGCCAGGTGTAGCCGGGCTTCTCGGTGTAGGTGTCGAAGCCGGGTTCGAAGTCGTGGACGACGAAGCGCAGCGTCTTGCGGGAAGGAGCGGCGACATGGACCTCGTAGCCCTCCTCGCGCAGCCGCTGGTAGGGGTAGAGGACCTCCAGGGACTCCGCCGCGTCGCCGGTGACGATGAGGATTTTTGCTGTCATGTCGGCAACGTGCCTCCGTCGGGCGCGCTTGCCAAGGGGGCGCGCGGAGGTTGGTCGCTGTGCAGAATGTCAAACTTCCACCCCTGGTTTTGTACACATACGGCTCATGACGGGGGCCCTGTAAGGAGCGATAGCCTTGGTGGCGTGATCAGCGCGATAGCTCGCGGGGGCACTGTTGCCCCTGCCCTGCGCCCGGGGAGCACGGAACATCTCCGTGACCGGGCGGCGGTCGCTGGTCCTCGCGGGCGGGACGGGGCCGCACGGGCCCCCAGGACGCCGTACACACCCCGGAAACCGGCGTCGCGGAGAGCGATGTCACATCCCGTGGGCGCGTCGAGAATGGCTGATAACCCCCCGCTCATCTCACCCTGCGGCATAGCGTCGGAGCAGACCGGAGAACCCGGGCCGTGGCGTCGAGCCGCAGGGGAAGAGACCGTACTTCCTTCTACGTCACGCAACGGCGCGCGACAGGAGCCAGAGGACAATGCAGACCAAGCTGGACGAAGCCAAGGCCGAGCTGCTGGAGAGGGCCGCTCGGGTAGCTGAGAACAGCCCGGTCGGGGGCCTACCGACCGGGACGGCGGACGAGGGCGCACCCGACACCCCGGAGACCCCGGACCAGGAGTCCGTGCTCGCGTTCCTCCAGCGCTACTACCTGCACACCGCCCCGGAGGACCTCACCGGCCGCGACCCGGTCGACGTCTTCGGAGCCGCGCTCTCCCACTACCGACTGGCCGAGAACCGCCCCCAGGGCACGGCCAGCGTGCGGGTGCACACCCCGACCGTGGAGGAGAACGGCTGGACGTGCAGCCACTCCGTGGTCGAGGTCGTCACCGACGACATGCCCTTCCTCGTCGACTCCGTGACCAACGAACTCACCCGGCAGGGACGCGGCATCCATGTCGTGATCCACCCGCAGATCGTGGTCCGCCGCGACGTCACCGGCAAGCTCATCGAGGTGCTGCCCGCGCACACGGGCGGGGACCTGCCGCACGACGCGCACCTCGAGTCCTGGATCCACGTCGAGATCGACCGCGAGACCGACCGCGGCGACCTGAAGCAGATCACCTTCGACCTGCTGCGGGTGCTGTCCGACGTCCGCGAGGCCGTCGAGGACTGGGACAAGATGCGCGACGCGGCGCTGCGCATGGCCGACGAGCTGCCCAAGGAGCCGGTCGCCCCCGACCTGCGCGACCTGGAGATCGAGGAGGCCCGCGAGCTGCTGCGCTGGCTGGCCGCCGACCACTTCACCTTCCTCGGCTACCGCGAGTACCAGCTGCGCGACGACGACACCCTGGCCGCCGTCCCCGGCACCGGCCTCGGCATCCTGCGCTCCGACCCGCACCACGCCGGCGAGGAGGGCCACCCGGTCTCCCCGTCCTTCGAGCGGCTGCCCGCCGACGCCCGCGCCAAGGCGCGCGAGCACAACCTGCTGGTGCTGACCAAGGCCAACAGCCGCGCCACCGTGCACCGGCCGTCATACCTGGACTACATCGGCGTCAAGAAGTTCGACGCGGACGGCAACGTGATCGGCGAGCGCCGCTTCCTCGGTCTGTTCTCCTCAGCCGCGTACACCGAATCGGTGCGCCGGGTTCCGGTCATCCGCCGCAAGGTGGACGAGGTCCTGGAGCGCGCCGGCTTCTCGCCCAACAGCCACGACGGGCGCGACCTGCTGCAGATCCTGGAGACCTACCCGCGCGACGAGCTCTTCCAGACCCCGGCCGACGAACTGGAGTCCATCGCCACCTCCGTGCTGTACCTGCAGGAGCGCCGGCGTCTGCGGCTCTACCTGCGCCAGGACGAGTACGGCCGCTACTACTCCGCCCTCGTCTACCTGCCCCGCGACCGCTACACGACGGGCGTCCGCCTGAGGATCATCGACATCCTCAAGGAGGAACTGGGCGGTATCAGCGTCGACTTCACCGCCTGGAACACCGAGTCGATCCTGTCCCGGCTGCACTTCGTGGTCCGCGTCCCGCAGGGCACCGAGCTGCCCGAGCTGTCCGACGCAGACAAGGAGCGCATCGAGGCGCGTCTGGTGGAGGCCGCCCGCTCCTGGGCCGACGCCTTCGCCGAGGCGCTGACCGCCGAGCTCGGCGAGGAGCGGGCGGCCGAGCTGCTGCGCCGCTACAACAACGCCTTCACCGAGGGCTACAAGGCCGACCACACGCCGCGTTCCGCGGTCGCCGACCTCGTCCACCTCGAACAGCTCAGCGAGACCCAGCAGCAGGACGGCAAGGACTTCTCCCTCAGCCTCTACGAGCCGGTGGGCGCCTCCCCCGAGGAGCGCCGCTTCAAGATCTACCGCAAGGGCGACGCCGTCTCCCTCTCCGCGGTGCTGCCGGTCCTCAGCCGGCTCGGTGTCGAGGTCACGGACGAGCGGCCGTACGAGCTGAAGTGCGCGGACCGTTCCGTCGCCTGGATCTACGACTTCGGGCTGCGCATGCCCACGTCGAAGAGCGGCGGCGACTACGGCGACGACGGACGCGAGCGGTTCCAGGAGGCCTTCGCCGCCACCTGGACCGGCAAGGCGGAGAACGACGGCTTCAACGCCCTCGTGCTCAGCGCCGGGCTGACCTGGCGGCAGGCGATGGTGCTGCGCGCGTACGCCAAGTACCTGCGGCAGGCGGGCTCCACCTTCTCCCAGGACTACATGGAGGACACCCTCCGCAACAACGTCCACACCACCCGGCTGCTGGTCTCCCTGTTCGAGGCGCGGATGTCGCCGGACCGCCAGCGCGCGGGCCACGAGATCGTCGACGCCCTCCTCGAGGAGGTCGACGCGGCCCTCGACCAGGTGGCGAGCCTCGACGAGGACCGCATCCTGAGGTCCTTCCTGACCGTCATCAAGGCGACCCTGCGCACGAACTTCTTCCAGGAGGCCGCGGGCGGCAGGCCGCACGACTATGTCTCCATGAAGTTCGACCCGCAGGCGATCCCCGATCTGCCCGCGCCGCGCCCGGCGTTCGAGATCTGGGTGTACTCCCCGCGCGTGGAGGGCGTGCACCTGCGCTTCGGCAAGGTCGCGCGCGGTGGTCTGCGCTGGTCCGACCGGCGTGAGGACTTCCGTACCGAGATCCTCGGCCTGGTCAAGGCGCAGATGGTGAAGAACACCGTCATCGTGCCGGTCGGCGCCAAGGGCGGCTTCGTCGCCAAGCAGCTCCCGGACCCGGCGGCGGACCGGGACGCGTGGCTGGCCGAGGGCATCGCCAGCTACAAGACGTTCATCTCGGCGCTCCTCGACATCACCGACAACATGGTCGCCGGCGAGGTCGTGCCCCCGCAGGACGTCGTCCGGCACGACGAGGACGACACCTACCTGGTCGTCGCCGCCGACAAGGGCACCGCCACCTTCTCGGACATCGCCAACGAGGTCGCCGAGTCGTACAACTTCTGGCTCGGTGACGCCTTCGCCTCCGGCGGCAGCGCGGGCTACGACCACAAGGGCATGGGCATCACCGCGCGCGGCGCCTGGGAGTCCGTCAAGCGGCACTTCCGCGAGCTGGGCGTGGACACCCAGAGCGAGGACTTCACGGTCGTCGGCATCGGCGACATGTCCGGTGACGTGTTCGGCAACGGCATGCTGCTGAGCGAGCACATCCGCCTCGTCGCCGCCTTCGACCACCGGCACATCTTCATCGACCCCACCCCTGACGCGGCCACCTCCTACGCCGAGCGCCGCCGCATCTTCGAGCTGCCCCGCTCCAGCTGGGCCGACTACAACACCGAGCTCATCTCGGCGGGCGGCGGCGTGTTCCCCCGTACAGCCAAGGCGATCCCGCTCAACGCGCACATCCGCGACGCCCTCGGCATCGAGGAAAAGATCGCCAAGATGACGCCGGCCGACCTGATGAAGGCGATCCTGCAGGCACCGGTGGACCTGCTGTGGAACGGCGGCATCGGCACCTATGTGAAGGCCAGCACCGAGTCGCACGCCGACGTCGGTGACAAGGCCAACGACCCGATCCGCGTCGACGGCGCCGACCTGCGCGTCAAGGTCGTCGGCGAGGGCGGCAACCTGGGCCTGACCCAGCTCGGCCGGATCGAGTTCGCGCTGCACGGCGGCAAGATCAACACCGATGCCATCGACAACAGCGCGGGCGTGGACACCTCCGACCACGAGGTGAACATCAAGATCCTGCTCAACGGCCTGGTCGCGGACGGCGACATGACCGTCAAGCAGCGCAACAAGCTGCTCGCGGAGATGACCGACGAGGTCGGCGCGCTGGTCCTGCGCAACAACTACGCGCAGAACACGGCGATCGCCAACGCGCTCGCCCAGTCCAAGGACATGCTCCACGCCCAGCAGCGCTTCATGCGGCACCTGGTGCGCGAGGGTCACCTCGACCGGGCGCTGGAGTTCCTGCCCACCGACCGCCAGATCCGCGAGCGGCTGGGCCAGGGCCAGGGCCTGACCGGTCCGGAGACGGCCGTCCTGCTGGCGTACACGAAGATCACGGTCGCCGACGAGCTGCTGCACACCACGCTGCCCGACGACACCTACCTGCGCGGTCTGCTGCACGCCTACTTCCCGACGGCGCTGCGCGAGCAGTTCCCGCAGTACATGGACAACCACCCGCTGCGCCGCGAGATCGTCACGACCGTCCTGGTCAACGACACGGTCAACACGGGCGGTACGACATATCTGCACCGTCTGCGCGAGGAGACCGGGGCGTCGCTGGAGGAGATCGTCCGGGCGCAGACGGTGGCCCGCGCGATCTTCCGCTCGGCGCCCGTGTGGGACGCCGTGGAGGCCCTCGACAACCAGGTCGAGGCCGCCGTCCAGACCCGGATCCGGCTGCACTCGCGGCGCCTGGTCGAGCGCGGCACCCGCTGGCTGCTCAACAACCGGCCGCAGCCGGTGCAGATCGCCGAGACCGTCGAGTTCTTCTCGGAGCGCGTCGAGCAGGTCTGGCAGCAGCTGCCGAAGCTGCTGCGCGGCGCGGACCTCGAGTGGTGGCAGCAGATCTACGACGAGCTGACCGGCGCCGGCGTCCCGGACGAACTGGCCACGCGCGTGGCCGGGTTCTCGTCCGCCTTCCCGGCGCTCGACATCGTCTCGGTCGCCGACCGCATGGGCAAGAAGCCGCTGGACGTCGCCGAGGTCTACTACGACCTCGCCGACCGGCTGCACATCACCCAGCTCATGGACCGCATCATCGAGCTGCCCCGCGCCGACCGCTGGCAGTCCATGGCCCGCGCCTCCATCCGCGAGGACCTCTACGCGGCCCACGCGGCGCTGACCGCGGACGTGTTGGCGGTGGGCAACGGCAGCTCGACGCCCGAACAGCGCTTCAAGACCTGGCAGGAGAAGAACGCGGCGATCCTGGGCCGGGCGCGCACGACCCTGGAGGAGATCCAGAGCTCGGAGACGTTCGACCTCGCCAACCTGTCGGTGGCGATGCGCACGATGCGCACCCTGCTGCGCACGCACACGTAGCAGGCGGTACGAGAGCGGGGTGCCCCGAGCCGACCGGCTCGGGGCACCCCGCTCTCGTGGTCTTGTTCTCAGGCGGCCTTCGGCTTGTCCGCGCCGCCGGTGAACTCCTCGTAGGCCTGCATGACCTCTTCCGTCGGCCCGTCCATGCGCAGCTCGCCGCGCTCCAGCCACAGCACGCGTTCGCAGGTGTCGCGGATCGACTTGTTGTTGTGGCTGACCAGGAACACCGTGCCGGCCTGCTGGCGCAGTTCGCGGATGCGTTCCTCGGAGCGCTTCTGGAAGGAGCGGTCGCCGGTGGCCAGCGCCTCGTCGATGAGGAGGACGTCGTGGTCCTTGGCGGCCGCGATGGAGAAGCGCAGGCGGGCGCCCATGCCGGAGGAGTAGGTGCGCATCGGCAGGGTGATGAAGTCGCCCTTCTCGTTGATGCCGGAGAAGTCGACGATGTCCTGGTAGCGCTCCTTGACCTCCTCGCGGGACATGCCCATCGCGAGGCCGCCGAGGTAGACGTTCTTCTCGCCGGTCAGGTCACCCATCAGGGCGGCGTTCACGCCGAGCAGGGAGGGCTGGCCGTTGGTGTAGATGTGGCCGTTCTCGACGGGCAGCAGGCCCGCGACCGCCTTCAGCAGGGTCGACTTTCCGGAGCCGTTGGTGCCGATCAGGCCGACGGCCTCGCCCTTGTACGCGACGAAGGACACGTTCTTCACGGCGTGCACCGTGCGCACGCCGGCCGCCTTCTCGGTCTGCTGGCGGCGCAGCATGCGGTTGAGGGCGGCGGTCGCGGAGCCCTTGCCGGCGCCGGTGCCGTTGACCCGGTAGATGATGTCGACGCCGTCGCAGACGACGGTGGGGACGCGCTCGTCGGTGTACTCAGCCACGGCCGTACATCTCCTCAGCCTTCCAGAAGTAAACGAAGCCGCCCACGCCAGCGATCAGGGCCCAGCCGGTCGCCGCGGCCCACACGTGCGGGGGCAGCTGGCTGGCGTGGAAACTGTCGATGAGCGCGAAGCGCATGAGGTCGATGTAGACCGCCGCCGGGTTGGTCTCCAGGGCCAGCGTCACCCAGCGGGGCAGGTGGTCGCCCTTGGTCAGCCGGTCGATGCTCCACATCACGCCGGAGACGTACATCCAGGTGCGCAGGACGAACGGCATCAGCTGGGCGATGTCGGGGGTCTTGGCGCCCATCCGCGCCATGATCAGCGCGACGCCGGTGTTGAAGGTGAACTGCAGCACCAGGGCCGGGACCGCGAGCAGCCAGGAGAAGGCGATCGGGACGCCGAAGCAGAGCAGGATGACGACCAGGGCGGCCATCGAGAACAGCAGCTGCTGCAGTTGCTGCAGCGCGAAGGAGATGGGCAGCGCGGCCCGCGGGAAGTGCAGCGCCCGCACCAGGCCGAGGTTGCCGGAGATGGCACGGGTGCCGGCCATGATCGAGCTCTGGGTGAACGTCCAGATGAAGACGCCGGTGACGAGGAACGGGATGTAGTCCGGCACATGGCGCTTGGTGCCGAGGAGCACGCCGAAGATGAAGTAGTACACCGCCGCGTTCAGCAGCGGGGTCATCACCTGCCAGATCTGGCCGAGCTTCGCCTGGCTGTACTGGGCGGTGAGCTTGGCGGTGGCGAAGGCGGTGATGAAGTGGCGCCTGGCCCACAGCTGCCGGACGTACTCCGGCAGGGAGGGACGGGCGCCGCTGACCGAGAGGCCGTGGCGGGCGGCGAGGGCCGCGAGGTCGTCGTCGGCCGGGACCGGCGTCGGGGGCGGTGTGTCGAGGACCTGGCTCACATCCGCTGCTTTCACTCGGGGGGAGGGGGGTGCGGCGTCCGGCCCGTCGGCCGGCCGGTCACGTTGCACGGCGTTTCCTTACGCGTCTCTTCACGTTTTCTTACGTCGGAACGGGACCGTATCGTCGCAACGTGAGCGTAGGCCGTTTCGGCGTCGGAACGCAACCGTTTCGTCGTCACGGACTCCGTCGGGACGCAACCGTATCGTCGTGACGACCCGCGTGGGGCCGTTACCGTTTCGTTGTGACGCATCTCGCGCAGGCGGGTGCCGGGCGGGCCGCAGGCATGGTCCGGTGGGATGCGGGCAGGGAGCGGGGGGACGGGGCCGTTCCGTCGTGACGCAGGGCGTGAGGCCGGGACCGTATCGTCGTGACGTCGGGCGTGAGGCCGGGACCGTATCGTCGTGACCTTCTGCGTGGGGACGGGACCGTATCGTCGCAACGCCCTATGCTGGTCCGCATGACGACGAACGCCGAGGAGCCCCAGACGCGTCCGCGCCGCCGGACCCCGGCGGGGGCGGCCGTACTCCGTGAGGACGTCACGGAGGCCATCCGGGCGGCCGTCTTCGAGGAGCTCGCGTCCGTCGGCTACGCGCGGATGTCCATCGAGGGGATCGCGCGCCGGGCGGGCGTCGGCAAGACCGCGGTCTACCGCCGCTGGCGCTCCAAGCTGCACCTGGTGCTCGACATCGTCTCCGCGCTCGCGGTGCAGGGCCTGCCGGCCCCGGACACGGGTTCCCTGGAGGGCGATCTGCGACTCCTGTACGAGGTGACCTCGCGCGCCCTGCGGCACCCCGTGGCCTCGCAGATCCTGCCCGACCTGCAGGCGGAGGCGGCGCGCAACCCCGACATGGCCGAGGCGGTGCAGAAGGCGCTGCGGGACGGGCAGGAGGGCGTGGCCAGCAAGATCCTCGTGGCGGCGGAGCAGCGCGGTGAGATCCGGGCCGGCTTCGACGACGAGCTGGCGCTCGACCTGATCTCCGGGCCGCTGTACTGGCGCTCGGTGGTGATCCGCAGCCCGAAGCTGCCCAAGGGCTACCTCGGGGCGCTCGCCCGGGCCACCGCCGAGGCGATCAAGGCGCTGTGAGTAAGCTGCGGTGGCCCGGTCGCCGGTGGCCGGAAGCCGTCGCCGCGCGCGGTGACCGGAGCTGAGACGGAACTGCCGTGAGAGTCGTGATCGCCGAGGACAACGCCCTGCTGCGAGAGGGGCTCGTCCTGTTGCTGACCTCCGCGGGGCACGAGGTCGTGGCGGTCGCCGCCACCGGCCCGGAGATCCTGCCCGCGCTGCTGGAGCACCGGCCCGACGCGGCCGTACTGGACGTCCGTATGCCGCCCGCCTTCCGGGACGAGGGGCTGCGCGCCGCACTGGAGGCACGCGCCGAGCTCCCCGGACTTCCCGTCCTGGTGCTCTCCCAGTACGTCGAGGAGTCGTACGCCGCCGAACTGCTCACCGGCGGGGCGAGCGGGCTCGGTTATCTGCTCAAGGACCGGGTCGGCCGGGTGGACGAGTTCCTCGACGCGCTGGAGCGGGTCGCGGCCGGGGGCACGGCCCTCGACCCCGAGGTCGTCACCGAACTCCTCACCCGCCGCAAGGACTCCCCCCTCGACTCCCTCACCCCGCGCGAACGCGAGGTCCTGGCCCTGATGGCCGAGGGCCACGACAACGCCACCATCGCCAAGACCCTGGTCGTCACGGAACGCGCCGTCCACAAACACATCGGCAACGTCTTCCTGAAACTGGGCCTGCCCCCGAGCGACGGTGGCCACCGCCGGGTACTGGCGGTGCTGGCGTACCTGAACCACCGGTAGCCCGAGCAGATCCCACCCCTCGTCAACCCGGCCGGGGTCAGTGGCGCGCCGCCCCCGGATGCAGTCTTACCCAGCCCTGCCATGCCGATGTGATCATGTCCTGGACGTCGTGTTTGGCCTTCCAGGCTAGTTCTGTGGTGGCGCGGTCGGCGGAGGCCACGACTCGGGGCGGGTCGCCGGGGCGGCGCGGGGTGACCGTCGGGGGGAGGTCGTGGCCGGTGACGGCGTTGATGCGGTCGATCATCTCGCGGACGGAGACGCCCTCGCCGCGGCCGATGTTGAGGGTGAGGTCGCGTCCGGGGGAGGCCTGCAGGGCGCGGGCCGCCGCCACATGGGCCTCGGCCAGGTCCACGACGTGGATGTAGTCGCGTACGCAGGTGCCGTCGGGGGTCGGGTAGTCGTCGCCGAAGATGCGCGGGGGCGCGTTCTCGGTCAGCTTCTCGAAGACCATGGGGATGAGGTTGAAGACGCCGGTGTCGGCGAGTTCCGGGGTGGCGGCGCCCGCCACGTTGAAGTAGCGCAGGGAGGCGGTGGACAGGCCCGTCGCGCGGCCCGTGGCCCGGACCAGCCACTCGCCCGCCAGCTTCGTCTCGCCGTACGGCGACATCGGCACGCACGGCGTCTCCTCCGTCACCAGCTCCACGTCGGGCATGCCGTACACCGCGGCTGAGGAGGAGAACACGAAGGAGGGGACACCGGCCGCCGTGACGGCCTCCAGGAGGACGCGCAGTCCCTCGACGTTCTCCCGGTAGTAGTGCAGGGGGAGCTCCACCGACTCGCCGACCTGCTTCTTCGCCGCCAGATGGACCACCCCGGTGATCCGGTGGTCCGCGAGGGCGCGCGCGACCCGCTCGCCGTCCAGCGTCGACCCCACCACCAGCGGCACCCCGTCCGGCACCCGCTCCCCGAGGCCCGTCGACAGGTCGTCGTACACGACCGTCCGCTCGCCCGCCCCGGTCATCGCGCGCACGACGTGCGCCCCGATGTAACCGGCGCCGCCGGTGATCAGCCAGGTCATGTGAGGCCGTCCCCTCAGTCGGTCGAGGCGTGCGTGCTGGTGCGCGTCCGGTATCAGTGAAGCAGGCCCCGGGTCACGCCGGGACGGCCTGGGTGGCTCCGCGGACGTCGGGGGAGCGGCGGGGCGCGCCAGGGAGGGGC
>NZ_WVUG01000257.1 GCF_017614965.1 Streptomyces griseorubiginosus | reverse complement strand
GTGGGTAGCAGGCGCGTGGGCTGCCCGGTGCGTGCCGGGGCCGACATGGCCGGGCGTCGGCCGGGACCGGTCTCAGCTGACGTGCTGTTCCGTCTTCGGGGTCAGTGAGCGCTTCATCGCCTCGGCCTCCAGCAGGGCCTCCGCGTCCGCGACCGGCAGGGCCTTGAAGACCCAGGTGCGGTAGGACCAGAAGCGGAACAGCGTGCCCAGGCCGATGCCGACCACCTTGAAGATGTTGCGCTGCAGCGAGCTGTCCCAGCCGAAGCCGTAGATCGCGGCGTACAGCACACCGTTCTCGATCACCAGGCCGACCAGGCTGAAGACCAGGAACAGCGTGAGTTCCTTGGTCCGGGCGCCCTTGTCGCGGTCACGGTAGGTGAAGTACCGGAAGCCCAGATAGTTGACGCCGATGGCGACCACCGTGGCGATCACGTTCGCGCGCACCGCCTGCAGCGTGGTCAGATGCCACAGCAGGTTGGAGACGCCGAAGTTCACGACGGTGCCGAGGGCACCCACCGCACCGAACTTGGCGATCTCCTGTACGAGCCTTCGCAGCCCTGAGGAACCTTGTCCCATGGTCCTGAAGGCCCCCATCCGGGTCGTTGCGCCGTCGTTCTCGGCGTTCTCGGAGTTCTGCGGCTGTTCGCGCCGACTCAAGCCATGCTAACCACCCAGCCTCTCAATCTCCCGTGGATGAGTTCACGGGTCGGAAACAGCTTGGGAAGAGGGCGGGAAGAGGATGAAAAGTCCGGGAAGAGCCCGGTAAGAGGGCAAGATTTCGACCGGAAATCGGTCGCGCCCGCACGGCCGATACCCTAGGGGCGTGACGTTCCCGGTAGTCGGCATGGTCGGCGGGGGCCAGCTCGCGCGTATGACGCACGAGGCGGGCATCCCGCTGGGCATCAGGTTCAAGCTCCTCAGTGACACCCCTCAGGATTCCGCGGCGCAGGTCGTCGGCGATGTCGTCGTGGGCGACTATCGCGACCTCGACACGCTCCGCGCCTTCGCCCAGGGCTGCGACGTGATCACCTTCGATCACGAACACGTACCCACCGAGCACCTCCGGGCCCTGGAGGCGGACGGCATCCCCGTGCGCCCCGGCCCCGACGCGCTGGTGCACGCCCAGGACAAGGGCGTGATGCGCGCACGGCTGGACGCGCTCGGCATCCCCTGCCCCCGGCACCGGATCGTGAGCGACCCGGCCGACGTGGCTGCGTTCGCGGCGGAGGGCGACGGCTTCCCGGTCGTGCTCAAGACCGTCCGCGGCGGCTACGACGGCAAGGGCGTGTGGGTCGTGGACGGCGCGGAGGAGGCCGAGGACCCCTTCCGCGCCGGCGTCCCGGTCCTCGCCGAGGAGAAGGTCGACTACGTCCGCGAGCTCGCCGCGAACGTCGTCCGCTCCCCGCACGGCCAGGCCGTCGCCTACCCCGTCGTGGAGTCCCAGCAGGTCAACGGCGTGTGCGACACGGTCATCGCCCCGGCCCCCGGCCTCGACGAGACCCTGGCCCTGCGGGCCGAGGAGATGGCGCTGACCATCGCCAAGGAGCTGGGCGTCGTCGGCCACCTCGCCGTCGAGCTGTTCCAGACCCGCGACGGCCGCATCCTCGTCAACGAGCTGGCCATGCGCCCCCACAACTCGGGCCACTGGTCCCAGGACGGCGCGATCACCTCCCAGTTCGCCAACCACGTCCGCGCCGTCCTCGACCTCCCCCTCGGCGACCCGCGCCCCCGCGCGAAGTGGACGGTCATGGTCAACGTCCTCGGCGGCGACTACCCGGACATGTACTCCGCGTACCTGCACTGCATGGCCCGCGACCCCCAGCTGAAGATCCACATGTACGGCAAGGACGTGAAGCCCGGCCGCAAGGTGGGCCACGTCAACACCTACGGCGACGACCTGGACGACGTCCTCGAACGCGCACGTCACGCAGCCGGTTACCTGAGAGGCACGATCACCGAATGAGCCCCGTTGTAGGCATCGTCATGGGGTCGGACAGCGACTGGCCCGTCATGGAGGCCGCCGCCAAGGCACTCGACGAGTTCGAGATCGAGTACGAGGTCGACGTCGTCTCCGCGCACCGGATGCCGCGCGAGATGGTCACCTACGGCGAGCAGGCTGCCGAGCGGGGGCTGAAGGTGATCATCGCGGGCGCCGGCGGCGCCGCCCACCTGCCCGGCATGCTCGCCTCCGTCACCCCGCTCCCGGTGATCGGCGTCCCCGTGCCGCTGAAGTACCTCGACGGCATGGACTCCCTGCTCTCCATCGTGCAGATGCCGGCCGGTGTCCCGGTGGCCACGGTGTCCGTCGCCGGGGCCCGCAACGCCGGTCTGCTGGCGGCCAGGATCCTCGCCGCGCACGACGAGGACCTGCTGCAGCGGATGCGGGACTTCCAG
The DNA here is from genome assembly GCF_017614965.1 of Streptomyces griseorubiginosus. Lineage (GTDB taxonomy): Bacteria > Actinomycetota > Actinomycetes > Streptomycetales > Streptomycetaceae > Streptomyces > Streptomyces griseorubiginosus_B. The sequence continues at coordinate 10,557 of NZ_WVUG01000257.1, read as the reverse complement.
CAGGATCTCAACGACCAGGCCACCGAGAAGGGCAAGCGGCTGCGCGCCAAGGTCGAGGGCAACGGCGGCGGCTTCGGCTTCGGGAAGTGACGTCCGTGAGCTTCCTGGACGAGGCCCGGGAACTCCTGCGCGAGTTCCCGGTCGTCGACGGCCACAACGACCTGCCCTACGCGCTGCGCGAGCAGGTCCGCTACGACCTCGCCGCCCGCGACATCGCCGTACCCCAGAACGCGCACCTGCACACCGACCTCCCGCGGCTGCGCGAGGGCGGGGTCGGGGCGCAGTACTGGTCGGTGTACGTGCGTTCGGACCTGCCGGACGCGGTGCCCGCGACGCTGGAGCAGATCGACTGCGTACGGCAGCTGCTGGCGCGGTATCCGGCCGACCTGGCGCCCGCGCTGACGGCCGCGGACATGGAGGCGGCGCGGGCCGAGGGCCGTATCGCCTCCCTGATGGGCGCCGAGGGCGGGCACTCGATCGCCAACTCGCTCGGCACCCTGCGCGGGCTGTACGCGCTGGGCGTCCGCTACATGACGCTCACCCACAACGACAACAACGACTGGGCGGACTCGGCCACCGACGAGCCCAGGGCCGGCGGCCTGACCGCCTTCGGCCGTGCCGTCGTGCGGGAGATGAACCGGCTCGGCATGCTCGTCGACCTCTCGCACGTGGCGGTGACGACCATGCGGGACGCGCTGGACGCCACCAGCGCGCCGGTGATCTTCTCGCACTCCTCCTCCCGGGCCGTCTGCGACCACCCCCGCAACATCCCGGACGACGTCCTCGAACGCCTCCCGGGCAACGGGGGCGTGGCGATGGTGACGTTCGTGCCGAAGTTCGTGCTGCAGGCGGCCGTTGACTGGACGGCCGCGGCCGACGAGAACCTGCGCTCCCACGGCTTCCACCACCTCGACACCGGCGAGGAGGCGATGAAGCTGCACCGCGCCTTCGAGGAGCGCAACCCGCGCCCGGTCGCCACCGTGGCGACCGTCGCCGACCACCTCGACCACATGCGCGAGGTCGCCGGCATCGATCACCTCGGCATCGGCGGCGACTACGACGGCACGGCCTTCACCCCCGACGGCCTGAACGACGTCTCCGGCTACCCCAACCTCGTCGCGGAACTGCTCGAGCGAGGCTGGTCGCCCTCGGACCTCGCCAAGCTGACCTGGCAGAACGCGGTACGGGTGCTGGGCGCCGCGGAGGACGTGGCCCGCGCTCTGCAGGCGACGCGGGGACCGTCGAACGCCACGATCGAGGAACTGGACGGCTGACCGGGCGGGCCGCCGGAGGGTCGCTGAACCGGCGGACCCCCGAACGCCCCACCCACCAGGAAGCCTTCCGGGCTCCGTGCGACGGTGACCGTATCCCTCGGGGACGACTGGGGACGACGATCACGACGTACGGAGCCCGCCATGGCAGACCTCCAGGACGAACTGCACGCCGCCGCCGAGGTCGGCACGCTCGACGGGCTGCCGGACCCTTTCGCGGCCGAGCCCTACACGCCCGTCTCCGATCCCGACGACGCGCCGCTGGAGCGCGCCCACGCCATCCTCGCCGCCCATCCCGTCGCCGACGGCTACAGCGGGCTGCCCTGGGCCCTCAGACATCTGCCCTGGTACGACCTGGAGCTCGGCGAGAGCTCCGTCGACACGGACGTGCCCCGGATGCGGGAGGGGCACGTCGGCGCCCTGTTCTGGTCGCTGCACCTGCCGGAGGGTCTCGCCGGGGACCGGGCCGTGGGGGCGACGCTGGAGCAGCTGGACCTGGTGAAGACCGTGGTGCAGGCCCATCCCGAGGGTCTGCGCCTGGCGTACGCGGCCGGGCAGCTCACCGACGCCCGCAACTGCGGCCGTGTCGCGGTCCTGCTGGGCCCCGCCGGGGCGGCGGCCCTCGGCGACTCCCTCGGCATCCTGCGCTCCCTGCACGCCCTCGGCCTGCGCGCGCTCACCCTGTCCGGCGCCAGCTGGGCGAGCGGGGCCGGGCTGACCCGGTTCGGCGAGGAGGTCGTGCGGGAGATGAACCGGCTCGGCGTCCTCGCCGACCTCTCCGGCGCCTCCGCCGACACCATCCGCCGTGTCTTCGCGGTCTCCAAGGCGCCGGTCGTCTTCACCCGCTCCGCCGCCCGCGCCCTGCGCCCCCACCCCGCGAACCTCCCCGACGACCTGCTCGCCGAGCTGGGCGCGGTCAAGGGCCTGTGCATGGTGCCGCTGACTGCCGAGCAGACCGGCCCGTTCGTCCGTGACGTCGCCGACCATCTCGACCACGTCCGCGAGGTCGCGGGCCCGGAGTGCGTCGCCCTGTCCGGGACCTACGACGCCGGCACCGCGCACCCGCAGGACCTCGGCGACGCCTCCTGCTATCCGCACCTCGTCGCCGAACTCCTGCACCGCGGCTGGTCCGAGCCCGATCTGGCCCTGCTGACCTGGGGCAACGCCCAGCGTGTCCTGCGCACCGCCGACTTCACGGCCCGCGCCGCCCAGCAGCGCCGCGAGCCGTCGACGGCGAAGATCGCCGACCTGGACGGATAGCCGTCCCCTGCGGGCCTACGGGTGCTCGATCCGGCAGAGGCAGAAGGGATGACCCGCCGGATCGGCGTACACCTGGAAGTCCTTCTTCTCCCGGTCCTCCAGGTCCAGCGGCCGCGCCCCCAGCGCCAGCACCTTCTCGTGCGCCGCGTCGATCTCCTCCCATGTCGAACCGGCGTCGAAGTCGAGGTGGAACTGCTGCGAGTTGCGGTCCGCGCGCGGCCACTCGGGCGGGGTGAGCCCCTCGGCCCGCTGGAAGGCGAGCCGCGGCCCGTCGGGGACCTGGAGGACGACCCACTCGTCGTCCTCGGCCTGGGGGGTGCCGCCGACGACCTGGGCGTAGAAGTCGGCGAGCGCGCGCGGGTCGGGGCAGTCGAGCACTACGGAACGCAAGCGGGCCACGGTCACGACGGTTCCTCCTGGTTCGGCACGGGGTTCGGCAAGCGGAGTTCAGTCGGCACAGAGGCAGAACGGGTGCCCGGCCGGGTCGGCGTAAACCCGGAAGCTGCTGCCGCCCTCCTCGGCCAGGGGCTTCGCCCCCAGCGCCAGCACCCCCTGCTCGGCTCGGTCGAGATCGTCGACGACCAGGTCCAGGTGGAACTGCTGCGAGTGCTCGGCGGAGGGCCACCGCGGCGGTACGAATCCCTCGGCGGCCTGGAAGGCCAGCGGCTGACCGCCGGGCACCTTCAGGTCCACCCACTCTCCTTCTCCCTCGACCGTGCCGCCCAGGATCTCGGCGTAGAACCCGGCGAGCGCGCGCGGATCGGGACAGTCCAGGACGACGGCGCCCAGCTTGGCGAGTGCCATGACTTCCTCCTGTTACCTGTAGAAGGCTTCATCCAGTAACGGTTACTGCATGCTGCCGCATTGGCGGTAACGTCGCAAGGGTGAGTGACAGATCGGCCGCACCGGGAAGCCTGGCCCTGGTGGAGGCCCTGGTGAACACGCTGGACATCGAGTCAGGGGCGGACGCGCTCGACACGGTGGACGGCCGCGCGCCGTTCGGCCTGACCCCGGACGAGGTCCCCGCCGCGCGCGAACTGCGCGAGTCCCTGCGCGCCACGCTGCTCGCCCACGCCGGTCATCCGCCGCACGCGCCGGTCACACCCCTGGACGACCTGCTCGCGTCCGCGCCGCTGCGGGTCAAGGTCGACCCGGAGGACGGCTCCGCCACCCTCGCCCCCGCCGACGCCGGCCCGCTCCGCTCCCGGGTCGCCGCCGCCGTCGCCGAGTCACTCGTCAACGGCACCTGGACCCGCCTGAAGGCCTGCGAGAGCGGGACCTGCCACTGGGCGTACTACGACCGCAGCCCGGCCGGGCGCGGCCGCTGGTGCTCGATGCAGGTGTGCGGGGCGCGGGCGAAGATGCGGCGGTACCGCGCCAAGTAGTCCCGCACCCATTCCCCGGCCGCCGCACAGGCCGGTGGTGCAGAATGCAACAAGACGCCGGTTCGGCCGACTGAGCCTCGGCCGAACCGGCGTCGCCTTCTGATTGCTCGTTCGCCTCCGGGGCCCTTTCAGCCGCGCCCCTGCGCGCCTCTACGCCGTGGGGCGACCCATGGCCCGGTACGTCCAGCCGGCCTTCCGCCACAGTGCCGGGTCCAGGGCGTTGCGGCCGTCCAGCACGACCCGCGCCGCCACGACCTCGCCGAGCGCCGCCGGGTCCAGTTCGCGGAACTCCCGCCACTCCGTCAGATGCAGGACGACGTCGGCGCCGCGCACCGCGTCCAGCGCCGTGTCCGCGTAGCCGAGGGTCGGGAAGACCCTGCGGGCGTTGTCCATGCCCTTCGGGTCGTACACCGTGACCTGGCCGCCCTGCAGATGGATCTGGCCGGCCACGTTCAGCGCGGGGGAGTCGCGCACGTCGTCCGAGTCCGGCTTGAAGGTCGCGCCGAGCACCGCGACCCGCTTGCCCAGGAACGGGCCCCCGCCCAGCACCTGCCGGGCCAGCTCCACCATCTGCCCGCGCTGCCGCATGTTGATCGAGTCGATCTCGCGCAGGAAGGTCAGCGCCTGGTCCGCGCCCAGCTCACCCGCCCGCGCCATGAACGCCCGGATGTCCTTGGGCAGACAGCCGCCGCCGAAACCGATGCCGGCCCGCAGGAACTTCCGGCCGATCCGGTCGTCGTACCCGATCGCCTCGGCGAGCTTGGCGACGTCGCCGCCGGACGCCTCGCACATCTCGGCCATCGCGTTGATGAAGGAGATCTTGGTGGCCAGGAAGGAGTTCGCGGAGGTCTTCACCAGCTCCGCCGTCGGAAAGTCCGTCACCACGAACGGTGTGCCCTCGGCGAGCGGCGTCGCGTACACCTGCCGCAGCAGCTTCTCGGCCCGCTCACTGCGCACGCCGACCACGATCCGGTCGGGGTGCAGGGTGTCGTCCACCGCGAAGCCCTCCCGCAGGAACTCCGGGTTCCAGGCGAGCTCGGCGTTCTCGCCGGCGGGGGCGTTCTCGGCGAGGAAGCGGGCGAGCCGCTCCGCCGTCCCGACGGGCACGGTCGACTTGCCGACGACCAGGGCGGGCCGGGTCAGATGCGGGGCGAGGGAGGCGAAGGCGGACTCGACGTACGACATGTCCGCCGCGTACTCGCCGTGCCGCTGCGGGGTGTTGATGCACAGGAAGTGCACGTCGCCGAAGGCCCCCACCTCGGCCCAGTCCATCGTGAAGCGCAGCCGCCCCGTCGATCCCTCGATGCCGGCGACGTGGCGGCGCAGCAGCTCCTCCAGCCCCGGCTCGTACATCGGGGCCTCGCCGCGCTCCAGCTTCTCGATCTTCTCGGGCACGACGTCAAGGCCCAGCACCTCGAACCCCAGCTCGGCCATGGCCGCGGCGTGGGTGGCGCCGAGGTAGCCGGTGCCGATCACGGTGATCTTGAGGCTCATGGGGGCTCCAGTGGGGACGTGGTTCGCTGCGCTGCCCGAGCATATCCGGGGCATGCCACAGGCCTTCAGCGGGCAACTTTCCCGCTGTCGCCAAGCTCACGTATCACTCCCGTGGGCCGCCCCCTAAAATTTGAGTTACTTAACGGTAATTAGCGTCGGCAAGCGCAGTTTCTTTGGAGCGTGAGACACCTTGGCCGGATCGGCTGACTTCGACCTGTACCGCCCGTCCGAGGAGCACGACATGCTCCGTGACGCCGTCCGCTCCCTGGCCGAGGCGAAGATCGCGCCGTACGCCGCCGCGGTGGACGAGGAGGCCCGCTTCCCGCGCGAGGCCCTCGAGGCCCTGGTCGCGAACGACCTGCACGCCGTGCACGTACCCGAGGAGTACGGCGGCGCGGGCGCGGACGCGCTGGCCACGGTCATCGTGATCGAGGAGGTGGCCCGCGTCTGCGCCTCCTCCTCCCTGATCCCGGCCGTGAACAAGCTGGGCTCCCTGCCCGTCATCCTCTCCGGCTCCGAAGAGCTGAAGAAGAAGTACATGACCCCGCTCGCCAAGGGCGACGGCATGTTCTCCTACTGCCTCTCCGAGCCGGACGCGGGCTCCGACGCGGCCGGCATGAAGACGAAGGCCGTGCGCGACGGCGACCACTACGTGCTCAACGGCGTCAAGCGCTGGATCACCAACGCCGGCGAGTCCGAGTACTACACGGTGATGGCCGTGACGGACCCCGAGAAGCGCTCCAAGGGCATCTCGGCCTTCGTCGTCGAGAAGTCCGACGAGGGCGTCTCCTTCGGCGCCCCGGAGAAGAAGCTCGGCATCAAGGGCTCCCCGACCCGCGAGGTCTACCTGGACAACGTCCGCATCCCCGCGGACCGCATGATCGGCGAGGAGGGCACCGGCTTCGCCACGGCGATGAAGACGCTGGACCACACCCGCATCACCATCGCCGCCCAGGCCCTCGGCATCGCCCAGGGCGCCCTCGACTACGCCAAGGGCTACGTCCAGGAGCGCAAGCAGTTCGGCAAGCCGATCGCCGACTTCCAGGGCATCCAGTTCATGCTCGCCGACATGGCCATGAAGATCTCGGCGGCCCGCGCCCTCACCTACCAGGCCGCGGCCGCCTCGCAGCGCGTCGACCGCGACCTGACCTTCCAGGGCGCCGCCGCGAAGTGCTTCGCCTCGGACGTGGCGATGGAGGTCACCACGGACGCCGTCCAACTGCTCGGCGGGTACGGCTACACCCGCGACTACCCGGTGGAGCGCATGATGCGCGACGCGAAGATCACGCAAATTTATGAGGGCACGAACCAAGTCCAGCGGATCGTCATGGCGAGGAACCTGCCCTAGCAGGGTTTTTGCAGGTCAGAAGCTGTTTCGAAGGTCCGGAGGGACACCCTCGGCCTTCTGTCCATTGCGGCCCGATCAGGACCGTTCGTGGGCGTCATGCTGGGGGAATCCTGGGCAGATGCCGGACTGAAAACAGCCACTGACCTGCCCAAACAACACAGCCCCCGGCGCGACGCCGGGGGCTGTTGCCGTACGCGTATCAGGCGACCTCTGATGCCTCCGTCGGGTCGTCGGCGCCGGGCGTCAACATCGTTGCGATGGCGGCCCGGCCGCGCTGCTCGGCCCCTTCGAAGATGTAGTGGTAGTGCTCCCTCAGCACGTCCGTACTGCTGTGGCCCATCCAGTCGGCCACATCGTTCTCGGGGACTCCGGCGTACAGCAGCCGCGACCCGTAGTAGTGCCGGAGTGAGTGCGCCTTGCAGTACTTCACCTGTCCCTTGCCCAGAGCCTCCATCCAGATTTTCGGGTAGAAGTACGACGCGTAGAGGTAGCCGGTCCGCGTCACGTTGGGGAAGAGAAGCCGCTCCGGCCCCCATACGCCGTGGTTCTTGATGTGCCGCCGAAGCTCGAAGGCGACGTTCGGCGGGAGGGGGACGGAACGCCCTGGCTCGCCTTCGTCACGAGCCTTGATGTGCCGACGTTGGATCGCGCTGTTCTTCCCCGACGCGGTGTCTCCGTCCTCCGCAATCTGGAAGTCGACGCGAAGCGTCTCGGCCTTGAAGTCGATCTGATCGCGGGACACCGCCATGGCCTCACCCAGCCGCAGGCCGCACCCGGCCATGAGCCACAGCATCGCGCGGTAACGCGGAGGGGCGGCATCCAGCATCGCCAGGACTTCCCGCGTCGTGAGCCGCCTTGCGGTGCTCTTCTGCTCCCGGATCTCCTTGGCGCGGCTTCCGGCGCCCTTGACCTTCTTGCACGGGTTCCGGCCGATGATCTCGTTAACGACAGCCCAGTCCATCATCCCGGAGAAGAACGAGAATCGCTGACGGCGTGTGCGGGCGGAGAGCTTCCGGTCCTGCTCCATCCACAAGAGCCACTGCTCAACGTCTGCGACCTTCAGGGACACGATGGAACGGGCCTTGAAGAACGGCTCAATGGTCGTGTTGAGGATGGACCGGTACTGCTTCTTGGTGCTGTTCTCCAGCTTCCTTTGATTGGTCCACTGCTCCCACACGGCCGTCACGGGCTGCTTGCCCAAGCGGTCGTCCAGGTAGGTCCCGGCGTCGAGTTCCTGTTCCTTGCCCTTGCGCTGGTCGTCAGCCCGCTTCTTGGTCTCGAACGTCTTCTGTCGCTGCTTGCCGTCCGGGTCGTACCAAAACGTCGTCCACTTCTTCGGGTCGTCCTTTGACCGCGCGACCCATGCCCTTGCCACTGAAGCGGCCCCCTCCTGCTGCTGCCGACGTACGGGCCCGCCCCGCCGTCGCGCCGGTGATTCCCCGGCGCCGTTCCAAGTTTGCGCACTGACCACCCTGGGTTGTCAACACAGGGTGGCACACCCTGGGTGTGCTAACTTGAGTGATATGGAAGCGGATGACAGCGGGTTCGAGATCACTCAGCAGCAAGGCGCCTGGGTGGTCCACATGTGGTGGCCCGTAGGACCGATCAACGGGGGACCGCAGCGGATCACCATCCAGCCGGCCGAAGGTGCCCCGGCTCGTGAGGTGGCACGGGGTATCTCGACCACTGTCCTGCGCAGGCTCGACATGGCCGCCGCGTTGGAATTGGCCAAGCAGGCTCCCGAAGCTCAGCGGACGTTGGAGGAACTGGCAGGGAAGGTGAATGAGATGGGAGAGGCGGCGAGGCTCGCCCTGGAGGGCGAAGGCGTCTCAGAGCGGTACTTGACCTTGCTTGTAGCCACGTACACCGTCATGGCGGATTTTGGGGCTCCTGCGCCCATTCCATGGCTGGCCCGGCTCATCGGCCGCCGACCTGAGACGGTGAAGGATCACCTGAAGCGGGCCAGAAGGGACGGCTTCCTGACCACAGTTGCCGGTAAGGCGGGTGGCGAGTTGACGGACAAGGCCAAAGCCATACTTGAGGAAATGGCTGAATCAGGTAGCCAACACGGCTGAAGCACCTAGCACTTCATACGCATTGAGCCCCCGATGGTCTTCGGGGGCTTTCTTGTTTCTTGGAGGATGAATGGCGTACCCGAGACTGATGACCGTTGACAAGACGGGTCGGCCGGCCACCGTTTTCACACTCCGCGGTGACGATTCCGAGTCCGAGCCAGAACCGGTCCTCCATTCTTCCAGGTGGCGCCAGTTGACGTCTACACCGGCTGCATGGGTGCCCTGGTGAGCGAGTACGTGGTGAAACCGCACCGATGAGAGGGCGCAAGTCCTGCGAGCAACCGCGCGGTCCGGGCAGGGACTGAGAGTCCGGTGTTCATACCTTGTTCGCGACCACCATGTAGTTCTCGGCCTCCAGATCGAACGTGCTCAGTTCCGTCTGGAGTCCGACCCCGTGCAACTCGACTTCGAGTTCCTCGTACCGGTAGGGCCAGCAGGACAGCAGTTCCGAGCGGACAAGAACCAACCCGGTCGCATCAACTTGCGCGATCGCAATCTCGATGTGGTGCTCCTCCTCCCAATGCGGCGCAATCTCCCAGCGGTAGACCACGATGGCATCGCGGCCGTTCCGGCGGACGAGTCGGTCACTGATGTCCAGCCGGGAACCTCTGGCCCTCACGAGTTCCCAAGTACGGGAGGTGAGTACCAAGCGCCCGCCGGGACGCAGAAGCCGCGACATCGACTCCAGAGCAGCAACCCTGCCTCTCGCCCCCACGGCATGGTGCAGCGAGTTGCCAACGCAGAACACCATGTCGAACGTGTTGTCCTGGAAATGGTCGGGCAACTCTTCCCAGTTCGCCCGTACGGCCCGGACGGATGCCCCGAACTCCTCAGACAACTCTGCAGTCCGACGAACCATCGTTTCGCTGGCGTCAGTTGCGACAACCTGCATGCCACGACCGGCGAGGCCAACAGCCAACTGTCCGGTTCCGCACGAACAGTCGAGGACGTGAGCGTTCGACGGCAGGAGATTGAGGACGTCATCGAACGACGCAGCGAACTCGGCTGGAGCCAGCTTTGCATCCGAGATGAGCCACTCGTACACCTCGGCAAGCGTGTTATAGCCCGTCACAACTACTACCTCCGTCACGCGGCAGACTCACGGCAGGACGTCAGTTCATCAGCGGAGCAAGCCGGGCACCAATGGTTTTCGCAAGGTGGCTCTGATGGTGTTTGTGGGTTGTCAGTTGTCCGCCTGAGTGGATGTCATCGGCTGGTTAGCTGAGAAGTTGTTCGTGAGGTAACTCTGCGCCGCAGCCGGCCAGCGCGGAGCGTGAACAGAACCGCGCAACGGTTGTCCAGCTTGATGCTTACCGACCAGCACCCAAGCCTGCGCCGGAACCGAAGCGACCGGAACCGCTCGGGGACACGAATCCCTTCCTTGCGCTGCTCTAGGCAAACCAAGAAGGCCCCGTCCATTCGGACGGGGCCTTTCACTGTTTCGACTACGCGACTGGGCAGGCCGCTCCAGGAAGCGCACGATTCGGGGAGCACGTCACCACTGCCAGGGACAGATACGAGGGACGTTCCAGATAGAAGCCGTACGACACATCAGCGCCCGAGTGCAGGTGTTCGGCAGCAGAGACCACCAGGCGGGCTAGCGCGTGTTTTGAAAGTCGGCTCCCTTCCTCGTCCCGTGCCGTGATGATCTGTATGTGGGGCGAGGGGATCTTTCTGACGAGCAGTGGGCGGTGCTGGAGCCGTTGTTGCCGGTCGCGGTGTTG
>NZ_WVUG01000256.1 GCF_017614965.1 Streptomyces griseorubiginosus | reverse complement strand
CCCGCCCACCGCTCACCGCTCACCGGCCTCAACCTCGCTGTGAGAACGCCGATTTGTGGTCCTCCGCCCACTCCCGATAGGTGCGCGCAGGTCGGCCCAGCACCTGCCGTACATCGTCGGTGACGACCTCGTTGCCACCGTTCCGGACGAACTCCCTGCTGATCTCGGAGGCGTCGATGAAGGTGTCGGTGAAGCCCAGCCCCAGGAGATACGCACGGGCCTCGGTGGTGGACAGGTCGCGGACCTCGACGGGGTGGCCCAGCAACTCCGCGAGTACGGCGGCCTGGTCCGGCACGCTGAGTACCTCGGGGCCGGTCAGGGTGTACGTCCGCCCCGCGTGCCCCTCCTCCACCAGCGCCGCCACGGCGACCGCGGAGACGTCGCGCGGATCGACCACGCCCTGACCACCCGTGCCGCTCGTGTTCGGCAACGGCGTGCCCGCGCGGACGGCGTCCGCCCAGCCCAGCGTGTTCGAGGCGAACGCCGAGGGGCGCAGGATCGTCCACTCCGCCCCGCTGTCCTGTACCGCCTGCTCACCGGCCACGTGCCAGGTGCCGACCGGGCCGACGTCGGGGTCGCCGGTGCCGATCCCGGAGAGCTTCACGATCCGGCGCACCCCCGCCGCCCGCGCCGACTCCACGAGGCCGCGGTCGTGTCCGGCGTCGTCCGGGCCGAACACGCCGACCAGGAAGGCGGCGTCGGCACCCGTCATCGCCGCCTCCACCGAGGCGCGGTCGCGATGATGGCCCCGCACCGCCTCCACGCCCGAGGGCAATCGCGCCCCCTGGGGGTCCCGGGTGAGGGCGCGCACCTTCTCGCCGCCCGCCACGAGTTGTCGTACGACCTCACGGCCGATGGTGCCGGTGGCACCCGTCACAAGAATCATGACCTCAACGGTGGGCCGGGAGCGGCCCGCGCTCTAGGAAATTCCGGCACGGTCCACGGGCCCTGGCGCCCGTCCGCCGCGCTTACCGTGGAGGGGTGACGAACCCCGTGTCCCGGCACGCCCTGCCGCTGCCCGACGTGCTGCGTCCCTGGATCGCGCGCATCGACTCGCTGGCCGTCGGCTCGCTCACCGAGGAGCCGTTCGTGCATCTCCCGGACGCCGACACCAAGGTGGTGCTCCGGCTGGAGGAGAGCGGCCGGCACAGCGCGCTGGTCGTCGGACCGCGCGTCCGGGCCACCTACCACCGGGGCAAACCGCTCACCGCCTGCATGGAGGTGAGGCTCGCTCCGGCAACCGCCCGTCCTCTCCTGGGTGTTCCGGCGGTCGACCTGGTCGGCCGGGCCCTGTCCCTGGACGTGCTGCCGGGTGAGACGGCGCGCCGACTGGCGCGCGAGCTGCGGTGGCTGGAGCCCGGGGAGGCGGTGGACCGGCTCGCGGCCGTGCTTCCCGAGGGGCTGGCCGGGGCGGCGGACGGCTCCCGGACCCGGCTGGTACGGGCGGGGGTCGACGCGATGTCGGTCCGCACGGGGCACGTACCCGGTCCCGTGCGGGAGGTCGCACGCGAACTCGCCGTCAGCGAGCGGCAGTTGAGGAACCTGTTCGCCGAGGGTGTCGGGCTCTCACCCAAGCACTACGCCCGCATCAACCGCGTCCGTGCCGTGCTGGCCCACGCCGCCGAGCTGTCCTGGGCCGAACTCGCCGCCGTCACCGGCTACTACGACCAGTCCCACATGACGTCCGACTTCCGCACCCTCATGGGCGTCCCGCCCCGCTCGTACTTCACCGGCCACCTCCCCCGGGCCACCCCCTGCCAGGCGATCCGCCGGACGTGAATCAAGCCTCCCGGGTCGGGACCGGGACCTGGTTGAAGGCGTAGTACAGGGCGATCAGGCCGTGGGCGGCCAGGGTCAGGGGGGCCGAGACGAAGGACAGGCCCACCGTGAGGGGGTAGGCGAGCGTGCCGAGGGCGAAGCGGGCTCGGGTCGCCCGGGCCGCCGGGACGTCGACGCGGGAGTCGAAGAGGTGCCCGGTGCGGGTGAGATGCCACCACAGGGCCTGGAAGGTCAGCGCCATCACCACCATGACCAGGCTGTAGACGGCCGCGGCGACGTGCGAGGCCGCGTCCTCGCGCAGATACTCCGCGAGGACCGCCGTCGGCCAGGGCACCGCGGCCACCACCATCAGCACCAGCAGGTTCAGGAACATCAGCGTGCGGTCGACATGGGCGACGTAGCTGAAGAGCTGATGGTGGTTGATCCACATGATGCCGATGACCAGGAAGCTCACCACATAGGCGGCGTACGAGGGCCACTGCGCGCCCAACGCCTGCCACAGACCGCCGTGTTCGCCGACCTCGGGGACCTTGATCTCCAGGACGAGCAGGGTGATGGCGATGGCGAACACACCGTCGCTGAAGGCCTCGACACGGCCGGACTCATTCATGGGAGACAGCGTGCACCATCGGGGCAGGGAAACCGTTCCGGGGCACGCACGTCCATGCGCGCCCCGGAGACGGCCGCCATGGACCCGGGCGGGGTCCACGGCCACCGGTCGAGGGCCGTCCCCCTCGACCGGAGATCGCGAACGCGTAGCGCGTATGGAGACCTCGAACTGGTCAGCCCTGCGCGGAGATCCGCGCCAGCCGCTGCGCCTCGGCCCGGGTGGAGCGGGCGATCGCGTCCTCGTCGACGTGCAACAGACGCCCCTCTGCGACGATCTGACGGCCGTTCACGAAGGACGCGGTGACCGGGGCCGCCGCGCCGAGGACCAGTGCGGTGACCGGATCGGCGATGGAGGCGTGGGCGAGGGTGTCCAGCCTCCACAGCACCAGGTCGGCCAGCTTGCCCGGCTCCAGTGAGCCGATCTCCCGTGCGCGGCCCAGCACCTGGGCACCGCCGTAGGTGCCAAGGCGCAGTGCCTGGCGGGCGTTCAGCGCAGCCTCCCGGTGTGCGCCGAGACGGTTGACGAGCAGGGCGTTGCGCAGTTCGGTGTGCAGTTCGCCGGACTCGTTGGAGGCGGTGCCGTCGACGCCGAGGCCGACCGGGACGCCGGCCGCGAGCATGTCGGGGACGCGGGCGATCCCGGCGGCGAGACGGGCGTTCGACGAGGGGCAGTGGGCGACGCCGGTCCCCGTCCGGGCGAAGGCGGCGATGTCGGAGTCGTTCATGTGGACGCAGTGCGCCATCCACACGTCCTCACCGAGCCAGCCGGTGGACTCGAAGTAGTCGGTCGGGCCCATGCCGAACAACTCGTGGCAGAACTTCTCCTCCTCGACCGTCTCCGAGCCGTGGGTGTGCAGCCGCACGCCGAGCCTGCGCGCCAACTCGGCGCCCTCCCGCAGGAGTTCGGTGGAGACGGAGAAGGGGGAACACGGTGCCACGGCCACCTGGGTCATGGCGTCGAAGGAGGAGTCGTGGTGCTCCTTGACGGTCTGCTCGGTCGCGGCGAGGGCGCCCTCGAGCGTCTCGACCGCGAAGTCCGGGGGCAGGCCGCCGTCCTTCTCGCTGCGGTCCATGGAGCCACGGGCGAGGGTGAAACGGACGCCCGTCTCGCGGGCCGCGCGGACGATGGCGCCGGAGAGGTCGCCGGAGCCGTGCGGGTAGACGTAGTGGTGGTCCATGGCGGTGGTGACACCGCCGCGGGCCATCATCGCCAGGGATCCCTGGGCGGCCGCGTACACCATCGGCTCGTCGATGCGCGCCCAGGTCGGGTAGAGGGCGACCAGCCAGTTGAAGAGGTTGTGGTCGGTGGCCAGGCCCCGGGTGATCCACTGGTAGAAGTGATGGTGGGTGTTGACCAGTCCGGGCGTCACCAGATGACCCGAGGCGTCGATACGGCGTACGACGTTCTCCAGGCCCTCGGGCGCCCGGCCCGGCCCGAGCGACTCGATGCGGTTGCCGACGATCACGAGGTGGCCGGAGGCGTACTCGGTGTCGTCGGCGTCGACCGTCGCGATCGAACAGTTCTCGATGACGGTGCGCTGGTCTGCTGCCATGGTTCGTCCTTCAGAGGTTGGTGAGGTCCGCCGGGATCTTCGCCTCGCGGCCGTCGCGCAGGACGGTGGCCTCTATCAGGCCGTAGGGGCGGTCGGCGGCGAAGTAGACCTCGTTGTCGTTCTTGAGCCCGAACGGCTCCAGGTCCACCAGGAAGTGGTGCTTGTTCGGGAGCGAGAAACGCACCTCGTCGATCTCGTCGCGGTGGTCGATGATCCGCGTGCCCATGGCGTACAGGGTCTGCTGCAGCGAGAGGGAGTACGTCTCGGCGAAGGCCCGCAGCATGTGCTTCCTGGCCTGCTCGTAGGACTCGTCCCAGTCGGGCGCCGGCCGGGCGTCGTCGGTCCAGTTGAAGCGCCAGCGACCGGAGACCTCGGTGGCGAGGATGCGGTCGTACGCCTCCGGCAGGGTGGTGTACTTGTCCTTGACGTAGCCCCAGAACTCGGAGTCGGTGGAGTTCAGGAGGGTGAGGTCCTTGAGGCCGGAGACGACCTCCAACGACGAGCCGTCGTAGGTGACCTGCGCGAGCCGGGTCTCCTGGCCCTTGCGCACGAAGGAGTGCTTGGCCTCCCCCGGTACCTCGATCCGCTCCCAGGCGTACTCCTCGATGCGGATGCGGGCCCGGTGGATCGGCTCCTGCGAGGTGACGAAGTGCCGGGCGAGGTGGATGCCGAACTGCTCGGCGGACTCGATGCCGTGCTCCTTGGCGAACGCGTACACCGTGTTCTTGGTGGTGTCGGTCGGCAGGACGTTGGCGTTGGAGCCGGAGTAGTGGACCTCGTCCATGTCGCCGGAGAGCGACACCGAGACGTTGAGGTCCTTGATGTGGTGGGTGGCGCCGTCCCGCGTGATCTTGACGACTCGGTTCTCGGCCTTGCCGTACTGGTTCTGTCCCAGAATGGTGGGCATCTGTAGCTAGCTCCCTCGGTATACGGAGTAGCCGAACGGGTTGAGCAGCAGCGGTACGTGGTAGTGCTCGCCCGGCGCGACGGCGAACGTGATCGCCACCTCCGGGAAGAACACGCCGGTACCGCTGTCCCGATTCGCGGGGGCGTCCTGCTGCGCATCGGCTTGCTTGTTCTCGAAATACGGTTCGACGGCGAAGTCGAGCCGTACGTGGGTCGTCCCCTCCGGCAGGTCCGGAAGGTCCTTGCACCGGCCGTCGGCGGCGGTCGCCGAACCGCCGAGTGCCTGCCAGTCCGCGCCCCGGCCACTACGGACGGAGAGGTGGACGGCGACACCCCGGGCGGGGCGGCCGACGCTGGTGTCCAGGATGTGCGTGGACACGGAGGCGGTGGTGCTGGTGCTCATGGTTCAGGCTTCCCCTTCGACGAGCCGGGCGAGGCGGATGCGGTTGATCTTCCCCAGCTCGGTGCGGACGATCTCGCGTTCCTGTTCCGGCGCGTTGCCGATCCGCTCCTTGAGCGCGTCGCGCATCTCCTCGGCGCTTCGGCCGGTGGCGCAGATGAGGAAGACATGGCCGAACCGGTCCTGGTAGGCCAGGTTCAGTTCGAGCATCTCCGCCTTGAGCCGCTCGGAGGCGCCGGCCATGCCGCGCTGCTCCCGGGCCGAGGTCGGATCGCCCTCCTTGGGGCGGCCGATCGGCGGGT
Source organism: Streptomyces griseorubiginosus (assembly GCF_017614965.1). Classification (GTDB taxonomy): domain Bacteria; phylum Actinomycetota; class Actinomycetes; order Streptomycetales; family Streptomycetaceae; genus Streptomyces; species Streptomyces griseorubiginosus_B. Next base: position 7,433 of record NZ_WVUG01000256.1, on the reverse strand, counting down.
GCCCGGCCATCGCCTCCTGAAGGTCCGCCGTGCTCAGCTCGGCCATGGCGGCGTCGCTGGCCGCGTAGAGGTCCTCGGGGGTGGCGTAGGGGCGGGTGGCGAGCAGGCGCCGTACCCATGCCGTGGAGGCGCACGCCTCGTGGAGCGCGGCGTGGGCCGCCCGCTCCTCCAGGGCGTTGAACCGGGCCAGGCCCGGGGGCGTGGATGTCGACGTCACGGGAGCCTCCGTGGCCGCGAACGGCCGTCGTGCTTCAGCGGGTGCCGTTAGCTAACGCCCCCACGCGACACCACGTCAACACTTTGTTGAAAATTCTGGGTGACGAAACCCGGCGCACCCGGCCCGCTCAGGTCTCCTTCTCGCGGTTGAGGTAGTTGTAGACCGTGAACCGGCTGACGCCGAGCGCGCCGGCGACGGTCTCCACGCCGTGCCGTACGGAGAAGGCGCCGCGCGCCTCGAGCATCCGTACGACCTCCTGCTTGGCCTTGCGGTCCAGCTCGGCCAGGGGTTTGCCCTGCTTGCGCTCCATGGCGGCCAGGATGTGATCGAGGGAGTCCGCGAGCTGCGGCAGGCGTACGGCGACGACGTCGGCGCCCTCCCAGGCGAGTACGACGTCGTCGGGGCCGGCCTCGTCCGGCGGGAGCATCTCCCCGCCCATGGCGTCGACCAGCGGTTTCACGGCCGTGATGAACGGCTCGTCCCCGGTGCCGGTCACGCGCCGCCCTCCCCGATGACGTTGACCTGCAGCGTGATCCGGGTGGCGCCGGCCTCCAGGGTCTTGCGCAGCAGAGCGTCCAGGGCCGTCAGGACGGTGTCGGCACCGCCCTCCGCCGTGTTGCCGAAGGGGCCGACGTCGACCGCGTCCAGTTCGGCTCCCTCGATGACCTCGCGGGCGACCAGCGCGTGCGCGGGCGCCTCGTCGAGATCGAAGGGCTCGGTCGTGAACTCCACTCTCAATCGCACGCGCTCAACCTAACGCCCGGTACGTGCCTCCGGGCACCCCTCCCACCCCCGGAGGCGGCCCGCTCGCCGTCAGCTTCGCCCCTTGCGCAGGAACGTTCGCAGGCGGCGTTCGGGCCAGGTGTTGATCACGTCGGCCGGGGTGAGCCAGCCGCGCTGGGCCGTGCCGATGCCGTAGCGCATGTTGCCGAGGTGGGGGACGGCGTGGGCGTCGCTGTTCACGGCGAACCTCACCCCGTGGCGGCGGGCCCGCAGGATGTCCTCGTCGCGCAGGTCGAGACGGTCCGGGTGGGCGTTGATCTCCAGGGCGGTGCCGGTGCGGGCGCAGGCGGCGAAGACCGCGTCGAGGTCGGCGTCGATGCCGGGGCGCTTGCCGAGGATCCGGGTGGTGGGGTGGCCGATGATGTTCACGTACGGGTTCTCGCAGGCCCGGACGAGACGGCGGGTCAGGGCGTCGCGGGTCTGGTTGAAGTGCGAGTGCACGGACGCCACGCACAGGTCGAACCCGGCGAGGAAGTCGTCCGGCCAGTCCACCTCGCCGTCGGGGCCGATGTTCAGCTCGGTGCCGTGCAGCAGACGCAGTCCGCCCCGCCGGCCCCGGGTCGGGTAGGTGCCGTCGAGTTCGCGCACCCGGGCCCGCTGGGCCAGCATCCGCTCGTCGGTCATGCGCTGCATGGCCATGTCGGGCGCGTGGTCGGTGATCGCGTAGTAGGCGTAGCCGCGCGCGGCGGCCGCCTCGGCCATCTCCTCCAGCGGGGCGAGTCCGTCGGTGAGGTCGGTGTGGGTGTGCAGGTCGCCCCGGAGGTCGGACTCGGCGACCAGGTCGGGCAGTTCGTCGCGCAGCCCGGCCTCGATCTCGCCGCGGTCCTCGCGCAGGGTCGGCGGGATCCAGGGCAGTCCGAGGCGGGCGTACACCTCCTCCTCGGTCTCGGAGACGATCTTCTCGCCGGTCTCGACGTCGAAGAGGCCGTACTCGGAGAGCTTCAGCTTGTGGTGGACGGCCCGCTCACGGGTGCGGATGTTGTGCGCCTTGGAGCCGGTGAAGTACTGCAGCGCCGCTCCCCAGGAGTCGGGCGGGACCACGCGCAGATCGACGTTCAGGCCCTTGGTGGTGCGCACGGACGTCTTCTTCTCGCCCGTACCGATCACCTCGGTGACGTACGGCAGCCGGGTGAACGCCCGCATGAGCGGCGCCGGCTTCGTGGAGGCGGCAAGGATGTCGATGTCGCCGATGGTCTCGCGCACCCGCCGCAGCGAGCCGGCGTAGGCGCACCGTTCGCAGCCGGGCACCTCGGTGAGCGCGCCGACGACGTCCTCCGCCAGGCCCATGGCGACGTCGAGCTGGACGCGGCCGCCGGAGGACTGGAGCAGCTCGATGCCGTGCAGGATGTTCTCCTCGGTCTTCGGTCCGAAGCCCTTGAGGTCGCGCAGCCGCTCCTGCTGGATGGCCTCGGCGAGTTCCTCGACCGAGGAGATGCCGAGTTCCTCGTAGACCGTGAGGGCCTTCTTGGGGCCGAGCGTGGGGATGGCCGTCAGCCGCCGTACCCCGGCGGGGATCTTCGCCCTCAGCTCCTCCACCGCCGAGACGCTGCCGGTGTCGAAGTACTCCAGGACCTTCTGGGCGATGGACTTCCCGACGTTCGCGATCTCCTGCAGGCCCTTGAGGTCGAGGGCGGAGACGTCGGCGTGGTGGCCGCCGACCGCGCGCGCCGCCTTCTCGTAGACGCGTGCCCTGAACGCGTCTCCGCCGGTGATCGAGATGAGGTCGGCGTACTCCTGGAGCAGCGCGGCGACCTCGTCGTTGGACCGGGCCACCACCTCAGAGTACTTGACAGCCTCACACCAGCGCATGCAGTCTTCCATTAAGCAGAAAGCAACTTCCGTAATACGGAATTAAGAGCCGTGCGGAAGACAGAACCATCGCGACACGGAAGGGGCGCCGACCCGCATGGGATTCGCAGACCAGCGCTTCAACGTCAACCTGTCGATCCTCTTCACGGAACTCCCGCTGCTTGAGCGCCCCGCGGCCGCCGCAGCGGCCGGCTTCACCGCCGTGGAGCTGTGGTGGCCCTGGGTCGAGACCCCCACGCCCGAGCGGTCCGAGCTGGACGCCCTGCGGAAGGCGATCGAGGACGCCGGCGTCCGGCTCACCGGTCTGAACTTCTACGCCGGCCGGCTGCCCGGCCCCGACCGCGGCGCCCTGTCCGTCCCGGGCGAGGAGTCGGAGCGGTTCCGTGCCAACATCGACGTGGCCGCCGACTTCGCCCACTCACTCGGCGCCACGGCGCTCAACGCCCTCTACGGCAACCGCGTCGACGGCGTCGACCCCGCCGAGCAGGACGCGCTGGCGCTCGAGAACCTGGCCCTCGCGGCCCGGGCGGCCGACCGGATCGGCGCGATCCTGCTGATCGAGGCGCTCAACAAGCCCGAGTCGCCGCGGTATCCGCTGGTGTCGGCCCCGGCCGCGGTCGGGATCGTCGACAAGGTGAACCGGGCGACGGGCCTGGACAACGCGCGCTTCCTGATGGACCTCTACCACCTGTCCATGAACGGCGAGGACCTGCCGGCGGTGATCGAGGAGTTCGCCGCGCGGACCGGCCACGTCCAGATCGCCGACAACCCCGGCCGCGGCGCGCCCGGAACGGGTTCGCTGCCGCTGGAGGACCTCCTCGGCCGGCTGAGGAAGGCCGGCTACGACGGCTGGGTGGGCCTCGAGTACAAGCCGGGCGACCGTCCGAGCGCCGAGGCCTTCGACTGGCTGCCCCGCTGACCCTCTGTCGCCGCCCCCTGCCGCTGACCCCCTGCATTGAGAGGCACCCGCATGAGCAACCTCCCCAAGATCGCCTGGATAGGCCTCGGCATCATGGGCTCCCCGATGTCCGAGAACCTGATCAAGGCGGGTTACGACGTCACCGGCTTCACGCTGGAGCAGGACAAGCTGGACCGCCTGACCGCGGCCGGCGGCACCGCGGCGCACTCCGTCGCCGAGGCCGTCCGCGGGGCCGACGTGATCATCACGATGGTGCCCGCGTCACCGCAGGTCGAGGCCGTCTCGTACGGTCCCGCCGGCATCCTGGACAACGCCCGCCCCGGCGCCCTGCTGATCGACATGTCCTCGATCACCCCGCAGACCTCCGTCGACCTCGCGAGGGCCGCCCGGGACAAGGGCGTCCGCGTGCTGGACGCCCCCGTCTCCGGCGGTGAGGCCGGCGCCGTGGAGGCCGTGCTGTCCATCATGGTCGGCGGCGAACAGGCGGACTTCGACGAGGCGAAGCCGGTCTTCGAGGCGCTGGGGAAGACCATCGTGCTGTGCGGTCCGCACGGCTCGGGCCAGACGGTGAAGGCCGCCAACCAGCTGATCGTCGCCGTCAACATCCAGGCGTGCGCCGAGGCCGTGGTCTTCCTGGAGAGGTCCGGCGTGGACCTGGGGGCCGCGCTGGACGTCCTCGGCGGCGGCCTCGCCGGGTCGACCGTGCTGGCGCGGAAGAAGGACAACTTCCTCGGCCGCGACTTCAGGCCGGGCTTCCGGATCGACCTGCACCACAAGGACATGGGCATCGTCACGGACGCGGCCCGCGCGGTCGGCGCCGCGCTCCCGGTCGGTGCCGTGGTCGCACAGCTCGTCGCGAGCCTGCGGGCCCAGGGCGACGGCGGCCTGGACCACTCGGCCCTGCTGCGGGGCGTGGAGCGCCTCTCCGGCGCCCAGGTCTGACCCCCCGACTTCCGGTCCGCGGCGGCGCCGACATCAGTCCTGTCGCGCCCAGGCGCCGCCGCGGACCGGAAACCCACGCACATCAGGAGAATCACGGACGGCCCGCGACCGTCGGACGGCCCGGATGAGGGGTGACCGGCCGGCGGCGCGGGCGCGGCGAGGACCGCGGGCGGTGTGCGAGCCAGTGCGGTGGTGAAGGGACCGGAACCTCCTTCCACGACCTGAGGGAAGGAGCCCCCGGTCCCGTCGCGCCCACCGCGGTCCCGGCCGTCCGAGAGGCGCCGGATGCGGAACCGATCCGCATCCGGCGCCTCTCGCCGTTCCGGGTGCGCAGCCCTCGCTTCCGCAGGAGCCTTGAGACATGGCACATCCGACGGAGCATCCGCATGTCGTGGTCCACGCGCCGGCCCTGGACGGCTCACGGCGGGTCACGGAGGGCGACAGGACGCTCGGCGTCGCCACGCACGTGGACGACGTGTCCGAGATCCTGCGGCTGGCCGACCTCTACGTCACGGACGTCGAGGGAAGCGAGCTCATCGAGTGGCAGGGCGGCGGTCCCGAGGACTGGCCGGGGCTGTCCGAGCACCACGAACTGACGTGACCGCGCACCTACACCCGGGGACGTAGGACGTCTACGCAAACCTCAAATCCAGCTCTGAACACGGGTCAACAGGCTTCAACCGCCCGTCCCGAAGGGCATATTCACGAAGCCTGGGACCCGCCGACACGGGGGCGGCGGGCCCCGGACACCGCGAAGGGCGGCTCACCCCGGTGGGATGAGCCGCCCTTTCGGTGTCTCCGGATACGCCTCAGACCTTCAGCGTCCTGATCGAGGTCGGCGCGTGGCCCGGCTCGGTCGCGATCTCCTCGAACTCGACCACGTTTCCTATGTCGTTGGTGGTGGACATCGAGATGTTGGTGACCCGCTCCAGGATCGCCTCGACCACCACCGGGACCTGGTACTCCCGGGCGAGCTTCTTGGCCTGCTCGAAGGCCGCGCCCAGCTCCGCCGGGTCGGTCACCCGTATCGCCTTGCAGCCCAGGCCCTCGGCGACCTTGACGTGGTCGACGCCGTAGACGCCCAGTTCGGGCGAGTTGACGTTCTCGAACTCCAGCTTCACCTGGAAGTCGATGTCGAACGCCCGCTGCGCCTGCCGGATCAGGCCCAGATAGGAGTTGTTCACCAGGACATGGACGTACGGGATCCGGTGCTGCGCCCCGACCGCCAGCTCCTCGATCATGAACTGGAAGTCGTAGTCGCCGGAGAGGGCCACGACGGGCGCCTCGGGGTCGGCCTTGGCCACGCCGAGCGCCGCAGGGATCGTCCAGCCCAGGGGGCCCGCCTGGCCGCAGTTGATCCAGTGGCGGGGCCGGTAGACGTGCAGCATCTGGGCGCCGGCGATCTGGGAGAGGCCGATCGTGGAGACGTACCGGGTGTCCGGGCCGAAGGCCTTGTTCATCTCCTCGTAGACGCGCTGCGGCTTGATCGGGATGTCGTCGAAGTGCGTACGGCGCTGGAGGGTCGCCTTCCTCTCCTGGGCCGCGGCGGCCCAGGCGCTCCGGTCCGGCAGCATGCCCGCCGCCCTCAACTCCCGTGCCACCTCGACGAACTTCTCCAGCGCGGCCTTGGCGTCGGAGGCGATGCCGTAGTCGGGCGCGAAGATCCTGCCGATCTGCGTCGGCTCGATGTCGACGTGCACGAAGGTGCGGCCGGCCGTGTAGACGTCGAGCCTGCCGGTGTGGCGGTTGGCCCAGCGGTTGCCGATGCCGAGGACGAAGTCGGCCTGAAGGAAGGTCGCGTTGCCGTAGCGGTGCGAGGTCTGCAGGCCGACCATGCCCGCGTTCAGCTCGTGGTCGTCGGGCAGCACGCCCCAGCCCATCAGCGTCGGCACGACCGGGGTACCGGTCAACTCGGCGAACTCGACGAGCAGTTCGCAGGCGTCCGCGTTGATCACCCCGCCGCCCGCGACGATCAGCGGGCGCTCGGAGGCGTTGAGCAGGCCGATCGCCTTCTCGATCTGGGCGCGGGTGGCGGCCGGCTTGTAGACCGGGAGCGGCTCGTACGTCTCCGGGTCGAACTCGATCTCCGTGAGCTGCACGTCGATCGGCAGGTCGATCAGGACCGGCCCGGGGCGGCCCGAGCGCATGAGGTGGAAGGCCTGCTGGAAGACGCCCGGGACCTGCGCGGCCTCCAGCACGGTGACCGCCATCTTCGTGACCGGCCGCGCGATCGAGGCGATGTCGACGGCCTGGAAGTCCTCCTTGTGGATCACGGCGGTCGGCGCCTGGCCCGTGACGCACAGGATCGGCACGGAGTCACCGATGGCCGAGTAGAGCCCGGTGATCATGTCGGTGCCGGCCGGACCGGACGTGCCGACGCAGACACCGATGTTGCCCGGGCGGGTCCTCGTGTAGCCCTCGGCCATGTGGGAGGCGCCCTCGACATGGCGGGCGAGGGTGTGGGTGATGCCGCCGGAGGCCTTGAGAGCCGCGTAGAAGGGGTTGATCGCCGCGCCCGGCACACCGAACGCGTCGCTGACGCCCTCGCGCTTGAGGATCTCAACTGCCGCGCGGGCAGCGGTCATACGTGCCATCGAGTACTCCTGCCTCGGCTGTCGGATTCGCACTCCCGTCGCACCCTGCGGTGAGCTTCTTCCGTATAGCGGAAAATAACTTCTACCATCTGGAAGCAATGTAGGTGGGTGCGGGAGGGCCGTCAAGACAGGGCCGGGGCAGGCAGAAGGGGCGGCACCGGGACCCGGG
>NZ_WVUG01000255.1 GCF_017614965.1 Streptomyces griseorubiginosus | reverse complement strand
GTCCTGAGGCGGCGCCGCCGGGGGCTGTTTCGTCGGCTGCCGGAGACTCGGGCGCGGCTGACGTGGGCGGGGCGGTTGCCGGTTCTGAGGTGGCGTCTCCGGGGGCTGGGGCGTCGGCCCCCGGAGACTCAGGCGCGGCCGACGCAGACAGGGCAGGGATCGCCGCTGCCGCTGGGCCGGTCGTGCCGGGCGGTGCGATGCCGGGCGTCGGTTCCGAGGTCGCCGACCACTTCCTGGACGCCCTCGCCGACCGGCTCGCCATAGGTGTCGCCTCCGTCGTGGCGGTCCTCGATCCGGGGTGTGTCGTGCTCGGCGGTGAGGTCGGGCAGGCCGGGGGCGCGGAGCTCGCCCGGCGGGTGCAGGCGCGGGTCCGGCGGATGTCGCCGCCGGCCACCGAGGTGCGGCCGAGCGTCCTGGGCGGCGCCGCCGTACTGCGCGGCGCCCTGCTCACCGCACGGGACCGCGCCCAGGACGAACTGTTCGCGCCTTCGGAACGGTGAGCGGCCGCGCCCCCTGATGGCGCGCGGGTCGCCTCAGCCCCGCTGCCCCTTCAGGTACTCCTCGAACGTGCCCTTCCCGACGGCGTGTTCCGGCGCCAGATGGCCGCCGTCGCGGAACGCCCGGTACGCCTTGCCCCACAGCGGGACGCTCAGCACCGCGCGCCTGCGCCCCGTCGCCTTCAGCCAGGCGCGGGCCAGTGATTCGAAGGTGCGGATCTCGGGACCGCCCATGTCCGCGACGCGCCCCGCGGGCGCCGCCTGCGCCAACTCGGCCAGCCGCTCGGCGACTTCGGCCACCTCGACCGGCTGGTCCCGCACCCCGGCCGGCAGCAGCAGCACCGGCAGCTTCGCCAGCGCGCGGAACAACATCACCGGCAGATCGTGGAACTGCGTCGCCCGCAGCACCGTCCAGCCCAGCCCCGACTCCTCGACCATCCTCTCCACCGCGAGCTTGGTCCGGTAGTACGGGAACGGAACCCGGTCGACGCCGACGATCGAGATGTAGACCAGGTGTCGCACCCCGGCCCGCCGCGCCGCCGCGATCAGATGGGCGGCCGCCTTCTCGTCCCCGCCGGTCTGCGTGGTCGCGCAGTGCACCACCGTGTCCACGCCCTCGACCGCCGCGTCCAGCCCGGCTCCGCCCTCGCGCAGATCGACGGCGTGGGGCGGGGTGTGCCGGCTGAGCACTCGTACCTCGTGCCCGTCCGCCCGCAGCCGCTCGGTGACGAGCCTGCCGAGGGTACCCGTCCCACCGGTCACCAGGATCGTGGTCATGCTGTCCAACCCTTCCCGCGGCGGACGCCCCGGGGTGGAGCGCCCTACGCCGGCTGAGACCACGCAGCCCGCGCGAAATGTGACAGCCACCTAGGAACGCGCGAGCTGCCGCCTCACGAAGTCCAGCTTCTCCGGGTTCAGCACGATCCGCAGATGGGCGATCAGACCGTCCCGCACCTCGAACGCGACCACACCGGCGAGCGAGTCGCCCGCCCAGGCGGCCAGCCCGTACTCCCCGTTGATCTCGGTCGGCGTGAACTCCAGCCCCGCCGCGAACCGCTCGGCGCCGCCCACCGCGAGCCGTGCGACCTTCTCGCGCCCCTCGACCGGCCGGCGGGCCGCGCTGACCTTGCCGCCGCCGTCGCTGGACCAGGTGACGTCCGCCGCCAGCACCTTCTCCAGTCCGGCCAGATCACCGTCCCGGGCCGCGGTGAGGAACGAGGTGACGAGCTCCGCCTGCCGCCCCGGCACCGGCTCGAACCGCGACCGGTCCTCGTCCACCCGCCGCACCGCCCGCCGGTACAGCTGACGGCAGTTGGCCTCGGTCAGGTCCAGCGCACCGGCGATCTCCCGGTGGCCGTACCCGAACGCCTCCCGCAGCACGTACACCGCCCGTTCGTTCGGCGTGAGCCGCTCCAGCAGGACCAGCATCGCCAGTGACACGGCCTCCCGCTGCTCCGCCGACTCCAGCGGGCCGAGCGTGCCGTCGGAGGTGACGACCGGCTCGGGCAGCCAGGTGCCGACGTACCGCTCGCGCCGGGCCCGCGCCGAGGTCAGCCGGGTGAGGCAGAGGTTGGTGACGACCTTGGCGAGCCAGGCCGCCGGATGCTCGATGCCCGCGCGGTCCGCGCCGCTGAAGCGCAGATACGCGTCCTGCACCACGTCCTCCGCCTCGTCGGCCGAGCCCAGCATGCGGTAGGCAAGACCGAACAGCCGCGGGCGGTGCGGCTCGAAGTCGTCGGCGGTCGCGCTGCTCATGGCACCACCCTGCCAGAACCCACGGACACCACGGCTGAGAAGGCCCGGCGACGGGCAAGGGCCGTCGTCACCGCCGCCGGGCCCGTCCTGTGAGCCCTAAAGGACTAGACCAAAGGGTCCGGCAAACGGCCCGAGTTGAGAAGTACAGCGACACACCTTGTGAGCCAACCCACACCGTTCGCCCGTATGGACGTCGATCAGGCGTGGCACACTGGCTCTGTACCAGAAGCAGCGCACTCCGGGGTCGGTGAAATTCCGAACCGGCGGTTACAGTCCGCGACCCGTCCGCTTCCAGCGGCCGGTTGACCAGGTGAAATTCCTGGACCGACGGTTAAAGTCCGGATGGGAGGCAGTGCGCGGCGGGCGGGCATTCGTGCGCGCCGCCGTATGCGCTCGTCCGTGTGGACGAGTCTGTCCGGCGTCGCCCCCGGTGTCCTCGCTCGCATCTGTCGTCTTCGACAGCCCCGGAGTCCGTGCCCGAATGAGGCAGGAGGACCCGGGAAGTGTTCACCGGAATCGTCGAAGAGCTGGGTGAGATCACCGCCGTCGAGAACCTCGGTGACTCCTGTCGCTTCCGCGTGCGCGGCCCTGTCGTCACCGAGGGCGCGAAACACGGGGACTCCATCGCCGTGAACGGCGTCTGCCTCACCGTCGTCGAGCACGAGGGCGACGAGTTCACCGCCGACGTCATGGCGGAGACCCTCGACCGCTCCAGCCTCGGCGCCATCGCCGTCGGCTCCCGCGTCAACCTCGAGCGCCCCACCGCCGTCGGATCCCGCCTCGGCGGCCACATCGTGCAGGGCCACGTCGACGGCACCGGTCGGGTGCTGGAGCGCAAGCCGTCCGAGAACTGGGAGATCGTCAAGATCTCGCTGCCCGCGGACCTTTCGCGCTACGTCGTCGAGAAGGGCTCCATCACCGTCGACGGCATCAGCCTCACCGTCGTGGACGCGGGGCCCGACCACTTCACCATCAGCCTCATCCCCACCACCCTCGCCCTGACCACGCTCGGCCTCAAGCAGCCCGGTGACCCGGTCAACCTCGAGGTGGACGTGGTCGCCAAGTACGTCGAGCGCCTGCTCGCGAGCACGCAGGGAGCAGGCCGGTGAACTGGCTGAACTCGCAGGCCTTCACCCTCCTCGGCCAGCACATCATCTGGTCGGACATGATCGGCAACATCCTCGGCCTGATCACCCTCGCCCTCGGCTGGCGGCGCTCCCTGCTGACCTGGCCGGTGCAGTTCCTCTCCGGACTGGTCCTGTTCATCGCGTTCTACGGCCATCTCGCGGGCAGCGCCGGCAAGCAGGTCGTCGTCATGGTCGTCGCGCTGTACGGCTGGTGGCAGTGGAGCCGCAGCAAGGGCAGCTCCGCCGACGGCCACATCACCCCGCGGTTCGCCACCTGGCGCGAACGCGGCGCGATGCTGGGCGCGGCGGCCGTCGGCACGGTCGCGGTCGCCCTGCTCTTCAAGGCCTACCCGTCCCTGTCCTGGGACCCCTGGCCGGACGCCTACATATTCGTCGGCACGATCGTCGCCATGTACGCCCAGGCACGCGGCATGGTCGAGTTCTGGATCGCCTGGCTCCTCGTCGACGTCGTCGGCGTCCCCCTCAACTTCGCCAACGGCTACGCCTTCTCCGGCTTCGTCTACGTCATCTACGGCGCACTCGTCCTGTGGGGCATGCGCGACTGGTGGCTGCGTTCCCGCAACACACCGCAACCCGTCCTGGAAGGAGCGCCGGCATGACCGCCCACCCGTCTCCCACCACCGCCCCGAACGAGGCGCTACGCGCCGCCCCTTCGATCCCACCGATTCTCTACAGCACGGACGGTATCGAGGACTGGTCCCTCGACCCCGTCGAGCAGGCGATCGCCGACATCGCGGCCGGCCGCCCGATCGTGGTCGTCGACGACGAGGACCGCGAGAACGAGGGCGACCTCGTCATCGCCGCCGAGAAGGTCACCCCCGAGATCGTCGCCTTCATGATGAGCGAGTGCCGCGGCCTGATCTGCGCCCCCATGGAGGGCGAGGAACTGGACCGGCTGAAGCTCCCGCAGATGGTCGACGACAACACGGAGTCGATGAAGACCGCCTTCACGGTCTCCGTGGACGCCTCGGGCGCCCACGGCGTCACCACCGGGATCTCGGCCGCCGACCGCGCGACCACCCTCCAGCTGCTGGCGAGCGGCGAAGCCGAGCCCGCCGACTTCGTGCGCCCCGGCCACATCTTCCCGCTGCGGGCCAGGCCCGGCGGCGTCCTGACCCGCGACGGCCACACCGAGGCCGCCGTCGACCTCGCCCGCCTCGCGGGGCTGCGCCCGGCCGGCGCGATCGTCGAGATCGCCGGCGAGGACGGCCGGATGCTGCGCCTGCCCGAGCTGATCCCCTTCGCGCGCAAGCACGGCCTGACGATCATCTCCATCGAGGACCTGATCGCCTACCGCCGCAGCTCCGAACCCACCGTCCGCCGCGAGGCCGAGACCCATCTGCCCACCGTGCACGGCGAGTTCAAGGCCTACGGCTACCGCTCCACCGTCGACGGCGTCGAGCACGTGGCCCTCGTCCACGGCGAGATCGGCGACGGCGAGGACGTCCTGGTCCGCGTCCACTCCGAGTGCCTGACCGGCGACATCTTCTCCTCCCTGCGCTGCGACTGCGGCCCCCAGCTGGAGGCCTCCCTGGAGCGCATCCAGAGCGAGGGCAGGGGAGTGGTCGTCTATCTGCGCGGCCACGAGGGACGCGGCATCGGCCTGCTGTCCAAGCTGCGGGCGTACGAACTCCAGGAGCGCGGCCGCGACACCCTCGACGCCAACCTGGAGCTCGGCCTGCCGGCGGACGCCCGGGACTACGGCGCCGGCGCGCAGATCCTCGAGGACCTCGGCGTGCGCAGTGTGCGCCTGATGACCAACAACCCCGACAAGACCGACGCGCTCGTCCGGCACGGGCTCAAGGTCGTCGGCCGGGAGCCGATGCCCGTACAGGCGGGCGAGCACAACCTCCGCTACCTGCGCACCAAGCGGGACCGGATGGGACACGACCTGCCCTGGCTGGACACCAGCCCGGTGTCCACCTGCAGCAACCAGTAACCGCACCCCCAGCACATCCAGGAGACGAGAGAACGTGAGCGGCAAGGGCGCACCGGAGCTGTCCGTACGCAATGTGGGTGACCTGCGGGTCGCCGTCATCGCGGCGCAGTGGCACGAAAAGGTGATGGACGGCCTGGTGGACGGCGCGCTGCGCGCCCTGCACGACCTCGGCATCGACGAGCCGACCCTGCTCAGGGTCCCCGGCAGCTGGGAACTCCCGGTGGTCGCCAAGGTCCTCGCCGGCCGCGGCTACGACGCGATCGTCGCCCTGGGTGTCGTCATCCGCGGCGGCACCCCGCACTTCGACTATGTGTGCCAGGGCGTCACCCAGGGCCTGACCCAGGTCTCCGTCGACACCGGTGTCCCGGTCGGCTTCGGTCTGCTGACGTGCGACAACGAGGAGCAGGCGCTGGACCGGGCCGGTCTGCCGGGCTCCAACGAGGACAAGGGGCACGAGGCGGTGACGGCGGCGGTGGCGACCGCGGCCACCCTCCGCTCAGTATCTGAACCGTGGCACTGAGGTAACCGGCCGTGGCGTAGTCTGACGCTCACCATGTCCAACAAGACGTTCGAGGAGCTCTTCACCGAGCTCCAGCACAAGGCAGCCCACGGCGATCCCGCCACTTCCCGCACCGCAGAGCTGGTCGGCAAGGGCGTCCATGCCATCGGCAAGAAGGTCGTCGAGGAAGCCGCCGAGGTCTGGATGGCCGCCGAGTACGAGGGCAAGGAGGCGGCCGCCGAGGAGATCTCGCAGCTGCTGTACCACGTCCAGGTGATGATGGTCGCCCGCGGGATCTCCCTGGACGACGTCTACGCCCACCTGTGAGCCCCACCTCTTTCCCCAAGAGACCCACGCCCCGATGAACCCACGCGAAGGAAGCCGACCTCATGCTGCGCATCGCCGTCCCCAACAAGGGTTCCCTGTCAGGCCCTGCGGCGGAGATGCTGCATGAGGCCGGCTACCGGCAGCGCCGGGAGTCCAAGGAACTGCGCACCGTCGACCCGTCGAACGACGTCGAGTTCTTCTACCTCCGGCCCCGCGACATCGCGATCTACGTCTCCTCCGGTCGGCTGGACATCGGCATCACCGGCCGTGACCTGCTGATCGACTCCGGCGCCGAGGCCGAGGAGATCCTCCCGCTCGGCTTCGCCCGCTCCACCTTCCGCTTCGCCGCCAAGCCGGGGACGGCCACCGGGGTCGAGGACCTCAAGGGCCGTACCGTCGCCACCTCCTACGAGGGCATCGTCGAGGGCCACCTCGCCGAGCACGGCGTCGACGCCTCCGTCGTCCACCTCGACGGCGCCGTCGAGACCGCCATCGAGCTGGGCGTCGCCGAGGTCATCGCCGACGTCGTCGAGACCGGCACCAGCCTGCGCAACGCGGGCCTGGAGGTCTTCGGCGAGCCGATCATGAAGTCCGAGGCCGTCGTCATCCGCCGCACCGGCGCGGACGGCGAGGAGCCCAAGGTGCAGCAGTTCCTGCGCCGGCTGCAGGGTGTCCTGGTGGCCCGGACGTACGTGATGATGGACTACGACTGCCGCGTCGAGCAGCTGGAGAAGGCCGTCGCCCTCACCCCGGGTCTGGAGTCGCCGACCATCTCGCCGCTGCACAACGAGGGCTGGGTCGCCGTGCGTGCCATGGTCCCGACCAAGGACGCCCAGCGGATCATGGACGACCTGTACGAGATCGGCGCCCGGGCCATCCTGACCACGGCCATCCACGCCTGCCGCCTCTGAGAGACCGTACGAGGACCGTACGAGATGTCTGATCTGCCCGCTCTCCCCGTCACCTTCCGGCCGGGCCGCACCCGGGCCGTCCTGCTCACCGGCGGCGTCGCGATCTTCGTGGTGATCACGACCGTCGCCATGCTCCTGGAGCAGCTCGGCCCCGGTGAACGGCTCAGCTTCATCCTCACCGGCGCGCTCCTCTTCGGCGTCCTGGCCATGCTCGCCCGGGTGAAGGTCGTCGCCGAGGAGTCCGGTGTCACCGTCGTCAACATCGTCAGCAGGCGGCACCTGGAGTGGACCGAGATCCTCCATGTGAACCTGCGTCCCGGTGACCCCTGGGTCTTCCTCAACCTCAGCGACGGCACCAGCCTGCCCGCGCTCGGCATCCAGCCCGGTATCGCCAAGGAACGTGCCATCGCCGACGCGCGCACGCTGCGCGCGCTCGCCGAGGCCCGCTCGACGAGGGATCTGCCGTAGAGACCCCTGTCTTGATTAATCTGTTGGCGGAGGCGTTTTCTCGCGCCTCCGCCGCCGACGTGCCCCACGGCCCTCAGCGGCCCCCTGCTACCCGAGGAGTGACTCCCTCCAGCGATGGACGGATCGTCCTGTAGTACCTGCGCCGCCCCCTCCCGACATACCGAGGCGGCGGCATCATGACCACCTCCCTGCTGCTCCTCGGAGCGGCCGTCCTGCTGATCCTCGCCAACGGCTTCTTCGTGGCCGCCGAGTTCGGGCTGGTCACGGTCGAGGCGACGGACGCCGAGAGGGCCGCCGCCGAGGGCGACAAACGCGCCCGCAGGGTCGCCGAGTCGCTGAAGGAGCTGTCCTTCCAGCTCTCCGGCACCCAGCTCGGCATCACCATCACCTCCCTGGTCGTCGGCATGCTCGCCGAACCGGCCCTCGCCGCACTGCTGCGCGGCCCCTTCACGGCCGTCGGCATCCCCGAGGGCGCCGTCTCCGGCATCGCGGTCGTCGTCGGCATGCTGCTGGCCTCCGCCGTGCAGATGGTGATCGGCGAGCTCGTGCCCAAGAACTGGGCGGTCTCCAAGCCCATGCAGGTCGCCCGCTTCGTGGCCGGCCCGCAGCACGTCTTCGCACGGCTGTTCCGCCCGGTCATTGCCGCGCTGAACACCGTCGCCAACCGCCTCGTCCGCGCCCTGGGCGTCGAGCCCGCCGAGGAACTGGCCTCCGCCCGCACACCGGGCGAGCTGGTCTCCCTCGCCCGGCACTCCGCACAGGCCGGGGCCCTGGAGCAGGACACCGCGGACCTCTTCGTGCGGACCCTGTCGCTCGCCGAGCTGACCGCGCAGCACGTGATGACCCCGCGGGTGAAGGTGAGCGCGCTGCAGTCCTCGGCCACCGCCGAGGACGTGGTCAACCTGACCCGCGCCACCGGCCTGTCCCGCTTCCCCGTCTACAAGGAGAAGATCGACGAAGTCGTCGGCATGGTCCACCTCAAGGACGCGCTGGCCGTCCCCGTGCACGACCGGCTGCGTACCCCCGTGGGCCGTATCGCCCGCCCGGCCCTGCTGGTCCCCGAGACCCTGCCGGTCCAGCCCCTGCTGGCGCAGCTGCGCAGCGAGCAGCCCATCGCGGTCGTCGTCGACGAGTACGGCGGCACGGCCGGTGTGGTGACGCTGGAGGACATCGTCGAGGAGATCGTCGGGGAGGTCCGCGACGAGCACGACGGGCAGGACGTGCCCGAGCTCGCCGCCGCCCCGCCGGAGGACGGCAAGCCCGCCTGGGACGCCGACGGCAGCTGCCGGGTCGACATCCTGCAGCGCATAGGCCTGGACGTGCCCGAGGGACCGTACGAGACGGTCGCCGGCCTCGTCGCCGATCTGCTCGGCCGGATCCCGGCCGCCGGTGACAAGGCCGAACTGCCCGGCTGGCGGCTGACCGTGCGCCGGGTGGGCCACTACCGGGCCGAGCGCGTCCGGCTGGTCAGGACCGGGCCGGTCGTGGAGGTCGCCCGATGAGCGTGCTGCAACTCCTGTTCGCCGCCCTGCTGGTGCTCGCCAACGGCTTCTTCGTCGGCGCCGAGTTCGCCCTGGTCTCCGTCCGCCGCAGCCAGATCGAACCCCTCGGCACGGCACGGGCCCGCCAGGTGCTCTACGGCCTCGAACGCCTGCCCCAGATGATGGCGGCGGCCCAGTTCGGCATCACCGTCTGCTCGCTGACCCTGGGCGCGGTGGCCGAACCGACGGTCGCGCACCTGCTGGAGCCGGTCTTCGAATGGATCCACCTGCCCGACGGCATGATCCACCCGCTGGGTTACGTCATCGCGCTGGCCGCGGTCGTCTTCTTCCACCTCGTCATCGGCGAGATGGTCCCGAAGAACCTGGCGATGGCCGCGCCCGAGAAGGCCGCCCTGTGGCTCAGCCCCGGGCTGGTCTACTTCGCCCGGATCTGCAAGCCGATCACCGTGACCCTCGGCGCCTGCGCCCAGGGCATCCTGCGGCTCTTCCGGGTCGAACCGAAGGACGAGGTCGAGGCGGTCTTCACCAGCGAACAGCTCAACCGCCTGGTGGAGGACTCCGGACAGGCGGGCCTGCTGGACCCCGAGGAGCAGGAACGCCTCGAGGACGCGCTGGAGCTGGGCTCCCGCCCGGTGACGGACGTGCTGCTGGGGCGCGAGTCGCTGATCACGGTCAGCCCCTCGGTCACCCCCGGCGAGATCGTCCGGCTCACCGCCCGCACCGGATACTCCCGCTTCCCGGTCGCCGCGGACAACGGCGGCGCCTTCATGGGCTACCTGCACGTGAAGGACGTACTCGACCTGGAGGACTCCGAACGGGCGGTGCCGCAGCAGCTGTGGCGCCCGATGACGACCCTCCGCGCCGACCTTCCCCTGGACGACGCCCTCACGGTCATGCGCCGGGCGGCGACCCACCTCGCCCAGGTGGCGGACGGCTCGGGGAAGGTGCTGGGGCTGGTCGCCCTGGAGGACGTGCTGGAGCTGCTGGTGGGCGAGGTCACCGACCCGGCGCACCGGGACACGCCGGAGGTCCGGGTGACGGAGCCGCGGGGGAGCGGGGAGCCGGAGGAGGCGCTGGCGACCTGATCGGTGCGGGGGCCAGTGGTATGTCACATGGCACTGGGATCCTGCGGCCCCCGCCCCGACAGCACCTCGCCGTACGCCTGCATCAAGTCAGGCAACCGCAACGTCGACAGGTCGTCCCGCGACAGCATCCCCGGGTACGTCGACAGCCGCAGATCCCGGTACGCGCAGCTCTTCTCGTACAGGGTCCGCAGGAAGCGTCCGTTGCCCAGTTCGTCGATCCAGCCCTGGTCCACCACGTGCCCGGCGATCGAGCGCAGCTCGTCCAGGGCCTCCTCGTCCCAGACGTCGCCGTTCTCCGCGGCCAGCACCTCGCCGATCGAGGTGAGTTCCAGCGGCCGGTAGGACGGGAAGTCGACGCGGGTCGTGAAGCGGGAGGACAGACCGGGGTTGGCGGCGAGCAGCCGGTCCATGCCCTCGGGGTAGCCGGCCAGGATCACCACCAGGTGGTCCCGGTTGTCCTCGGCCCGCTTCAGCAGCACCTGCAGCGCCTCGTCGCCGTAGGCGTCCCCCTTGCCGTAACCGGAGTTGGAGAGCGAGTAGGCCTCGTCCACGAAGAGCACCCCGCCGATCGCGGAGTCGATCAGCTCGTTGGCCTTCACGGCCGTCTGGCCCAGGTACTCGCCCACCAGGTCGGCTCGTTGGGCCTCGACCAGGTGGTCGCCGCCGAGCAGGCCGAGGGCGTAGAAGACACGGCCCAGGATGCGGGCGACCGTCGTCTTGCCGGTGCCGGAGGGGCCGGAGAAGACGAAGTGCCGTTTGGGCGGCTGGACCGGCAGCCCCTGCCCGGCCCGCAGCCGCGCCATGTTCAACTGCGCGGACAGCGCCTTGACCTGTCGCTTCACGGGCTCCAGGCCGACCATGCGCTCCAGCTCGGCGAGCGCCTCCTCGAGCAACGCCGGATCGGTCGGCCCGGCCGGCAGCGGCGAGCCGGCGACGCTCTTCTCGCGCACCGCCGGATCGATCACCGACGGCACCGGGCCGACGGGCGGGAGGTCGGGTTCGGGAAGCCGCAGGTCCCGTACCTCGGTGCCGAACAGCGGGTCGAGGGCGTCGGGAGCCTCCAGGACGTCCTGCGCGCCGGAGAGCGTGATCGCGGCGAGGTCGGCGGAGTCGTCGTAGCCGTCCCCCTCGGCGATCGCCGCGAGCCGGGCCGAGGTGTCCATGAAGGCGGGGTCGACGCGGTGCACGGCCCGGTACAGGGGCAGCGCGGCGGCCGAACGGCCCGTGCCCTCATGGGCCCGCGCCAGCCAGTACCGCAGCTCCTTGCGCTGCGGCTGCTCACTGCGGCAGCGCATCAGCGCCGCCGCGAGCAGCGGCTCGGCCTGGCCGTACATCTCCAGGCGGACCCGGGCCATCCCGCCGAACAGGCCCGCCTCGATTCCGAGCAGCGGGTCGTCGATCAGCGGGTCGGTGTGGCGGACGAGTTGCTCCCAGTCCTTGACCAGGTAGGCGCGGCAGGCGTGCAGGAAACGGACCTGGTGGTCGGTGTCGATGGGCGGCAGACCGGCCAGCGCCCGGTCCAGCTCGGGCACATGACGGCCGTCCAGCCAGTGCGAGGCGTGCGCGAGCAGCAGGTCGCGCGGGGTCTCCAGCACCGGCTGCACCCACCAGCCCAGCCAGTACCAGGAGTTGAGGGAGCGGCGGTGCCGGGCACGCTGCTCGCCGAAGCGGTCCCGGTGCCGGAACATCCGCAGCAGCGCGGTCGTCGTGTCGACGCGCAGCGCGTGCAGTCCGAGCCAGCCGTCGGCCATCCCGGGATCCGTCCGCACCGCGGTCCGGAACTCCTCCTCCGCCTGCGGATACGCGCCCATGGTGTAGGCGTCCACGCCTCGCAGCCAGGCGAGGTCGGCCGGGGCCTCGGGGCCCTGCGTGCCGAAGTCCATCACGTCCCCCACAAACCGTGCCCCCGTCGGTTGACCGCCGGGTGGTCACCCGTCGGCCGCCTTGATCGAACCGCCGTACCGCTGACCGGAGTTGCGGTGCGCGCACAGCCGCTCGTAGGTCGCACCGAGGGCATGGTACCTGCGCCGGTGTCGCCCGCCGAAGGGTGCCGCACAGGACGTTTGACGAGGTGGGAGCAGATGAGCCGGGGAGCGGACGGTGACCGAGGGTGAGCGAAACGCACCACAGAGCGTCCGGAAAGGTGGGGGAGGGCAGAACGAAGCCCCCGATCACGGGGGAACAACCGGGGGCTTCGCGACAGTGGGCGGCTTCGTATGGCCGCACATTGAGAACGTAAGACCTGTACGGCCCCTCGGTCAAGCCGAGTTGAGGCACTCCGGCAAGTTCCCCGACGGCCCGTCTTCACAAGTTCAGCACATTGCGGATGGTCCGTCACCCTGGGTGAGCACCTGGTCCGGTCCAAGTCTCCTCCCGGGCCCCGGCAGTACCTCGTATCCCTTCTCGCACTGCTGTACCAGGGAGTTGGCGAACGGCCGGGAGGGATCCTCGGCGAAGTGCTGTCGTTCCGCGCGGACCCAACCGTCCCAGAACTCCCGCTGTTCCTCGCCGTCCCGCTGTCGTCCCCGCGTCCACGCCTCCTCGTACGGCAGCTCCATCCACAGCAGATGTGCGAGATGGGGGCGGAGCGCGCGGCGGCCGGCGCCGACGCCTTCGACCAGCACCACGGGGGCGGTCGGCAGCGGGCGGGGCGGGCCGAAGCGGCGGATGCGCCAGTCGTAGGGCCTGTAGTGGGCGGTCTCGCCGCGGCGGAACGGCTCGATCACCTGGGTCCGCATGCGCCCGGTCCAGTCGAACAACTCCTCGTGGCTGGCGATGTCGTCGAGGTGCAGCACCGGCGCGTCGCCGAGGGCCCGGGCCAACTGCCCGGCGAAGGTGGACTTCCCCGAACCCGCGTGTCCGTCGACCCCGACCAGGCGGACCGGACCGCAGGACGGGGGGAGAC